>JAAYED010000302.1 GCA_012728955.1 Chloroflexota bacterium
AAGAGGGGCACCACCTTTTCGGGATACTGGTACGGGCCGATGCTGTTGGACCCACGGGTGATGGTTACCGGCACGCCAAAGCTCACATGATAGGCCAGCACCATCAGATCGCCCCCGGCTTTGCTTGCTGAATAGGGGCTGCGCGTCTCGATGCGATCGGTCTCCAGGGAGGCTCCTTCCAGCACCTGCCCATATACCTCGTCGGTGCTCACCTGATGATAGCGCTCCAGATGCAGTTCCCGTGCTGCCTCCAGCAGGACATGGGTGCCATAGACGTCAGTCATCACAAAACTGCCTGCGTCCGACAGCGAGCGATCCACATGCGTCTCGGCGGCGAAATTGACAATGGTATCGATATCGTGCGCGGTGATAGCCGCCCGCACGGCAGCCGCATCGCAAATGTCGCCCAACTCAAAGGCATAGCGCGGATTCTCCGCAACATCCTTCAGGTTGTCCAGATTTCCTGCATAGGTAAGCTTGTCATACACCACCACGGTATAATCCGGGTGCTCCCTGAGCATGTGATGCACAAAGTTGGAACCTATGAAACCAGCACCACCTGTTACCAGTATGTTCCTCATCGATCCCCCTGTCTGCCGCCGGCCGGCTGCGCGCCACCCTGGCGCCCTGACCTCTGAGGCAGATTCTAGATGCTGGATGATCCGTTGCCAAACCGGTCAGCCCGTCCTGGCTGCCAGACCCAGGGCCGGGAGGTGCGGATGATCGCAGGGGTGCTGGAACAGCTCGCTGCTGCACCCGGCTATGCGGGGCAGATGGTACACATTGAGCACCTCTCCGCCCGTGAGGCCGAGTATGCGATGGTGGCGCGCCCGTGGCCCACAGAGCTTGAAGCGCTGCTGCAAAACCGTGGGCTGACCAGGCTGTACGCCCACCAGGCCAGGGCCATCGATGCCATCCGCGACGGCGAGAACGTGATGGTTGCCACGGGCACCGCCAGCGGCAAGACGCTCTGTTACAACCTTCCCGTGCTGGAGGCGATCCTGAGGACGCCCATGTCCCGCGCTCTGTACCTCTTCCCCACACGGGCGCTGGCGCGAGATCAGTGCCGCGCCCTGAAAGAGTTGGTGGCTGGCAGTTCCCTGGATGGGCTGCGGCAGGGCGTGTACGACGGCGACACCCCGCCCGGAACACGCACACGCCTGCGCAGGCACGCCTCTGTGTTGCTGAGCAACCCGGACATGCTGCACATCGGCATTCTGCCCAACCATACGGGATGGGGCACCTTTCTCAGGCACCTGCGTTTTGTGGTACTGGATGAAGCCCACGTGTACCGTGGCATTTTTGGATCGCACGTTGCCCTGTTGATGCGCCGCCTGTGGCGCCTGGCGCAGCTGTACGGTGCGGCGCCCCAGTTCGTGCTCTGTTCCGCCACTCTGGCCAACGGCCGGGAGCATGCCGAACGGCTGGTGGGGCAACCGGTAGCACTGGTGGATCGGGACGGCTCGCCCAGCGGCGCCCGTCAATTTGTCCTGTGGAACCCTGCGCTGGAGGACCCCGAGCGGGGCACCCGCCACAGCATCAACGCCGATGCGGCGGATATCCTGTGCACGTTGGTGCGCAACGGGTTGAGAAACATCACCTTTGTTCGAGCCCGCAAACTGGCCGAGCTCGTGGCTCTATACACGCGCCGCCTCTTGGCCCGTCAGGAGCCCGAACTCGTCGAACGGGTGGCCCCCTACCGGGCCGGTTACCTGCCAGCGGAGCGACGCGCCATCGAGCAACGACTGGTATCGGGAGATCTGCTGGCTGTGGCCTCCACCAACGCGCTCGAACTGGGCATTGACATAGGCGCCCTTTCAGCCACGGTGCTGGTGGGATTCCCCGGCACCATCGCCAGCATGTGGCAACAGGCCGGTCGTGCGGGACGTGGGGAGGAGGAATCGCTCACCATCCTCCTGGGCTACAGTAACCCGCTGGACCAGTACTATATGCAGCACCCCTCCGAACTCTTTGGACGGACACCTGAAGTTGCACTGGTGAACCCGGATAATCCCCATCTGTTAAAGGCACACCTGCGCTGTGCAGCCTTTGAGTCCCCCCTGGGAGCGGGCGACCTCTCCCTGTTCGGCCCCGCGGCGTCGGACAGCCTCGGCGAACTGGCGCAACAGGGAGGCTTGCACGCAGTCGATGGGCGCTGGTTCTACCCGGACAGCAGCTCCCCAGCCCCTCAGATCAGCCTGCGCAGTGCCGAGGGCAATCCCTATCTGCTGATCGATACCTCCAATGGAGACGCGATACTGGAAGAGTTGGACGCCGCTTCGGTCTTTTTTCGGGCACATCCCGGTGCGGTGTATCTGCATCAAGGG
>JAAYED010000303.1 GCA_012728955.1 Chloroflexota bacterium
CCCTCAGGGGATGCGCAGGCGCTCTCCGATGCGGATCCAGCCGCTGCCCAGCCGGCCGTTGGCGGCGGCGATGTCGCGCCAGGGCACGCCATAGCGCGCCCCCAGCCCGATAAGGGTATCACCGACCGCCACCGTGTGCCAACGGGGCTCGCCTTGGTTGCGCGAGGCGGGCCGCTCCGCCCCGGGGATCCACAGCTGTTGCCCGATCCAGAGCAGGTTGTCATTGCTCAAGCCGTTGGCATCGTGGATAGCCCGGCTGGACACGTCGTAATGCCATGCGATGGCTCCCAGCGTCTCACCGGGACCCACCCGGTGCCACAGGCCGCCCTCCTGCTCAGCGGCGGCCGCGCTCGGTCCGTCGAATCGGTTGCCCGGCGCGGGCACCTCCAGCACCTCCATCCCATAGGCCTCGATACTGGCGGAGACCTCTGCGGCGCGGTACCAGCGATTGAGTCCCTTGGGCACCCCGCTATCGTACCAGTAGATGCCCTGGCCATCGCGCACGTTGGGATCATGGGCGATGAACCACTCGCCGTCTGACGTGAGGGTGTGCAGCGCCAGCCAGTGCGAGCCGCCATAGGCGTAAAAACGACCAGAGTGCTCCTCCGCCGAGCTGTACGCCGTGGCGTAATCCTCCCCCGGGGTGACGGGGTGCATCCAGAGGTGCGCCAGCACCAGGCTGCCCCGGGCCAGCGCCTGCTCCAACTCGGAGAGCGAGCGCAACGCCTGATGGGGAACCTCCCAGTGATCCAGGGCGTGCTGCAGGTCGGCTGCATAGGTAAAGGAGGCGCCACCGATCACCTGGCGGATGGCCCCTACGGGGACCCGCGGTCCTCCGCGGAACTGGATGGCCATGGCCACCACGCTGGGGCCACAGTTGACACTGGCGAGGGGGCCGCTGTCGGCCTCGCCCTGATAGCGATACCAGGCGGCCTCAGCGGGCGCCGTGGGAGTTGGGCCCGCGGGAGACTGCACGCCTTGGACCGGCGGAGCGGCGGCGCAGGGCACCACAGGCAGCCCGGCGAGCGCCATCAGCAACGCCAGCAGGCATCCGAGCCCCCCGCCCCAGCGACCCATCAGCATCCTCACGGAACCCCTCCTCACGACGGATCCATCAGGTTCCCATCGGCTGTGCTCGAGTCTACCCCGAATTCCCGCTGGATTAAAGTGCTGGACGACTTGGCTCTTGTGGTACCCGGTGGTAGTATCAGCGCCGACAGGGGTCCCATCGGCGGGCCAACGAGTACACACAGGAGGAGCGTGCGATGAAGGAGTTGATCAAGGAATTCAAAGAGTTTGCCATGAAGGGCAACGTCATCGATCTGGCCATCGCGGTGGTCATCGGTGGCGCCTTTGGCAAGATCGTCAGCTCGCTGGTGACGGACATTGTGATGCCGCTGATCAGCCTGCTGCGCAGCGGGGATTTCTCGGAGCTGTTCGTGGTTCTGCGTCAGGGCAACCCTGCCGGGCCCTATCCCTCGATCGCTGCCGCGGCCGAGGCCGGTGCGGTGACCTGGAACCTGGGCGTGTTCCTGGACGCCATCATCATGTTTGTGATCATCGCCTTTGCCATGTTCCTGGTAGTCAAGGGTCTGAACAAGCTCAAGAAGGAAGAAGCCCCGGCGCCGGTCACCACCAAAGAGTGCCCGTTCTGCAAGTCGCAGATCCCGCTCGAGGCCACCCGTTGCCCCAACTGCACCTCGCAGCTGGACCAGGCCTGACGCTCTCAGCTCGCACTATCGCCAGCCGTTGTGATCAAAAGCACTTGACAGCGGCTGGCGCTGTTGTTAGATTGGCCGCGCAATGATGGCGTCACTTGGGGCGGGGTGTGCGCAGGGCGCCCGGCCAGCACAGCAAGAGGTAAGAGACATGGCCAAGCGCGATGGTGGGCGAGCCAAGTCAGAACAATCTCCGCAAACGCCGTCGGCGGCCGCTACCGCCGCCGCCAGCTCCATCGAGGGCGGACCGGACCGCTCGATCAAGAACAAGGTGTACGAGGCCGAGCTGCTCAAGCTCCACATCGAGCTGGTCAAGCTGCAGAACTGGGTCAAGGCCAAGGGGCTCCGCGTGGCCGTGATTTTTGAAGGGCGCGACGCCGCCGGCAAGGGCGGCACCATCAAGCGCTTTACCGAGCCCCTCAATCCCCGTGGTGCCCGCGTGGTGGCCCTGGGCGTGCCCACCGAGCGCGAGGCCAGCCAGTGGTACTTTCAGCGCTACGTGGAGCACCTCCCCGCCGCCGGCGAGATCGTGTTCTTTGACCGCAGCTGGTACAACCGGGCGGGCGTCGAGCGGGTGATGGGCTTTTGCACCGAGGAGCAGTACCAGGAGTTCTTGCGCTCCTGCCCCGATTTCGAGCGCATGCTCATCCGCTCGGGGATCATCCTGATCAAGTACTGGTTCTCTATCAGCGACGACGAGCAGGAAAAGCGCTTTCAGGCCCGGCTGGATGACCCCACCCGGCGCTGGAAGCTCAGCCCCATGGATCTGTACGCCCGCTCGCGCTGGGTAGAGTACTCGCGCGCCAAGGACGAGATGTTCAAGTACACCGACACCAAGCAATCGCCCTGGTGGGTGGTAAACGCCAACAACAAAAAGATCGCGCGGTTGAACACCATTTCGCACTTTTTGTCGTTGATTCCCTATGAGGATCTGACACCAGAGCCTATGGAACTGCCGCCGCGGCAGCCCGATGGGGGCTATATCCGCCCGCCGATCACCGACCAGACCTTTGTGCCCGAGATCTATTAGGGTCCCACGTCCCAGGGCCATTCCTGGGGCGAAGAGGGAGCGGGCGCCTCGGGCGCCGGTGCCCGCGCCGCGCAATATCACCGCACTGGCGCCACCCAAACATGCAGGAGGCATCATGACTGTACCGATTGGACAACTCAGGGGCGTAGATGCGGCGCTGGCCGAGACCCTCAAGGGACTGGGCCTGAACGACAGCGCCAAGTTCCTCGAGGCGAGCCGCTTGCCCGCCGACCGCAAGGCGCTGGCGCAAAAGGCCGGCATCTCCACGGACCTGGTGCTGGAGCTGGCCAACCGCGCGGACCTGGCCCGCGTCAAGGGCATCGCCGGCGTATACAGCGATCTGCTGGAGAACGCCGGGGTCGACACGGTGGCCGAGCTGGCCAAGCGCAATCCCGAGAACCTGGCCGCCACGCTGGCCGAAGTCAACGCGGGCGCCAAGTTCTCCAAGCGCACCCCGCCGCTCTCTTTTGTGCAGGACTGGGTGGCCCAGGCCAAGGAGCTGGGTCGGGGCATCGAGTACTAGGGTATCGGCACTGGAGGGGCCCCTGCGCCGGCTGGTTACCGCCTGCAGCGCGCGGGGCCTCTTTTTCTGCCCCAGTAACCCTCCCTCAGCAGCTGCCACGCAGCCGTCGCCGCCAGCGACGGCGCTGGCGGCAGCAATGCTGGCGACAGTCCACACCAGGAGGCAGAGCATGGCATCCTGCCAAGACAAGACCCTCCGCCCGACGGGCGCCACGAGCCGCCGCCATTCGGGCAGCATGACCCGGCGGCAGCGCCTGATGGCCACCCTGCGCGGAGAGCCGGTGGATCGCCCGGCCGTGTCCTTTTACGAGCTGAACGGCCTGGATGAGGATCGCAGCGATGGCGACCCCTGGAACATCTACAGCCACCCCTCCTGGTGGCCGCTGCTGGATCTGGCGCGGGAGCATACCGACCGCATCGTGATGCGGGGCGTGCGTCTCACCGACGGGCCGCGCGCCATGGGCGCCCTAGGGGCCGAGCGCAGTGTGACCTGTGCTGGCGACGCGCGCCTGGAGCTGCAGACGGTACATACGCCGGCGGGCGACCTCACGGCGCGCACCCGGCGCGACCGGGACGTCAACACCGTGTGGGTCACCGAGCACCTGCTCAAGGGAGTGGAGGACCTGCGCGCCGTGCTGGCCATGCCGGCACCCACGCCCGACACCACCGTGGACACCGGGCCCGTGCTGGAGGCGGAGCAGGCATTGGGCGAGGCGGGCATCGTGATGATCGACACCCCCGACCCGCTCTGTCTGGGGGCCGAGCTGTTCGACATGGCCACCTTTACGGTGATCGCGCTCACCGAGCCGGCGCTGTTTCATGCGCTGCTGGAGCGCCTGCAGGCCTGGCTGCTTCCGCGGATCGAGGCCACCGCCGCGGCGCTGCCCGGCCGCCTGTGGCGCATGGTGGGCCCCGAGTACGCCACGCCGCCCTATCTGCCGCCAAGGCTCTTTCGGGAGTATGTCAACCGTTATGACGCCCCGCTGATCCAGGCCATCCAGCGCCACGGAGGGTATGCCCGGCTGCACTGTCACGGCCGCATCGCCCGGGTGATCGAGGCCATCGCCGAGCTGGAGCCCGACGGGCTGGACCCCATCGAGCCGCCGCCGCAGGGGGATGTGGAGCTGCAGGAGGTGCGCCAGCGCTATGGGGAGTGCATGGTGCTCTTTGGCAATCTGGAAGTGAGCGAGATCGAGAACCTGCCCACCGATACCTTTCGGGAGCGGGTGCAGCGGGCCATCGAGGAAGGAACGGCGGGCAACGGTCGCGGATTCGTGCTGATGCCCTCCTCCTGCCCCTATGGTCGGGAGCTCTCTCCGCTGACCCTGCGCAACTATGAGACCATGGTAGAGGTGATCGAGAGGCTGTAGTTGGCGCAGCGTCACGGCCGGAGGGCGCTCTGCGAGGCTGGAAGGGCCGGCAACCAGCGCAGATACGGGCGATGCCCTCCTCCTGCCCCTATGGGCGGGAGCTCTCTCCGCTGACCCTGCGCAACGATGAGACCATGATAGAGGTGATCGAAGGGCTGGCAGCGCAACGGAAGGCCCAGCCCTGGACGCTCAATCGCGCTCGATGCGCCGCCAGTGCCTGATGTACAGAGGGACGGCGATAGCCAGCATCGCCAGATTGTGCACCAGGTCCAGCACAGCCGAGCGCTGGCTCCAGCTGCGCTGCTGCGCCGTGGCCAGGGCGGCCTGCTCCGGATCGGCCAGCGGATCGAGCACAGCGGCCGGCTCGGGGTAGGCCAGGCTCACCACGCTGCGCACGGTTCCCACGGCCGCCACGATGGCCATGATCAGCGTGATCAGGCATACCAGGTAGAGATAGGTGGAGCGCGCGTCCCAGTTGTTGGGCATCTTGCCTCCTGCGGGCCCACAGGGCCGGTCAACGGGCAAAAGTGTCATCGGGCGCGGGTGGGTCCGGCATCTCCCTCCGCGGTTCTGCCGCCCGGTGCTCTGCAGCCGGCTGTCCTGCCCCAGCCCGGGCGAGGTGCCAGCGGTGCAACGTCAGGGCCACGGCCAGCAACACAGCGTTGCCCATCAGCCCCAGCAGGGCCGAACGACGCTCCGCGGCCGCTTGCCAGCTCTGCCAGGCCTGCCAGTCGCCACCCTCCACGGGATCCTTGGGAGCGAGCGGCGCGGGCACCGGCGGGCTGTACAGCAGCGCCGCGCCCTGACGCATCAAGCCGGCCGTCGCCAGGATGGCCATCACCAGCGTCAGCAGAGACACCAGATACAGATAGCGGCTGCGCAGGTCACTCTGAGCGCCCATCTGTGCCTCCTCTCCCAAGCCCCACACTGCCAGTATAGCACAGGGGCGCCCGGCGCTGTGCTATAATCCGCAACGACCGCAACCCACCGGTACGAGGAGGCCTGCCCTGTGAGCACATCCCTGTTGGCCCTGGCGGGCGCCGCCCCCATCGTGACGGTGCTGCTGCTGATGGCCTGGCGTCGCTGGCCGGCGGCGCGCGCCATGGGGGCGGGCTGGCTGGTGGCCTCGGCCCTGGGGCTGGCGGCGTGGCGCATGCGCCCGCTGTGGTGGCTGGCGGCGGCGCTCTATGGTGCGTTGCAGGCGCTGGATATCATCCTGATCGTATTCGGCGCCATTCTGCTGATGAACCATTTGCGGCGCAGCGGCGCCATGGGGCGCATCCGGCAGCACCTGGGCGAGCGGGTGCAGGATGCACGCATCCAACTGCTGCTGATCGGCCTGGGCTTGATGCCGTTGCTGGAGGGGGTGGCCGGCTTTGGCACCCCGGCGGCGCTGGGCGCCCCGCTGCTGACGGGGCTGGGGTTCAGCCCCACGGCAGCGGCCACCCTGGGGCTGATGTTCAACAGCCCCAACCCGCCCCTGGGTGCGGCCGGCGTGCCGGTGAACGGCGGCATCGGCGCGGTGATCGACGCCGGCGTGCTGCAGGGGGCCGGACTGTCGCCGGACCTGTTGCAGCCGGCCGCCTTTTTACGACAGGTGGCGGCCTGGACGGGGCTCTTTACCGGCAGCACCCAGGCGCTGATGGGCATGTTGGGTGTGTACCTGCTGGTGCGCTGGTTCGGGGCGCCGGAGGAGCGCAGTCCCCGCGCTGCCTGGCGCCTGTGCCGACCGGCGCTGCCGGTGGCGCTTGCCCTGGGCCTGCTGGCGGGGAGCACGCAGGGCCTGGTGGGGCGCTGGCTGGGGCCCGAGCTGCCGGCGGCCCTGGCAGGCCTGGTGACGCTGGCGGTGGGCCTGCTGCTGGCGCGCCGCGGCTGGCTGATGCCCCGCACCCCCTGGAGGCCCCCCAGCGCTCAAGGGGCGACGCCCTCCGAGCGGGCGGGCAACGCCAGCATGTCCGTCGCGCTGGCCTGGGTGCCTTATGCCCTGGTGGTGACCCTGCTCCTGCTGACGCGGCTGCCCGCCCTGGGCTTGCGGGAGCCGCTGCAGACCCTGGTGCTGCGCTGGCCGCGGGTACTGGGTCAGGACCTGTCCTGGACCATGCGTCCGCTGACGCTGCCGGGGGTGTTCCCCTTTATCCCCGTGGCCGTGCTCACCGGCTGGCTGCAGCGCATGCCGGCGGGGAGCGTGCGCGCCGCCTGGGGCGCCACCCTCCGCCAGACCACCAGGATTGCGGTAACGCTGATGCTGGCGGTATCGCTGGCCCAGGTGATGATCCGCTCGGCGCAGAACCCGGCGCAGCTGCCGGGCATGATGCAGGCCCTGAGCCAGTCACTGGCGGGCCCCCTGCAGCCCCTGCTGGCCCCCTGGCTGGGAGCGCTGGGTGCCTTTGTCACCGGCAGCAACACCTCTTCCAACATTCTGTTCAGCGTGGTCCAGTTCGAGGCGGCGGGCCGCTCGGGGCTCTCGCGCACGCTGATGGTGGCGCTGCAGAACGCTGGCGGAGGGCTGGGCACCATGCTCTCGGTGGTGAATATCGCTGCGGTGTGCGGCGTGCTGGGCCTGCAGCGGAGCGAGGGCGAGCTGCTGCGCCGGCTGCTGGTGCCCGCAGCGCTGCTGGCCACGCTGGTGGGGCTGATGGGGCTGCTGACCTCGCGCCTGGTGACGGGGCTGTTCTAGCCGCGAAGGGAGAGGCCCCGGGCGGCGTCCCGTGGTGCCCGCCTGCGGGCCCGCGGCGCCGGGCACCACTTGCGGGCGGCGATGCCGGATGCTATAGTGGGCGCAGAATCGGCTCAACAGCGGGGCCGTCGCACGCTTGACGCTGCGAGACCTCCCCCCTGCGCCGGGCGCGGCGCGAGCCTGTGGCGCGGCGCGAGCCTGCGGCGCGGGACGGGGCCCCGATTTCATCGTCTCTCATCCCCTGTCCCCACATCTCAACCAGAGGAGCAACCATGACCCTGACAGCGACGCAGGTGCAACAGGCCGGCGACCGGGTGCGTGAGAACGTGGCGCGGGTGGTAGTGGGGCTGGCGGACACGGTGGAACTGCTGCTGGTGGCCCTGTTCTGCGAGGGGCACGTGCTGCTGGAGGATGTGCCCGGCATCGGCAAGACCACGCTGGCCAAGGCCCTGGCGCGCAGCCTGGGCTGCAGTTTCAGCCGCATTCAGTTCACCGCCGACCTCTTGCCCTCGGATATCACCGGCGTGAGCGTGTACAACCAGCGCAGTCAAGCGTTCGAGTTCCGCCCCGGGCCGGTGTTTGCCCAGGTGGTGCTGGCGGACGAGATCAACCGGGCGGGCCCGCGCACCCAGAGCGCCCTGCTGGAGGCCATGCAGGAGCGCCAGGTGAGCGCCGACGGGGTGACCCGCGGCCTGGAGCGACCCTTTATCGTGCTGGCCACGCAGAACCCCATCGAGCTGGAGGGCACCTTTCCCCTGCCCGAGGCCCAGCTGGACCGCTTTCTGCTGAGGCTCAAACTGGGCTATCCCTCCCGCGAGGGCGAGCGCGACATCCTGCGGCGCTATCGTACTGAGGATCCCCTGGAGGCACTGGAGCCCGTGCTGGAGGCGCAGGAGGTGCTGGCGCTGGCGGCGGCCTGCCGGCAGGTGCTGGTGCACCCCATTCTGGAGGATTACATCATCAGCCTGGTGGAGGCCACCCGTGGCAGCGACGATCTGGCCCTGGGGGCCAGCCCCCGGGCCACGCTGGCGCTGTACCGCTGCAGCCAGGCCCTGGCCGCCCTGCGCGGCAGGGGCTATGTCATCCCCGATGACGTGCAGGCCCTGGCCGAGCCGGTGCTGGCCCACCGCCTGATCCCCAGCGCGCGGCAGCGGCTGTACGGACAGGCCACCCGCGACATCCTGCAGACCCTGCTGGCCACCGTGCCCGTGCCGGTGGAGGAGCGCTGGGACGAGCCCGCCGCGGATGAGGCGCCCCGGTGAAAGGCTCGCTCTGGTGGGCCTTTATGATCGTGCTGCTGCTGGCGGCCAGCCTGGCGGGCCGCGGCGCGCTCGTGATGGTGGCCCTCATGCTGGCGCTCACCACGCTGGTCTCCAGCACCTGGGGGCGCCACACGCTGACCAACGTCAGCTATCGCCGGCAGCTGGGCAAGGCCAACCTGCGCTATGGCGAAGAGACCTCGCTGGTCATCGAGATCGTCAACAGCAAGTTTCTACCCCTGGCCTGGCTGCGGGCGCTGGACGCTTTTCCGCTCAAACTCACCGTCAGCACGGCACCGCTGCAGCACACCCAGATGCACGACTCGGGCCTGCTGGTGACCCTGCTCTCGCTGCGCTGGTTCGAGCGGGTGCGGCACATCCATCGCATCACCGGCAGCCACCGCGGCAGGTTCCTCATCGGCCCCGTAGAGCTCTCCTCGGCGGATATTTTTGGATTCAACCGCAGCTATCGCACCGACCCGGTGTACGACGTGGTGACGGTCTACCCGCGCATCGTGCCCATTCGGGAGCTGGTGTATCCCGCGGGACGGCCGGTGGGCGAGGTGCTGGGCCAGCGACGGATCATCGAGGACCCGCTGCGCTTTAGCGCGGTGCGCGAGTACCGCACCGGCGACAATCCGCGGCACATCCACTGGCGCGCCTCGGCGCGCACCGGCCAGCTGCAGGTCAAGATCTTTGATCCCAGCGAGACCATCGCCCTGATGCTGGCGGTGGACGTGCAGACCTCGGACGAGGCCTATGCCTATGTAGCCGACTGGCTGGAGCTGGTGCTCTCGGCAGCGGCCTCGGTGGCGGTGGACAGCCTCGAGCGCCGACACATGGTGGGGCTGTATCTCAACAGCATCGGCCCGCGGGGCGAGCGCTGGCTGACAGTATCGCCCGGGCGGCACGAGCGGCAGGCGGCGGACCTGCTGGGCACGCTGGCGGCCGCCGAGCCCTTTCGCGGATCGCCTTTTGTAGAGATGGTGCGCAGCATGCGCATCAACCTGCCCTATGGCACCACGGTGGTCGCCATCACCGCCAGCCCCAGCGACGAGCTGTACGAGGCGCTGGGCCTGCTGCAGGAGGCGGGGCACCCGGTGTCGCTGCTGACGGTGGGAGACATGCCGCCCGTGGTGCCCGAGCGCATCGAGAGCCATCATCTGGGAGGAAGCGATGCCTGGCAGCGTTTACAGGCTCTTTGAGCGCCTGCGGGGGGCGCTGATCCCGGCGCTGTGGGCCCTGATGCACACGGTGTGGATCGCGGCCCTGGTGCGCGCCGTTTTCTCCCTGCCGGTGATGCACCCCCTGGGCGTGGTCTATCCCCTGTGGCTCATCCCAGCGCTGCTGCTGGGCGGCGCCCTGCTGGAGGCGCGGCTGGCCCAGGGGGAGCGCAGCTGGCTGGTGGGCGCCATCCTCGGGCTGGGCCTGGTGCTGGTGACCTTTTTGCTGCTGCCGCTGCCCGGGGGCGTGGTGGGCGTGCTGGCGCGCTGGCGCCTGGTGTACCGCTTTGTGGAGGGGATGCCCTCCCTGCTGGTGGCCGGGCTCACCACCGGCGCGCTGTGGGGGGCCGGGCTGGCCGCCGATTGGAGCGATCAGGGCGCGGTGTGGCGTGGCTTTGTGCTGGGGACGATGGTGCTGGCGCTGCTGATGCTGCTGCCCGCCAGCCTCAGCGGGCAGACGACGCAACGCCTGGCTGGCAGCATGGCGCTGTTCGTGTTCAGCGGGCTGCTGCTGCTGGCGCTGCGGGCACTGACCACCGCGCTGGCCGAGGGGCGGCAGGGCTATGGCCTCGGCGTGGGGCGCTACTGGCTGGCCTATCTGGCGGGCCTGACGCTGGTGATCCTGGCGGCCGGCGCACTGATCGGCTGGCTGGTGACCCCCGACGCGGTGACGGCACTGCTGGCCACGCTGTGGCCCATCCTGCGCATCGCGCTGACGCCGCTCTTTTGGTTGCTGCAGTGGGGGGGCTATCTGCTGCTCCTGTTGCTGGCCATGCTGCTCAATCGCATCCAGATCGCCGGCGGACAGGGGGCCACCGTGGAAGAGCCTCGGGTGCCCATGGATCTGGCGGAGCAGCTGCGCCGCCTGGAGGAGGGCGTGAGCCCCGGGGTGAACCTGCCCTCGCACCTGGCGCGCACCCTGCTGATGGTGGCGCTGGCGGGGGCACTGCTGATGGCCTTTTACCTGCTCTGGCGCCGCAGGCAGCGCCGCCACCGGGGCACGCAGGCGGTGGAGCAGCGCGAGTCAATCTTGAGCGGTGAGATCGTGCTGGATCAGCTGCGGCAGACGCTGGCGCGGCTGCGCCTGCGCCGCTCGGGCGATCCTTATGCCGAGGCGCTGAGCGGCGCCAATGGACGGGAGGCGATGCGCCTGCTGTACCGACGGGTGCTCAGCGCGGCGCGGCGCATCGGGCGGCCGCGGATGCGCGGCCAGACGCCACAGAGTTATGCGCGCACGCTGGGCTCGCTGCTGCCGGCCGAGCGCGACAGCGTGCAGGCGGTGACGGCGCGCTATGCCGAGGTGCGCTATGGCGAGCGGGAGCCCAGCGCCGCCGAGCTGCGCGAGGCCGGAGCCGCGGTGGAGCGGATCGAACGGGCGCTGCGTGAGCAGCGCTAGCGGGTGCCCGCGACGGCCGATGCGCCAGCGAGCACCCGGTGACCTGACAGAAGGAGCCATGGAGAGCACCGCCAGCCAACGCAAACAGATCCTGCTGGGCCTGCTGATGACCCTGCTGCTGAGCCTGCTGGTGGTGGTACCCACGGTCACCCAGGGGTGGGAGGACCGGGCGCACGATTCGGCGCTGCACCTGTACCGCAGCATCGTCTTTTCAAAAGTGCTGCAGGAGGGCTGGTGGTACCCCCGCTGGGCGCCCACGCTGAACCTTGGACTGGGCAGCCCCGCCTTTACCTATTACTCACCCCTGACCTATTACGCGGTGCACATCCTGCGCTGGCTGGGCCGGGGCACCGTGCTGGCCTGGAAGCTGCATTTTGCGCTGGCGGCGGTGCTGGCGGCCCTGGGGGCCTGGGCGCTGACGCTGGCCCTCACCCGCCGCGTGAGCTGGGCCCTGGCGGGGGGCGCGCTGTATCTGCTGGCCCCCACGCTGCTGATCGACCTGTGGCAGCGCGGCTCACCACAGGTGCTGGTGACGGCGCTGCTGCCCTGGGCACTGCTGGCCATGCTCTGGACGGCCCGGCGGCCGGGGGGGTTGCCGCTGGCGCTGTGCGCCCTGGTGCTCGCGCTGCTCCCGCTGTCCCATGATCTGGGGGCTCTGCTCTTGGGAGCGGTGCTGGTGCCCTGGGCGCTGGCGCTGGCCTGGCAGTACGGGCGACGGGCGGCCCTGCGGCTGGGCCTGGCGGCGCTGCTGGCACTGGGACTGGCAGCCATCCACGTGGCGCCTTTTTTGCTGGAGCGGGGCTATGTGCAACTCTCGCAGGCCAGCGCCGATCAGTGGGCGCATCCGGCGCTGCAGATCGTGCCCCTGGGGGAGCTGATCCGCTGGCCGCAGCCCTTTGACAGCGGCCTGAACAATGTCAACTGGATGCTCTCCACCCAGGTGGATGGGCTGCAGGTGGCGCTTTACCTGGGCGCGGTGGCCACACTGGCCCTGCGTGGCAAGAGGCTGGAGCGTCCCCTGCGGCTGCTGGCCCTGCTGCTGGCCCTGCTCGTCACAGGGGTGGTGCTGTTGCAGCTGCCGCTGGCCACCCCGCTGTGGCAGTGGCCTCCGCTGCAGATCCTGCAGTTTCGCTGGCGCTGGTTGACGCTGCTGGCGCCGGCACTGCTGTTGCTGGTGGCGCTGGCGGTGCGCTGCGCCGGCAGCGGTGCGCACCGGAGGGCTACCACCCCCCTGCCCCTGCTGCTGGTGCTGCTGCTGGCCGCCGCCTCGCTGAACCGCTACTATCCGGGGATGCTCAATCTTTTGCACCACCTCCAGGGGGATGCCACGGCGGAGGAGGTGACCCGGCTCGCCTTTGACCGTGACGCCTGGGATCTCTCCACCGGCGAGTTTCAGCCCGTGTGGCGCACCTGGGGCTACTCGGAGGAGGAGATGTATTGGGCCACCCGGGTGCCCATCGCCAACCTGCCCGAGGGCTCGCAGTGGCTCACCGACGAGCGCACGGCCCGCAGCCGCCGCACACGCTTTGTCACGCCGGTGCCCCTGGATGCCAGCCTGCACCTGCTCTACTTTCCCGGTTGGCGTGCCTGGCTGGACGGCGCTCCGGTGGAGGCCTGGCCTTCGGAAGGGGGCGGCTATCTCACGGTGTCGGTGCCCGCGGGGGAGCACGAGATCGTGGCGCGCTTTGTGGCCACGCCGGTGCAGCGAGCCAGCGCCGTGGTCAGCGGGGCGGCGCTGCTTGCCTGCCTAGTGCTGGCGCTGGCCTGGAGGCAGCCGCAGCGGACCGAGCCCCCCGGCCAAGGTACCGCCGCCGACGTCGCTTCGGGTGACGGCCTGCGCTGGTGGCACGCCGCTCTGCTGGCGGCGCTGCTCACCGTCAAGTTCGCCTGGGTGGATCCGCACACCCCCTGGTTCCGGCGCGCCTCCACTCCCGATGCGATTGTGGGGGCTACGGCCCACATGGACGTGCCCTATGACGGCGGCCTCGCGCTGCGGGGCATGCGCCTGCCCACCGAAGCGCTGCGCCAGGGGCAGGAGGTCGAGATCCTGCTCTACTGGGCGCTGGAGGGCGAGCCCGATGGTCGGCCGGTGGGCAGCTTTGTGCATCTGCTGGGGAGCACCCTCAATCCCGCCCGTGGCGACTATCTTTGGGGCCAGAGCGATCGCGAGCATGTCCCCTGGGAGTGGGAGCCGGGCAAGCTGTTTGTGGACAAGCACCGGCTGACGGTAGATCCGGCAGCGCCGCCCGGGCCCTTTGAACTGGAGATCGGCTGGTGGTGGCCCGAGACGGGGCAGCTGATGCATGCCGAGATCCGCTCCGGCGACGAGAGCCTCTCCGTGGCAGAGCCCGGGTATCTGATCGTCCCCGGAATCAGCGTGGTGGCGGCACAAGAGTAGCCGCAGCGGGCCAGGGCCCCCGCCCGGCCCTTGACAGGGGGCCGGCGCTGCGTCAAGATGGCCATCAGCAGAGTGCAGGAGGTTGCTTTATGCGCGTATTGGTGCTGTGCGACGACTACTGGCATCCTGGCAAGGTGGCGCGGGCAGGCCTGGCCCAGATCTCGAGTCTGGAGTGGGATATCATCGAGCCGGCGGGAGAGTGGTCCGCCGAGAAAATGTCGGGCTATCCGGTGGTCCTGTTCGCCAAGTCCAACGAGATCACGGCGACGCAGCGCGAGCCCTGGGTGACCCCCGCGGTGGAACAGGCCTTTGTAGATTACGTACGCGCCGGCGGCGGCCTGCTGGCGATCCACTCGGGCACCGTGTACAAGCAGTTGCCCACCATGCGCGCGCTGCTGGGCGGCGCTTTTGATCACCACCCGCCCCAATGCCCGGTGACCATCCAGCCGCTGCAGGGCCACCCCCTGACGGCGGGCGTGGAGCCCTTTACCGTCCAAGATGAGCATTATCACATGCTGCTGGATGATGCCGGTGCCGATGTGTTCATGACCACCAGCTCGGAGCATGGCGAGCAGCCCGGTGGCTGGACGCGCCTCGAGGGCCAGGGTCGCGTGTGCGTGCTCACCCCGGGGCACACGGAGCAAGCCTTTACCCATCCGGGCATGAGCCGGCTGATCTGCAACGCTGTGGCATGGTGCGCCGGTGAGTAGCGCAGAGAGACCCCTGGCAGAGGGCGCCGCCTTGCCCGAGGCGCCGGTGGCCCTGGTGAGCGGTGCGGACCGCGGGTTGGGCCTGGCGCTGACCGAGGGTTTGCTGCGGGCGGGCTGGCGGGTGTTCGCTGGCCAGTACATGGCGGACTGGCCCGAGCTGGCCAAGCTGCAGCAACAGTACGGCGAGTCGCTGGTGCTGGTGCCGCTGGATGTGGGCGATACCGTCTCGGTGCGGGTGGCCGCCGCCGAGATGGCGCGGCTCACCGAACGCCTCGATCTCTTGATCAGCAACGCGGGCATCGGCAGTCGCGAGGGCGACCTGGAGAGCGGGCTCGATTATGCCGCCATCGAGAACACCTACAACGTCAACACGCTGGGGCTGCTGCGGCTGGTGGAGGCCATGCTCCCGCTGCTGGAGCGCAGCACGCTCAAGCGCATCGCCATTGTGTCGTCAGAGGCGGGCTGCATCACCCTGGCCCACCGCGACAGTGGCTTTGGCTATGGCATGAGCAAGGCGGCCCTCAATATGGTGGCCAGGCTGCTGTTCAACGATCTGCGGCCGCAGGGCTACACCTTCAGGCTGTACCACCCGGGCTGGATGAACGGTTACATGTCCGGCAGCAAGGGCACCCACGGCGACATGGAGCCCGAGGAGGCTGCGGTGCCGGCGCTGGCCTACTTTACCGGCGACCGCGAGGACGAGGACCGCCTGGCGCTGGTCGACTATATGGGAAGCGAGTGGCCCTTCTGATGACGCAAACACAACCTTCCACAGAACCCATCGCTCTGGTGACCGGCGCCGACCGCGGCCTCGGTCAGGCTCTCACCGCGGCACTGCTGGCCCGCGGCTGGCGCGTGTTCGCCGGCCAGTATATGCCCGAGTGGCCCCAGCTGGGCGAGCTGGCCGCTACCTACCCGCTGCTCTCCCTGGTGCCGCTGGACGTCAGCTCGGATGAATCGGTGGCGGCGGCGGCGCGGAGCGTGGCCCAGCAGGCCGATCGGGTGGACCTGATCATTAACTGTGCCGGTGTGCTCTCGCCTCACACCGACGGTCGGAGCATCCGCGAAGAGCAGGATTACGACGAGATGCATCGCATGTACCGGGTGAACGCCCTGGGCCCCCTGCGTGTGGTGGAGGCTTTTCTGCCCCTGGTAGAGCCCAGCGCGCTCAAACGGCTGTGCTTTATCTCCTCCGAGGCGGGCAGCATCAACCGCGCAGAGCGCACCTCCTGGTTTGGCTACTGCTCCAGCAAGACGGCGCTCAACATGGCCGTCAGGCTGCTGTTCAACCGACTGCGCCCCCGCGGATACACTTTTCGGCTGTATCACCCGGGCTGGATGCGCACCTACATGAGCGGCCAGCGCAACGAGGCGGCCACGTTAGAGCCCGAGCAGGCGGCCGTTTCGGCGTTGGGCTACTTCCTGCAGGATCGTGGGTATGATCCGCACCTGGCGCCGCGCAACGACGAGGATCGGCTGGTGCTGCGAGACAACCGTGGGGTCGAATGGCCCTTCTGACGGCGCACTGAGCGCCAGCGGCGAGAACAAGGTCTGCAGGGAGGGGTTGTCCCCTCCCTGTTGGCATACAGAGGCAGAGCCACGTGCACCCTCTGCCCGGTTTGCCAGGAAGCAGGCAACCACGCCCTCTGGCGCAGCAGCAAGCAGCGGCGCGCTGGCAGTGGAGACGGTAGACCTGGCCAGGGGAGCCTCGGTGCCTACTCGAACTGGCCGGTGAGCAGCTCCGGATAGTCGGCCATGACCATGGCTATGTCGTTGGCATCGCCGGGTGGCTCGTCCGAGGAGGCCTGGCCGGCGCGCTGCCGATAGAGCGCGACGATCAGGATGGGGGCCAGAGAGCGGGCAAAGTCGGCGCGGGTGGGCCCGAACCAGGTGGCGTTCAGCACCAGGCGCTGCTCAAAGCCCAGCTCGTCGGCCAACTGCAGCCAGTGCTCGCGGGTAAAGCTGGAGATGTGGGTGCGATCCATGAAATCCATAAAGCGCACCAGGGCACGGCCCACGCGCCCGTGCTTGTTGGGCACCGCAAAGATAAAGGTGCCTCCCTCGGCCAGCATCTCCCGCACGCGCAGCATCACCGCCCGTGGATCGGGCACGTGCTCCAGCACGTTGAGCGCCAACACCACGTCATAGTGGGCGTCGGTGGCGCAGGTGGCGATATCGCCCACGCGCAGATTGGCGCTGGGCACCAGGCGGCGCGCCCGGGCAATGGCATGCTCCGAGATGTCGATCCCCGTCAGCGCATACTGGCCGGCCAGGGCGTGCAGCAGGCGCCCATCGCCGCAACCGAGCTCCAACAGCCGTCCGCCGCCGGGCGCGATCTCGCGCACCAGGTTGGCATAGCGCCGCGTGATGATGCCGCGGTACAGGGGAAGACGGTCGCCCACCGAGTTGAAATAGTTCTCGTCATAGCGATCGCGTCGCGCCTTCATGGATTGTACTCTCGCCTGCCCTCTCTGTGCGTTGCCGGGGGCTGCCCATTGCCCGCGGAATACCAACGCAACAGGGGTATTGTATCCGTGGCAGCGCGGCGATTCAACCCCCACAAGCAAACCTGGCCAGCAAAACCCGGCCTCCCGAAGAGGGGCACAAGGGAGGGGGGGGAAATGCCCAACCGCATCAGACAAGGCGCACAGCTTGTCCTGGCGAGTGCACAAACCCTTGTAGTGTGCGCAATCCGCAGCCATACCCCTTGACATACTGTCCACGAGGACGATATTATGTGAAGAGTGGCAGGATTGGAAGGCTTGTCCCTCCGGGGAGGCTGACCATGACGGAAAGCGGGCGCGAGAGGCCCCACAGGGTGGCTAGTGCCTTGCACACGCGCCCCGCCTGTTGCTCTGATGGGGAGCGATCCAGCCACACGCAAAGTTGGCAGCACTCGAGAAAGGA
>JAAYED010000304.1 GCA_012728955.1 Chloroflexota bacterium
CGTTGGCAGTGGAGCCAGCCAGCACGGTGACGGCGCCGCCCGCGGAGGGAAGCCTCACCCTGGTGGATGGCGTGCTGGCGGAGGGTTGCCACCTCCCTGAGGCGCATCTCTCGGTGCTCACCGATTCCGAGATGTTTGGCTGGGTTCGTCCGCGCAGGCGTTCCCCACGCCCCCAGACTACCGCCCCCGAGTCCCTCTTCGCGGACCTGAAAGAGGGTGATTATGTCGTGCATATCGAGTACGGAATTGGCCGGTACCATGGGATGGTGCGCAAAAGTGTGGCCGGCCTGGAGCGGGAATACATCGAGCTGGAATACGAGGGAGGCGACCGCCTCTTTGTGCCCATCCATGACTCGGATCGCATCAGTCGTTACATCGGGGCCGACGATCGTGAACCCTATCTGCACCGACTGGGGAGTGCCGATTGGACCCTGGTCAAGGGAAGGGCAGAGCGTGCGGTACGCGATATTGCCCGTGAGCTGCTCGAGCTGTATGCCCTGCGTGAAACCAGTGCCGGACATGCCTTTCCACCGGATACTGCCTGGCAACACGAGATGGAAGGTGCGTTTCCCTATACCGAGACGGACGATCAGCTGAGAGCGGTGGAGCAGATCAAGGGAGATATGGAGCAGCCGCGGCCGATGGATCGCCTGCTGGTGGGCGATGTGGGCTATGGCAAGACCGAAGTAGCAGTGCGTGCCGCCTTCAAGGCGGTGATGGACGGCAAACAGGTGGCAATTCTGGTGCCCACCACCATTCTGGCGCAACAGCACTATTACACCTTTCGCCGGCGCCTGCGTGCCTATCCGGTTACCATCGAGATGCTGTCACGCTTTCGCAGCCCCGCAGAACAGGACGACGTGATCGAGCGGCTGGCCGCTGGACAGGTGGATATTGTCATCGGCACCCATCGTCTCCTTTCCAAGGATGTCGCGTTTCGGGATCTGGGCCTGCTGGTGGTGGACGAAGAGCAGCGCTTTGGAGTAGCGCACAAGGAACGCCTCAAGCGGATGCGCAGTGAGGTGGACGTACTCACCATGACGGCTACGCCCATCCCGCGCACCCTGTACATGTCGTTGAGCGGCATCCGGGACATGAGCGTGATCGACACGCCACCGGAGAACCGCGTGGCCGTGCGCACCCAGGTGACGGAATACGACGCAGGCCTGATTCGGCGGGCGATACTCAGAGAGATGGACAGGGGTGGCCAGGTCTATTTTGTGCACAACCGCGTGCGAGACATCGAGCTGGTGGCTCACGAGCTCCAGGAGATCGTGCCCGAAGCGAGCATTCTGATCGGCCACGGGCAGATGCCCGAGGATGAGCTGGCGCAGGTGATGCTGGGCTTTGCCCAGGGCGAGGGCAACGTGCTGTTGTGTACAACCATCATCGAGAACGGCCTCGATATCGCCAATGTGAACACCATCATCATCGATCGCGCTGATACCTTTGGCCTCTCACAGCTGTACCAGTTGCGCGGCCGAGTGGGCAGAGGCATTGAGCGGGCCTATGCCTACCTGCTGTTTAAACCGCCCTTGACGACCATCGCCCACCAACGCCTGGAGACCATCCAGGAGGCGTCAGAGCTGGGCGCCGGGTACCGCGTGGCGATGCGGGACATGGAAATACGGGGAGCAGGCGAGCTGCTGGGCGCCGAACAACACGGCCACATTGCCGCCATTGGCTTTGACCTGTACACGCGCCTGCTGCGGCGCGCTATCGAAGAGTTCCACATCTCACAGCCGGCTGTCGACGCGGGTGCAGCAGAAACGCCGATACCTGCCCCCCTCGCCTTGGATGCCGGCCCCACCATCGATCTGCCGCTCTCGGCCTACCTGCCGCACACGTATATCGTGGACGATGCCTTGCGGCTGAGGCTCTATCGACGGCTGGCGAGGGTACGCTCCGAGTCAGAGGTGGCTGAACTGGATGCCGAGCTGAAAGACCGATTTGGCGCCATCCCAGAGCCCACCACCAACTTGATGTACATCCTGCGAGTGCGCCTGCTGGCCGCCGCGGCCCTGGCCACAACCGTTCGAGCTGAAGGGGATGATATCGTGGTGACCCTCGCAGAACCTCTGCTGAGGGCCACCATCAACAGGATCGCCGCGGCTTGCCCAACCTGCCGGGCTCGCGGTACCCACGTGCGTCTCACCGCCGGCGACGGCTGGCAGGCGAGGCTCCTGCGGACACTGCAAGCGTTGGCCAATTCGGAAGCACCGCAACCCACCGCCTGACTCTTTGGCGCTCTACCGACGCCCTGTACTCAGAGGGCAGGGAAGAGCGCATCGATCTCGTCAAGCTGGGCCTGAGTCAATGTGATGTCCGATGCCCGCACGTTACCCGCCACCTGCTCGGCGCGGGTAGCCCCCGTGATGACGCTGGTGACCTCCGCATTGCGCAACACCCAAGCCAGGGCCAGCTGCGCCCGGGTGACTCCGAGGTCATCTGCGATGCCTTTGAGCGCCCGTACGGCGGCCAGCCGCTCCTCTGTGAGCGTGTCACGGAGCCCCTGGTTGCGCGCGGCTCTGCTGCCAGCGGGGACGCCATCGTCATACTTGCCCGTCAGTACGCCGCTGGCCAGCGGGCTGAACACCGTCAGGCCTATGCCATGCTGACGGACCGCAGGGATGATCTCACTTTCCACCCGGCGGCGCCGCACAAGGTTGTAGCCGGGCTGCTCTGCCTTGGGGGCATAGAGGTTATGCGCCCGGGCAAGGCCCACGGCCTCGGCGATCTGGGCCGCGGTCCACTCACTGGTGCCCCAATAGAGGATCTTGCCCTGGTGAACCAGGTCGTCCATGGCACGGACCGTCTCCTCAAGGGGCGTCTCCGGATCGTAGCGGTGGCAAAAGTACACATCCAGGTAATCGGTGCCGAGACGCTTGAGCGTGCCATCGATGGACTGCATGATGTGTTTGCGCGAAAGGCCGCGATCATTCACATCGGAGCTCATCGGCCAGAACAGCTTGCTGGAGATGACCAGATTGTCGCGGGGGAGTTCGGCCAGGGCTCGCCCCATGATCCGCTCCGACTCACCTCGGGCATAGGCATCAGCAGAGTCAAAAAAGTTCACGCCGGCTTCGTAAGCAGCCAGAATGATCTCGCGTACGTCACTCTCAGCGGTGATGCTGTCACCAAAGGTAGTCCAGCCGCCCAATCCCACCACGCTGAACTTTATCCCTGCATCTCCCAGTCTTCGGAACTGCATGTCCTTACTCCGTTCAAACCAAGTGAAACGCTGTGTATCAGCGTAAAAGTCCGTTGACCAACATTATACCCCCATGGGGTATCAGAGTCAAGGGTCTTCTTGTACCGCTTGATCTCAACGGAGCAGAGACAGCCACCAGAACGCCACGCACAGCCGCGGCGCAGCGGATTATTGGTCTACCACCGAGCCATCCACATGCAGGCGGGTCTCTACTTTGCGTGGCCGATAGGGAAAGCGCTCAGCGGCATCGGGTGCCAGCTCAATGCCCAGCCCTGGCGCATCGGGGATGATCAGAAAGCCATTCTCGAGTACCAGCGTACTCTTGACGATCTCACTCTTGGGCGGTTCGTGCTCACCCAGCGGATACTCTTGCAGGCTGAAATTGGGGATGCAGGCTGCCAGCTGCACGCAGGCGGCGGTACTCACGGGGCTGAGCGGGTTGTGCGGAACCACCCCCACATTGTGCGCTTCGGCCACCGCCGCAATCTTTTTCGAGTGGCTCAGCCCGCCGGCGAGACACACGTCGGGACGCACATATTGCACGGCACCACGGGCCAGCAGCATCTCAAACTCTTGGATGGTGTGCAGGCGTTCGCCGGTGGCGATGGGGATGTGGATGCGCTCGGCCACCAGGCCCATGGCGTCCAGGTTGTCTGGCAGGATGGGATCCTCATAAAAGAAGGGGTGGTACTGTTCGATTCCCCGCGCGAGGACGATGGCCTCGGCCGGGGCCAGGCGCCGGTGTATCTCGATGCACAGATCGACATCGTCACCGAGCGCCTCGCGGTAGCGTCCCACTGTCTCGATGGCGCCGGTCATCTTTTGTGCATGGGTCTCAAAGTAGGGCACATCGCGGGGCTCATCCAGGAAGGGAGTGAGGTGCCCCACGGCCGTAAAGCCACGGGCCTTGGCGTCGACACACCCCTGTACCAACTCTTCTTTGGTCTCGCCGAACACGTGGTAGTAAACCCGTGCCTTGTCACGCACCTTGCCGCCCAACAGCTGGTAGCAGGGTACATTCAGATGCTTGCCAGCAATATCCCAGAGGGCCAGATCGACGGCGCTGAGCGCGCCCATGATGGCCGCGCCACGAAAGTGGCTCCAGCGGTAGAGATAGTTCCAATGCTGCTCGATGCGGAGCGGGTCTTGCCCGATGAGGTATCGCTTGAAGGTCTCCACCGCCGCGGCCGATGCCTCCAGAAATCCCCAGGCACCAGACTCGCCCAACCCGGTGATGCCGGCGTTGGTGTGCACCTGCACAAAGAGATACCGGTCTATGAGCAAGGTGTCGATGGCCGTGATCACCAGTCCCATGATGTCCTTCTCCTTGGGTGACTCGTTCTATGCACCGCGATTGCTGAACCAGGCGAGCAGGTCATCGGGCACCGGCGCAACCTCCATTGGCTGCCCGCCGCTGCGCAGCGACTGCGCTCCCGCAATGCCGGCCACCACGCTCATACGCCCGGCCAGCGGTGTTGCCTCTGGCTCTTTGCCGTCCAGACACATGGCCACAAAGTCGCGACAGATGACGGGGTCCGCCCCGCCATGGCCACCGGCGGCGGGCTTGACCTCATAGGTGCGATCGGCAAGCGAGCGCCACGAGGGGCCCTGCCGGGTCTTGACCCACACCTTGCCTTCGGGCTCGGAATTCTCCACGCGTCCCTCGGTCCCGATAAAGGTATAGTTGCGATGATAGTCGGGCGTAAAGTGGCATTGGAGATAGCTCGCCTTGATGCCCCCTTCCAGCTCCATGATCATCACCTGGTTGTCCTCGACATCCACCTCCTGACGAAAGGCACACTGTACCCGCGGGCCCGAAAGGGCTTCGGGACAGACGTCTCGCTCGGGGCAGGTTGGGCAGGTGAGATCGTTGGGTCGATCCCCGCCGAACATGTCAAGCCCACCAAAGGCCGCTACGCGTCGGGTGTACTTGCCCGTGATCCAATGGATCATGTCGATATCGTGTGAGCCTTTCTGAAGCAAGAGGGAAAAGGTGTTGGCCTGGCGGGCATGCCAGTCATGAAAGTAAATGTCACTGCCCATGCCCACAAAGTGGCGCACCCATACAGCCTTGATCTCGCCGATGACGCCCGAGTTTACGATCTCTTTTATGGTGCGAAAGTGGGCCATGTAGCGCATGTTGAAACCGACCATCAGGTGCCGGCCAGAGTTGCGCCAGGCCCGCAGAATAGAGTCGCAATCCTCCACCGAGATGGCCAAGGGCTTTTCACAAAAGACGTGTTTGCCGGCCTGCAGCGCCGCCACGGCAAACTCGGCGTGGAGCCAGTCCGGCGAGGTCACCGCAATGGCATCCACATCGTCGCGCTCCAGGAGGCGGCGATAATCTGTGGTGACAAAGGGGTCGCCGCCATGCTCCTCGTAAAAGGATTTCAGGCGGGCAGGATCAATATCCGCCCCACCCACGACACGCGACCTCCCCTGAGGATCGTGCCAGTGACGCCAGAGTCGGCCTCGCCCCGTGACGCCGATCATGCCGATGCGCAACTGCTCCCCTGCCATTGCACCTCCTGCCCGGACTCACTGAGCTGATACTAGATCGCATCAGGGCGCTGTCAACCGTCCACCCGCTGGACAAAAAAGGAGCAGGGCTTTACGCCCTGCTCGCGATGCGCCGTCCAGCCCTGGCTCAGATATCCAGCACAAACTCTTCAGAGAAACGCTCCGCCTTGCGAACGGCCCGGTCACGCAGGTCGAGTGCCCGTTCAGTCAGCGTGTCGCGCGTCTCACTGCCAGCTTGAGGGGCCGAGAGGACCCCTGCCGCCCAGCCAGCCACGATTCCCAGAAACACTCCAAACAAAAACCTGCGCATGGGTGCCCCCCTCGATCATTTCCGTACTAGAGTTCAGTATATCAGCGCCGGCGTACATGTCCACTCGGCCATAGGAGCAGGCTCCTAGATCTCGGCCAGTCGTCCCTGCAGCCGCGCACGCTGCTCGGTATAGGCAGTCAACTTCTCACGCTCCCGTGCCACCACATCAGCCGGTGCCTTGGCCGTAAAGCGCTCATTGGCCAGCAGCGTGGTGACCCGCTGCAGCTCCTTGTCCAGATTGGCCAACTCGCGCCCCAAACGCTCTTTTTCCTTCTCCACATCCACCAGGGACTCGAGTGGGAGAAAGGCCTCATAGTCCGCGGTAACGAGCGATAGAGCCCGCTCCGGCACCGTCGAGACCTGCGTGCCGATGCTGAGCGCCTCGGGCGCGATGCGTGCCAGGTTTGCCAGCACGGCCGACTGAGCAGCCAGGAAGGCCGTCCGTTGCCCTGCAGCGATGATCGCCGCGATCCTTCGCGCCGGATCCACATCATGCTCGGTGCGGGCATTGCGAATGCTGCGCACCAACTCGCGCAGGCCCTCCACCTGCTCCGCGGCCTCGGCATCCTGAGCCCCCACCTGGGGCCACTGCGCTACGATGAGGGCCTCGCCCTCGTGCGGCAGATACTGCCACAAGGTCTCGGTGACAAAGGGCATGTAGGGATGCAGCAGGCGCAAAGCTCCGTCCAGCACGTACACCAGCACGCGGCGCGCCGCTTGCGCCGACGAGGCGTCCTCTCCGCGCAGGCGCGTCTTGGTCATCTCGATGTACCAGTCGCAATAATCACCCCACAGAAACTCGTATACCTGCCGGCCGGCCTCGCCAAGCTGATAAGCATCGATGAGGCGCGTCACATCTTGAACCAGCCCATGATAGCGACTTACGATCCAGCGATCCGTCGCATCCTCCAGGGTCGACGTGTCGAGCACCCCACTGGAAGCGTACTGTCCAGGGTTGTCGCCCAGGTTCCCCAGCACAAAGCGGGTAGCCTGCCAGATCTTGTTGCAGAAATTCCGGTTGGCCTCGATGCGCGCCTCTGCCAGGCGCATATCATTACCAGGCGTAGAGCCGGTCAGCAGTGTATAGCGGAGGGGGTCCAGCCCGTACTCTTTGATGATAAAGATCGGGTCATAGCGCCAGGCGTCCTCCATGGACTTGCTGATCTTGTCGCCCTGCTCGTTGCGCACCAGGCCATGCAGGTACACCGTGTCAAAGGGCACCTGGCCGGTAAAGTGGATGCCCATCATGATCATGCGGGCCACCCAGAAAAAGATAATGTCATAGGCGGTTTCCAGCACCGAGGTAGGATAAAAGTACCGCAGGTCCTCGGTATCCTCGGGCCAGCCCAGGGTGGAAAAGGGCCACAGGCCGGAGGAGAACCAGGTGTCCAGCACGTCCGGATCCTGCGTGAGATGGCTGCTGCCGCACTTGGGGCAGGCGCTGGGATCGGTGCGAGAGACGATGGTCTCTCCACACTCGCCGCAATACCACACGGGAATGCGGTGCCCCCACCACAGCTGTCTCGAGATGCACCAATCGTGGATATTCTCCATCCAGTTGTAATAGATGGCCGTGAACCGCTCGGGCACGATGCGGATGCGACCCTCGCGCACCGCCTCGATTGCCGGCTGCGCCAGAATCCCCGCACGAACGAACCACTGCGTCGAAATGCGCGGCTCGACCACGGTGGCACAGCGCTGGCAATGACCCACCGCATGCTGGTAGGGCTCGATCTTGATCAGATCGCCCTGCGCCTCGATGTCGCGCACCACATTGGCACGACACTCGTAGCGGTCCTGGCCCGCATACACACCGGCGGCGTCGTTCATTTTCATATCATCGGTCATGACATTGATGATCGGGAGGCCGTGCCGCTGCGCGATTCCGTAATCCACGGGGTCATGGGCAGGGGTGACCTTCACTGCGCCGGTACCAAACTCGCGGTCCACCGCCTCATCCGCCACCACAGGGATCAGCCGCCCGACGATGGGCAGACGCAGCCGGCGTCCGATCAGCGATGCAAAGCGCTCATCCTCTGGATGCACTGCCACCGCGGTATCGCCCAGGATCGTCTCCGGCCGGGTGGTGGCCACCGTCAGCGAGGCATCGCCCTCCTCTGTCCAGTAGCGCACATACCAAAGGTTACCGGCCGCGTCGTGGTGCTCCACCTCCAGATCTGAGATGGCGGTACCACAACGGGGGCACCAGTTGATCAGATATTCGCCACGGTAGATGAGATCCTGTTCATACAGGCGTACAAAGGCCTCACGCACGGCCTGCGACAGGCCACTGTCCATGGTAAAGCGCTCTCGGTCCCAATCGCAGGAGACCCCCAGCGAGTAGTGCTGCTCGGTGATCCGCTGATGGTAGAGCTCTTTCCATTGCCATACGCGCTCCAGGAACTTTTCCCGACCGAGATCGTGCCGCGTGAGCCCTTCCTTGGCCAGCTCACGCTCCACCACCGCCTGCGTGGCGATGCCGGCGTGGTCGGTACCAGGCACCCACAGGGTGGGGCGCCCGGTCATGCGATGGTAGCGAATGAGCGCATCCTGTACCGCTGCCACGATGGCATGGCCGAGATGCAGGGCACCGGTAACGTTGGGCGGCGGCATGGACATGACAAAAGGCTTCTTAGCCTCGTCGATCTTGGGCTTGAAATCCCCTCGCTGCCACCACCAGCGGTACAAAGGCTGTTCGATGGCCTGTGGATCATAGGTGGCCGGCATTTCGGTCGGTAGCGGCGCTCTCTCGCTCATCCTGCTCTCCTTCTCACATCAAAAAACCCCTCCGCCCCGCGGAGACATCCGTCTCCGGAGACGAAAGGGGTTCCTTTCGCGGTACCACTCCGGTTTGTCACCGACATGCGATGACACCCTCTATGCGCTGTAACGGGCGAACCCGGCGGGGGCTACGGAGCACGGGCCCCACCCCACTGGACTCACGGGCGACCTTCGAGGCAAGCTGCTGGGGAGGGCTTGCAGCCGGTGGCCCTCCTTCTCTGACAGACCGTTGCTCCCTACTCCTCCCGATCACCGTCCCTGACATTACAACTCTACCACGCCGTTGGCTGCCTGTCAAAGCACCCGGCTTCATGCACCCTTTTCAATGGCGATGCGTATAATGACTATGCAGTTGGTGTCTGCGGGAGGTTTGAATGGAGGATTGGTCAGCACGCCCGGCAGCAAGCGATGCCGCCACGTGGCGCGAGTGCCGCGTGGTGGCAGTGGCACAGTCGCTGGCACAGGCCGTAACCTGCCGCAGCCTGCCGCGGGGCCACATGTTCCGCGCGCGGCTCTTCTCAGAGCGTATCGCCGAGATGCGACGCCGTTTCACCAACCTCGAGGAGTTGGTGCTCCAGCTGCCGCTCTGCGAAGAGTACCGCGACACCTACGGGCCCTTGTGTTGCGATGCCATGATGAATCTGGAGGATCCGGACCGCTGCACAGCGATGGACGAAGCGCTGGACATCCTGCAAAAGGCCGCCTCGGCTGCCGCCAGGACCAAGTACCGCATGTGGCGCATGGGCATCTATGACTAACCGAGCATGGCTGGCTCGTCGCAGGCACGCACTGGGACTAGAGTGGCCTGCCGACACCGATCAAGTCCAGGATGGCCGATAGCGGTGCCAGCGGTACCAGCTGCGACTGGCCCTCACAGCGCCGTTTGAACTCTACCCCTCCCTGGGCGAGGCTGCGAGAGCTGATGGTCAAACGGCCGGGCGCCCCCAGCAGATCCGCCTCGGCAAACTTGACCCCGGCGCGCTCGGAACGGTCATCGTAGAGCACCTGCATCCCCGCCTCACACAATGCGGCGTACAGTTCCTCCGCCCGTTGTTCCTCCGGCGTGCCCGGATGAGCCAACGATACCAGATGCACCTGATAAGGCGCTACCTCTTGCGGCCACAGAATGCCCGATTCATCGTGATGGGCGTCGATGATGCATGCAAAGAGTCGTAACAGCCCCATGGTATAGCGCCCCATGTAAGGGTGACGAGCCCTCCCGGACTCGTCCAGGAACTGCGCTCCTGCAGTCTCCGAACGAGAGGTCCCCAGCTGGGCTCCCTGCCCCAGCTGCACCGCACGCTCGGTGTGCAGCGACCCTCCGCAGTGGGGACAAGGATCTCCTTCACGGGCGAGGGCCACATCCCCCACCAGATCGGCGACATAGTCGCGTCCAAGCACCACGTTCCAGTAATGATAGCCCTCCCGATTGGCGCCACCAACCAACCCCACGCCGTCCTGCACCGATTCGTCCACAACGATCAACGTCTCGCGCAGCCCGACGGGCGAGGCATATCCGCCCACGGCGCCGGCAGCCTGCAACGCCTCCGGCGGGGCGACCTGCAGCAACGCACCTCCCAGAAGGTGGGCCAGTTTGGCCTCGTTCACTGCCAGGTCCCCACGAATGGCCACAAAGACCAGTCTGCCCGTATCGACATCCTGATACATCACCGCCTTGAGCGTCCGGTCCGTCGAGATGCCCAGGTACCGTGCCAGCGCCTCGATGGTATTGGCGCCCGGCGTCTCTACCAGTGCGAGTGCCTGAGCCTGCTCCGCCACCGAGGGGGACCGCCGGAACCGGGCAGATACTGCAGTGGCTGCGTACCCACAGGCGGGGCAATGAACCAGCTCATCGTCCCCCATGGGGCTGCTGACCATAAAAGCCTGGGCAGGCACGTTGCCCAAGGTCGCTTCCACAGTCCGCACAGACAACCCGCAGCGCTCCCACACGCGCTGCCAGGCGGTAGATACACGCGAACAGGACCGGGCCATGCCGGCTGCGTCCTGGTCAAAAGTAAAGACCTCGTGCATCAACTGCTCCTGATTTCCCAACAGCCCCGGCCGTCCCTGCGGGTCATGAGGGAAACTGGTCTGAAACTGGTAGACCAGGGCTGGCAGCTGCCGATAGGAGTGGATCTCCTGGCGCGCCAGGTCGGCCGCCTCCTCGACAGTGCCGCTGCCCCGGGCAAGTTCACCCCCCGCGACATCCGAGAGCATCGGCCATGCCGCTCCAGACAGGCCACTGACGACAGCCTTCGGCAGTGGCAGCAGCAGCTCCTGGCCGTCGAGAGCGTCCAGCTCTTGACGGATAATGGCCTGCAAACGGCGTATCGCGCGCCAGCCGGTCGGCAATAGCGCAGGTGCACCCTGGGATGTCCGGCGCATCAGCCCCACCCTGAGCGCCAATTGCAGCGCCGTGGGCCCTGCATCTGAGGGAGCCTGCCTGAGCCGCTGGCCGAACAGAGTCGAAATACGCATGGCATTGCCTCACTCGTCCATTGACAGCTGCCGCGGGTCCCCCTAGGATCGTCCCGGGCGGCAAACGCATCACCAAAGGAGCCGGTATGGAGATCATCAGGCTGCAAGTTGGACCGATCGGAGCGAACTGTTACCTGGTTGCCAGCGTCCGTACCGGCCAGGCACTGGTCATCGATCCGGGCGACGAGCCCGATCGCATTCTGGCAGCGCTGCGTTCACGCGATCTGGCGGTAGGCGCGGTGGTGCTGACCCATTACCACTTTGACCATGTGGGGGCCGCCGCCGCGATTCAGCAGGAAACCGATGCACCTCTGTGCATCGGTGCAGGCGACGCCGCCGCACTCGAGAACCCGCCTGCCCTGTTCGGACTGACCGGCCCTGCCGGATTGCGAGCGGACACCAGGCTGCACCAGGGCGACCTCGTTGCCTTTGGTGAGCTGGCGCTGACGGTGCTGGAAACACCAGGGCACACGGCAGGCGGCATCTCACTCTATGGAGAGGGCCACGACGTCCTCTTTAGCGGCGACACGCTCTTTCGCCGTGGCATCGGAAGGACCGACCTGCCCGGCGGATCAACCTCTACGCTGCAGGACAGCATCCGCAACCGGTTGTATGCGTTGCCGGCGCAGACGGTGGTGCACCCGGGCCATGGCGAGGCCACAACCATCGGCGAGGAGCAACGCGAGAATCCCTTTGTCCGGCTGCAGGGTGCCCCTCATGGTGCCGGCGCAGGTGCATAGAGCTCGCTAATGGCGGCCTGCCCGAGGGGACTGGTGGCGTGCCGGATCAGTGCCTCCACCGTGGGCAGCGTCGAATCCAAGGTCACCAGATACAGCTCATAGGCCAGCGGATACTGCCCCTTTTCGAGATTCGCTCGGGTGGGCAGCACACGGTCCATGGCCACAATAGTCACCGGCGAATCCTGCCGCACCAGGCAGGCTGCCGCATAGCCGATGCTGTTGGCCGTAGTGGACACATACTCCACCATGTGCGAGTCGGTGGGGAGCACGCGGGCGGTGGTGGCGGGCGCTACGCCCTCCATGACAGCCGCATCAAAGGCGAGACGAGCGGCGGTGCCTTGGCTCTGGATCGCCAGCACGGGCCGGCCACTGCCGCCCTCCAGTGCGGACCAGTCGGACGTGTCACCGGAATAGATGCGTGCCAGATCGGCCGGCGAGATGGCAGTGATGTTCACACTGGGGTGTGCGATGATGACCACTCCATCAACAGCCACGGGCACTACCCGGGCGTCACCCAGTGTGGCCTGCAGGGCCTCTGAACTGACGGCAGCGACCAAAGCCACATCTGCGGCCCCCCGCTGTAGCGCATCCAACGCTGCGGCAGTGCTCATCTCCTCCGTCAGGACCTCTCCAACACCATTGGCTCGCCGATACGAGGTCCTGAGCAGATCAGCCAGCGGGCCGGCCTCATAGCCTGCGGCCAACCACAAGGGGGGCAGCGGCGTGGCAGTGGGCAGGACCTCTGTCGCCGATACCGGTTCAGATGCCGGAACACTCTGGCAACCTGCCAATATCAAACAGACGGCCAGGGCAGCCAGCCCCACTGATATCCAGGAGAACCATCGGCCAGGCCGCATCATGACGATCCCCTGACGAGGTAGACCAACAGGCTGATGGCCCCAACCGCCCAGCAGTACCAGGAAAAGACCCGCAGGCTGTGCCGCTGAACATGTCTGAAGAGTGCCGAAATGGCCAGATAGCCACTGGCGAAGGCCGCCACCATACCGAGGGCGAACATTCCACCAGAATCGATGGCGCTGGCCTCGCGCACCAGGTCCAAGAGTTCCCTGGCGGCGGCACCCAGAATCACCGGAATTGACATCACAAAGGCGAAACGTGCTGCATCGGGGCGGCCCAGCCCGCGCCCCATGCCTGCCGCAATGGTGGCTCCAGAGCGGGAGATGCCAGGCACCAGAGCGACCGCCTGTGCCATGCCGATCAGCCCTGCATCCAGAGCGGAGAGGGTCGAGAAGCCCTTGCGCGGCCGGATGCGCTCTGCCAGCCACAACACCGCTCCGGTGATGATCAGGCTGGCGGCCACCAGGATCGGCGAGCCAAAGGCTTGCTCGATGGCATCCCCCAGCAGCAGGGCCACCAGCACCGCCGGAATACTGCTGATAATGACAAGCCCGACCAGACGTGACTCGGGGGTGTCGATACGCCGCTTCGTCAACAGATGGAGCGCCCCACGCACCAACTGCGCGAGCTCTGCCCGCAGATACAGCAGCAGAGCAAGCAACGTTGCCAAATGAACCATGACGCTAAAGGCGAACCCGGGTGCCTGCAGGTTCAACAGCCAGGGTATCAGCACCAGATGCCCCGAGCTGCTGACGGGCAGAAACTCGGTCAACCCCTGAAGTATCCCCCACAACACCGCTTCCAGGGCATTCATTCCCGCTCCACCCCCTGTGGATTGCCTCGCGCCGACTTGGCCGCTGCGCTCTGATACAGCGCGTGGTTGCGCTGACGAGCGCACTGGTCCGCAACGTGGTAGCACTCCCAGAAAGAAGCACGCAGCTCCTGGAAGGTGCCTTGCTCCAGGGCCCGACGAATCTCCGACATCAAGCCCACCAGGAAATGTACGTTGTGCAGCGTATTCAGATGCGCCGCCAGGATCTCTTGCGACAGGATCAGATGCCGCAGATAGGCTCGTCCAAAGTTGCGACAAGTGTAGCAGGTACAGTTTTCCTCGATAGGGGCCGGATCGTCACGAAATCGCGCGTTGCGGAGATTGATCCGCCCCTCGCGGGTGAACACCGCGCCGTTGCGCCCCAGGCGGCTGGGCAACACGCAGTCAAAGATGTCGATGCCGCGCGCCACGCCCTCCACCAGGTCCTCCGGTGCCCCCACTCCCATCAGATAGCGGGGCTTGTCGACCGGCAGGAGGGGCACCACCCCATCCAGCACGCGCAACATGTCTGCTTTGCTCTCCCCCACCGAGAGCCCGCCGATCGCATATCCATCCATGTCGAGGCCGGTAATTGCCTGCGCACTGGCCGCACGGAGATCGTCAAAGATCCCCCCCTGGACGATGCCATACAGCAGCTGATCCTCCCGGCGATGCGCCCGCTTGCAGCGTTCAGCCCAGGCATGTGTGCGCACCATGGCCTGCTCGATATAGGAACGATCATCGGGCCGGGCACATTCGTCCAGAACCATGGCAATGTCCGAGCCGAGCATCTCCTGAATAGAGATCACCTTTTCAGGCGTAAAGCGATGCTCGGAGCCATCGATGTGCGAGCGAAAGGTCACACCATCCTGGTCGACCTTGCGCAGGCCGGGCAGCGAAAACACCTGAAAACCGCCACTGTCGGTCAGAATGGGGCCCTGCCAGGCCATGAAACGGTGGAGCCCACCGAGCTCCTGTATCAGCTCGGCTCCGGGGCGCAGGTAGAGGTGATAGGTATTGGAGAGGATCATCTGCACGCCCTGCTCCACCAGGTCGCGGGGCGTGAGAGACTTGACCGTAGCCAGTGTGCCGACGGGGCAGAACACAGGCGTCTGCACAGTGCCATGGGCGGTGTGCAGCCTGGCACGGCGCGCCGAACCACCAGGGTCTCGCGCGAGCACCTCAAAGGCACCGAGGGGCACTGTGGGCAGGGAGGGATCCGTCATCTCTGGCATGAAGCGATTATAGCACAGGGGCCGTTAACCCACGGAAAAGGGCCCACCGTACGGGTACGATGGGCCCTGGCTGATCAGCAGGATGCTAGTGCCCGCAGTGAGCGCAGGCAGCCCCTCCGGCACAGCCAGCGCACCCCCCGCCACCGGCCACCGCATGGGTGCTGCCATCCTCACCCCTGCTCACGCTCGCGCAACGGGAGATCAATCGGCGCGAGTCTTCACCACTGCACTCGGGGCAACGGGCAGGACTATCCGCTTGGGAGAATGTCCGCAACTTTTCAAAAGTCGCCTGGCAATGAGGGCACTGATACTCGTAGAGCGGCATGCAAACCTCCGCTTGATAGGATAAGGCTCACTGATACCTTATTATGTCCTGCGGTCAGCGGGTGTCAAACACTGGCGGCCGGCAGGTCAGCGATACGTTCATGGAGCAGCTCGCCGAGGATGCGAATTCCCCTGCGAATGGTATCTGCCGGCACGCTGGCATAGGTCATGCGGAAGGTGTTGGCTCCAGAGCCGTCGATAAAGAACGGAGCACCGGGCACAAAGGCCACCCCCCGGGCTGCCGCATCGCGCAGCAATTCGGCGGTGTCAATGCCCTCGGGCAGAATCACCCAAAGAAATAACCCCCCATCAGGGCGAACATAGCGGGCACCGGCGGGAAAGTACGCATCTATCGCCTCACACATGGCCTCACAACGGGCGGCATAGGTCTGGCGGATGCGCTCGACCTGGGGATCAAGCCAGCCACGCCGCAGGAACTCGTAAGCGATCATCTGGGAAAGCCCACTGGTGTGCAGGTCGACCCCCTGCTTGGCCATCACCAGCTTGTGGGCGATCTCCTCCGGCGCCACCACCCAGGCCAGCCGCAATCCAGGAGCCAGTGTCTTGCTAAAGGTGCCCAGGTAGAGCACCGTGGCCCGATTGGCGTCGCCGGCGTTGCGGGCATTATCGATGGAGGCCAGCGTGGGCAGGCCCTCACCGCGAAAACGCAGCCTGCCATAGGGATCGTCCTCCACAATGGGGACACCAGCCTCGGAAGCCAAAGCCACAATCCGTTCACGACGCTCAAGGCTCATGGTGATGCCGGTTGGATTGTGAAAGGTGGGGATCAGGTACATGAACTTGACCGGCTGGTCCGCCAGGAGACGCTCCATGGCCTCGGCACTGGCACCCTGCTCGTCGAGTGGCACCGACACATATCTGGGGCC
>JAAYED010000305.1 GCA_012728955.1 Chloroflexota bacterium
AGGCATATCCCGAGGTAACCCTGCGCCGAGGCCAGCTTCCCGAGTCTTTTGAGCGCTATCTGGATGGGATCGAGCAGGAGGAGCGCGCCAATCTCGAGCAAGAGATGGAGTCATTGAACACCGCTCTCACCTCGGGCCGCGAGGCTATCGATGCGCGCATGGCGCTGGCGCAGCATACCGTTGGCGAGCTTCGGGAAAAGAACCCCGAGCTGAACCAACGAGAGGAACGTCTGAAGCGCAGGATCGTCAGGCTGCAGGATGAGTTTTCCGATGCGTTTGAGGAGATCGAGGCGCTGAGCAAGCCCTTTCTCGGGTCACTCACCAACATGTTTGCCATCCACAAACTCAGACGTCGTCAAAAAAAGTTGAAAAAAGACCAACAAGAGTCGGTGGAGGCGCTGCGCAAGGTGCGTGCAGCCTGGGTACGGAAGGTGCAGGACGCCGGTGATCGCCAGTCTGAGCTGCGCCAAGCCTGGCAGGAACAGGCCATCGAGACGCTGCAGCAGCAGTCACGCTATGACCATGTGCGCAACAATCTGGAAGCGCTGGCGCGCCAGAATGGCCTGCAGCGCGCGCTGGAAGAGATGACCGAGGCGCCAGAGCTGGATGATGAGTTGGGGAGCACCCTGGCCGAGCTGGCGGAACATAACCAGGTCCGCGCTCGCTTTGAGGAGGCTTTGGAGGCGGTTTCCACCAGCGTAGGCCTCCTGAACGGAATGGAAAAGGGCCTGAACACCTTTACACAGAGTGTCGCCAGTGTGTTGGAGGAGCAGAAAGAGTACGGTCTCAAACAGATCCGTGTAGAGGTGCCGGCGCGCGTGGTGGCGGTCAATACGACCTGGAATGCCTTGACCGCACGGGTGAAGGACGAGGGCAGCGCCTTGCGCGATCCGCTCGCCTTTGCGGCCGTGGCGCGCCAGTATGTGGTCGATCGCGTGACGCCGGAAGAGATTCAGCGCTATTTCGAGTCCATGGGAGATGCGTTGAATCGGGCGACGGCAGAATGGAACTAGAGACTGGCAGCAAGGGGAGGTTGGCCTGGTGAAAAAAGTCGGTGTGGTTCTAATAACGCTCCTGTCGATACCCTTTCTAACCCTCGGCCTGCTCTTCCTGGTGGCCTCGGGGGACTCTGGCTCTCGCCTCTTTGCTGCGCTGGCCTTTCTCGCCGTGGGCCTGGTGATTCTTTTGTTCGGGATCAGGCGTCTCAGGCGACTGCGGGCAATCAGCATGTCCGAGCTCAAGGCGAGCGCGGTGGAGATGGCCAGCCGCATGGGCGGCGAGCTGACTGTATCGCAGCTGCGCGCTGAGCATCGCATCCCACAAAAGCTGGCGCAACAGGTGATGGACGAGCTGACGGCGGAAGGGACTGCGGCCGGTCAACCGCGCGGAGAGCGCATGGTCTACGTTTTTACCGGCCTGGTGCCCTCTATCGCGAAAAAGCTCTGCGCCTATTGCGGCACCGAGCTTCCCGTGCGTGAGGCCTTGCGCAAGTGCCCCAATTGTGGCGCCCAGCTGGAGATCACCAAGACCTGACGTCCGCCGAGGGCGTGGCCCTGCTCGCACGGGAATGGGAGACAGCCCCTGCCCATGGCCGCACCGGCACATCGGCAGGGCTGCCGCTTGAGTGTTCACCGCAGGTTAACGCGCCGAGAAGAGGCTGATCTCCTCTCGGCGCGTGGTTTATTGTGGTGGCCCCGTCGCTACGTGGCAGGGCACGGCCGCCGTTACAGTAACTCGGACAGGCGCTTGACCAGGCAGTCGAGTTCGTCCTCCGATACAGTGCGCAGGTCCAGCACCACCCGTCCCTCGTAGATCCGCGCAATAACGGGGGGATCGCCCATGCGCAGATCATGGGCCAGCTGCTCTGCGTTGCGCGGAGGCAACGCCAGCAACGTTGTTGGCAGCGACTGCTGGGGCAGTGAGCCGCCGCCTACCATCGAGCGGCCCGGGAGCAACGTGCAGGCGCCGCCAGCCTGGCCAAGCGCGTTGATCACTGTCTGGGCCCGGTTTGAGATCACATCCTCGGACAGCGCCAGCATGCGCCATGTTGGAATCGCCTGCTCGGCCTCTTCGCGCACATAGTGCAGCAGGTTGGCCTGAATCCCCGCCAGAGTGGACTTGTCCACCCGCAGGGCGCGCGCCAGGGGATGCTGTCGGATGCGCTCCAGCAGGTGTGCCCTGCCCACAATCAGTCCGGCTTGCGGTCCGCCCAGCAACTTGTCCCCACTAAAGGTCACCACGTCGGCGCCCGCGGCCAGGCTCTCTTGCACCATGGGCTCGTGGCGCAGGCCATAGCGCGCCGTATCCAGCAGTGTGCCACTTCCCAGATCGTCGATCAGGATCAATGCGTGCTCACGAGCCAGGGCAGCCAGATCCGCGGGGGCAGGCTGGTGTGTAAAGCCCTCGATGGTAAAGTTGCTGGTGTGCACTCGCAGCAGGGCACCGGTTCGCTCACTGATGGCGCTGGCATAATCACGCAGATAGGTGCGGTTGGTTGTGCCCACTTCGACCAGCGCGGCTCCGCTCTGTGCCATGACGTCCGGCACACGAAAGCCGCCACCGATCTCGACCAGTTGCCCCCGCGAGATGACCACCTCTCTGCCATTGGCCAGGGCGGCCAGTGCGAGCAGCACGGCGCCGGCATTGTTGTTTACCACCAGGGCCGCTTCTGCACCGGTAAGCTGACACAGCAGTCCTTCCGCATGGACATAACGCGAGCCCCGGTGGCCGGGTTCCAGATCATACTCGAGGTTGCTGTAGCTCTGGCCCACGGCCATCATTGCAGAGAGCACGGCACTGCTCAGCGGAGCGCGCCCCAGGTTGGTGTGCAGCACTATGCCGGTGGCGTTGATCACCGGGAGGAGTGTGACGGCCGACCGTGCCTCCAACTCGGTCCTGGCGCGACCCAGCAGAGCCTCCACCGTCGGGGCCGAGGCCCCCTCTGTCAGCATCTGCCGCGCCTGGTCCAGGGTGGTACGCAGCGCCGCGAGCGTTGCACTGCGCCCGTGCTCCCGCACCAGGGCGTCGCCCATCTTGGAGCGGAGCAGCGCGTCTATGGCCGGCAGCACCCTGCGGACATCGGTGCTCTCAGGCATCGGGGACCTCCAGTTCCGGAGCGGATCGCACCAGATAACGAACCCGTGGCGCCATTCCGGCGTCATCCCAGGTTGCGTCAGAGATACGATTGGGGCAAGCGTCCGCACTGTCGAGTCGCAGGGCACGCATGGGGCAGGCACGGACGCAGGTGGGCTCCGCGCCCGCCGAGACCTGTGCGGCGCATCCGTCGCACTTGGTGGCATGGCCCTCCGAGTCCGTAGCGATGGCGCCAAAGGGGCAGCTGTCCAGGCAGGCCCCACAGGCGATGCACAGCGCCTGATCCAGTGTTACCCAGCCAGCGGGATTCTGGGCGAGCGCCGCTGTTGGACAGGCCTGCACG
>JAAYED010000306.1 GCA_012728955.1 Chloroflexota bacterium
AGCATGCGCTTTTCGTTGCGGATGATCACCTCTGGCGCCTGCAGCGACATGAGGTGCTTGAGTCGGTTATTGCGGTTCACCACCCGGCGGTACAGGTCGTTCAGGTCCGACGTGGCAAAGCGACCGCCGTCCAGCTGCACCATGGGGCGCAACGAGGGCGGGATCACCGGCAGCACCGTGAGGATCATCCACTCGGGCCGGTTCCCCGAACGACGCAGAGCCTCGGTGACCTGAAGCCGGCTGACGGCCTTCTTTTTGCGCTGCTTGGAATGGGTGGTTCGAATCTCTTCCTGCAGATCCTCGGCCAGCTTGTCCAGGTCGATCTGCGAGGCGATGTGGTGAATGGCCTCGGCGCCCATCGACGCCTTGAACACCCGGCCCCAGGCTTCGGTGTACTCGCGGAACTCGATCTCGCTGAGGAGCTGCTTGGGGCGCAGGCTCATCAACTGATCGCGCTTTTCCTCAAAGGCCTCACGCAGCTCTTCCAGCTGTGCCTCGAGCGCCTCGCTGTAGCGGGTGCGCTGGCCTTCGGCCTCGACGTGCGCCGCTGAGCGGGCATCCTCGATGGGAGCAAGCTGGGTATCGCTCTCCTGGGCGTACTGGCCCTCGATGCGGCTCAGCTCGTCCTGAACATACTGGTTCAACGTCGCCAGATGGCCGCGATTCACCTTTTCGCCCTGCGCCACTACCTGCGTATCGGTGGCCTCAAAGACCACATCCTCGCTGGCCTGCTGATCCAACATTTGGGTCAACGTTTCGCGCAGCTGGGTAGCCTGGCTCATCACACGTTCGATGGCTGCATCGCGGCGCGCACGGATCTCGTCCACGATAGCCTGTTCGCGCTCTTCTCCCTGCTCAACCCGGGAAGAGAGCGCAGCGTCCACCTCCTCGATGCCGGCGTTGGCCTGCTCGGTGAGGCGGGCGATCTCCCGATCCAGCTCATCCTGCAGACGATGCAGCGCGCGCTCGCGAGCGGCCTCATCGACCTCGGTGACAATGTATTGGGCATAGTACAGCACGCGATCCAGGTTGCGCTGTGAGATGTTCAGCAGCAGGCCCAGATAGCTGGGGGACCGGCGGGTGTACCAGATATGTGCGATGGGAGTGGCCAGATCGATGTGCCCCATGCGCTCGCGACGCACGCGGGAGTGAGTTACCTCCACGCCGCACTTGTCGCAAACAATGCCGCGGAAGCGGACCTTTTTGTACTTGCCGCAGTAGCACTGCCAGTCCTTGGTAGGACCGAAAATGGCCTCGCAAAACAGGCCGTCCTTCTCGGGCCGCAACCGGCGATAGTTGATCGTTTCGGGCTTGGTGACCTCACCGTAGGACCACGCGTGAATCTGATCGGGGGAAGCGAGGCTGATCCTCAGGTTTCTGATGTCGTTGATCTCCAAGGTGCCCTCCTATGGTTGCATGAGGCGCGCACAGATGACTCTCCTCAAGCACAAAAAGCTCCGGTCAAGACCTGCCTCAAGTGCGGTTAGACCAAAGCCCGGGAATTGCGTGTGCCCGCATGTGACGGGCTGGAGAGGGATAGCAATACGCATTGATTCTGCGCAGGGATGGTGAATTCACGGCAAAATATGATATATCGAACGGGGGGCGATGTCAAATCGTTGGTTGGCCCTCATCC
>JAAYED010000307.1 GCA_012728955.1 Chloroflexota bacterium
ACCGTAAGTTGGGCGTTCGAGCCGCCCCGGGCGCACAAAAGGCACCACCTTGCGTGGTGCTTTTTTTCTACCACTGGCCAGGGCAATTGGAGGCTGATGGGGGTGCGATGCGACAACTGCTCAAGCATGTGTTGAGTTTTCAAGATGTGGATTGGTGGGTGCTGGCGGGTGGGATTGCGCTCAACCTCGGCATCGCCCTGCTGGCCACCATTCTCGGTGCCTATCTGGCCATCGCACCGCACACCGCGGAGCAGTACGCGTTGATGGGCCCTCCCGTGATGCTGCTGGCCGTCTTTCTGGCCAGCCTGGGTGCCGGTGCCCTGATTGCCCGCATGGCCTACCAGGTACCGCTGAGGCATGCCTTTATCGGCAGCATCGGCGGTGCCGGCGCCTTTATCGTGGGCGCGGTGGTTTCGCTCAACTACATGCTGCTGATCCTTGCGCTGGTGTGCATCCTGGGGAATCTGAACGGCGCCATTCTGGGTCTGCCCAAACCCCATTACCGGGGATAGAGCCCAGCCCGGTATTTTGATGCGCGGGCGGCGCATGCTATACTGCCTGCCATGCCCCCTTAGCTCAGTGGATAGAGCACCAGCCTCCGGAGCTGGTGGCAGGCGTTCGAGTCGCCTAGGGGGTACTTTTTATTGGTCCAGATCCGGCAGGATCTGCCGCAGCTCGGCTGCGCTCAGGGCCCCTGCCCGCAACAGCCGAGGTGGAGACACGCTGAGGTTCACTACCGTCGAGGCCACCCCGCCGCGACACGCCTCTCCAGCCAGCAGCAGTTCCACCCGCCCGTTCAGCTCGTTCAGAGCATCTTGCGCCGTAACCGCCGCCGGGTGACCGGATCGGTTGGCACTGGTAACCGCCAGCGCACCCCCCGCAGCACGGATGAGTGCCCGCGCCAGTGGCAGATCGGGCAGTCGAACCCCTACGGTACTCCCGCCTGCAGTGAGGACAGGGTCCAAGGAGGGCAGGGCCGGCAGTATCAGCGTGAGCCCCCCCGGCCAGTAGCTCTCCGCCAGCTCCCAGAAGGCGGCCGGAAAGGCGCGGGCCACCTGATGGACCTCCTCGGCATCAGAGAGCAACACCGGGATGGGCATGTTAGCCGGACGTCCCTTGGCGGCGTACAGCGCCTGCAGCGCCTGGCTGTCGGCAAGGTTGCAGCCCACACCGTACACCGTATCGGTGGGGAATACTACCAGCCCCCCGCGAGCCAGCACCTGCACGGCGGCCTGTAGCCCCCGTGCCCGCTCCTCCGCGGTGCAGACCGGCCACACCTGTGTGATCACCGGTGGCCGCGAGGGCGCCGGTAGCTCGATGCGCACAATGCGATCCCAACCCGCCAGATCCTGCACAACCTGCACCCGCGCCTTGGGCAGTGCCCTGCCTGCGCGCTCGGCCAGGCGGGCGGCCTGCCGGGGATCGCACTCCAGCAGGGCGAGGCTGGGCCGTCCCAGGGCATCCGTCAGTTGGTCGATCAGCCGCTCGATGATCGCCGTGCCGCCCGGGCCGCCGTCCAGGGCAAGGCGGGGCTCCCAGCGTCGGACGCTGGCCTGCAGCGCGGGCAACTCCAAGGGATCGACATAGGGCAGGTTTGCTACCACCAGATCCCAGGGGCCAGAGGCGGCGGTCAGCAGGTCGGATTGCTGAAAGCGGATGGCTCCCGCTACACCCAGCCTGTGGGCGTTCTGCTGCGCCACCGCCAGCGCCTCGGGGGAGAGGTCCACCGCGTGGATCCGTGCCTGGGGCAGGTGTCGGGCGAGGACAATCGCCAGTGCGCCACTGCCCGTGCCCACATCGATGATACGCAGCCCCGGTCTTGGTGCGCCCTCCCACGCCAGAGCCTGCTCCAGCAGGTGCTCGCTCTCGGGGCGGGGGATGAGCACGTCCGGCGTGACGTGCAGGCTGATGTCGTAAAAGGGGCGCTCGCCCAGCAGATAGGCCACCGGCTCGTCGTCCAGTGCACGCCGAATCAGCGCGCTGTAGGCGTCCAGCTCGCCCGGGGCAAGTTCGGTCTCGCCGTGAATCAGCAGCCAGGGACGCTCCACGCCCAGCACGTGGGCCAGCAGCAACTCGGCATCGAGGCGGGGGCTGTCGACCCCGTGGGCAGCCAGCAGGCGAATACCCCACTGCAGGGCGGCCGAGAGCCGTTGCGGGCAATCGCCAGCCATGTCCTCCACGGGGGTCAGCCTACCTGTGCCAGCAGCCGGGTTTGCTCCTGTGTGGCGAGCTGCTCGATGAACTCGTCGATCTCTCCCGCCAGGATGCTCTCCAGCTGGTAGCTGGAGTAACCCAGGCGATGATCCGTCACCCGGTTTTGAGGAAAGTTGTAGGTACGAATCTTTTCGCTGCGCTCGCCGCTGCCCACCTGTGAGCGCCGCTCCTGATCGCGTTCGCCAAAGAGCGCATTGTGCTCCAGGTCATACAGTCTGGCGCGAAGCACTTCCATGGCCCGTGCCTTGTTCTGCAGCTGGGATCGCTCGTTCTGGCACTGGACGATCAGGCCGGTGGGCAGGTGCGTGATGCGCACGGCAGAATCGGTGGTATTGACCCCCTGGCCGCCGTGTCCACCGGCGCGAAAGATGTCGATGCGCAGGTCGTCATCGTTAATCTGCACGTCCAGCTCGTCCGCCTCTGGCAAGACGGCCACCGTGGCGGTGGAGGTGTGGATACGCCCGCTCGTCTCTGTTACGGGGACACGCTGCACGCGGTGTACGCCGCTCTCGAATTTGAGGTGCGAGTAGGCATCGCGCCCCTTGACCTCAAAAATGACTTCTTTAAAGCCACCGATACCGGTCTCGTTGGCACTGAGGATGTTGGTCTTCCAGCCGTGGCGGGCCGCATACATGGTGTACATGCGGTAGAGATCGGCGGCAAAGAGTCCCGCCTCGTCACCGCCGGCGCCGGCCCTTATCTCGACGATCACGTTTTTGGAATCGCGCGGATCTCGCGGGAGCAACAGCTTTTGCAGCTCGGCGCTGGTGGTCTCCAGCAGCTGCTCTGTCGAGGCGATCTCTTCTTCGATCATCGTGCGCATGTCCGCGTCAGACTCTTCACTCAGCAGCGCATGCGCGTCCTGCAGGGCCTCCTCGGCGGCCACATGCTGACGATACACCTGCACGATGCTTTCGAGTTCAGCCTGTTCCTGCCCATAGGTGCGCAGCAGATTGGGATCGCTGGCCACCTCTGGCGTCGAGAGCAGGCGATTCAATTCCTCATAGCGCGCCACAATGGCGCCAACCCGTTCAAACATTCACGAACTCCACAAGACTGGCTGGACAACTCATTATAACCCCTCCGCCGTCACCTCGAAAACGCGGGGGTGCTGCTCATGGCAGGGCTCGTGCGGGACGTTGCGGAGGACTGGGGGCAAAGGTCTCCTGCGCCACAATGCGCCAGCCCGCCTGCGAGGCCGCCAGGGCCCGGGCGAGGGCCTCGTCGATCCAGGCGCCGGCCTGGGCGCTGTCGGCCTGGATGCGGGCGTTGAGCAGCAGCTGCGTGGTACCCGAGACGGCCGGCACGGCGGATGCCCAGTCGGGCTGAGAGAGCGTGGTCCAGCTGAGCTTGCTGGTTCCCGTTTCGCTGGAGAGATGCCACTTGACGTGGGCCACCGGCACCTGGTGCGCCTCCAGCGCCTCGCTGATGGCCTGCAACAGGCGCACCACCTCCGACCGCCCCTGGTCGGGCAGCCTTGCCAGCAGCGCACGGTCGATCCAGGCCAGCTGTGTCTCGCCCCGTCCATACCGCGCATAGTCCACCCACACCGCAGCCGATGGCAGTGCGGGCTCCTCGCCCTCGATGGCCTCCATCCAACGCGCGATCTCCTCTGGCAGGAGCGAATTCTGAGGCAGGAGTGGAACGCCGGCAAAGGCGTCCGCCGCCAGGCTCAGCAGCTCCTTTCGGTGCTGCGGATGCAGCAGGTCCCACTTGTTGAGCACCACCAGCCCCGCCTCGGCCAGCTGGCGTTCGATGATATAGAGCACATCATCGCCAAGTGGCAGCGTGTCGCCTCGCAGCAGGTGCAGCAGCAGTCGGCTGTCGGCGAACACCGACAGGCTCTGGCACCGCACCGCTCTTCCCGGCGTCCCCTGCAGAGGCCGCACCACGGTGGCAATGAGGTCGGCGCAAGAGCCCACTGATTCGGCATAGATCACCTGCGGCTGGGCATCCTCGTGGAGAGCCGTCAACACCTCCAGCAGCTGATCATAGGAGCAGCAAAAGCAGCCGCCGGTAACCTGTACCACGGGGATATCCTGGGCGCTGACAAAGGCCGTATCCACCAGATAGCGCCCCTGGTCATTGGTCACCACACCCACACGCTCTCCGCGCAACACGTGGCGGCGCGCCGCCTCGATGATGGCCGTCGTCTTGCCGCTCCCTAAAAAGCCGTTGACCAGGTGGAGCCGCGTCATGCCGTGCCCTGCTTTGCCACGGCCTGTTCCAGCAGGGCCAGCAGTTCCCGCTGCGCCGGTATGATCGACGAAAAGGCGAGTTGGCCATTGATCAGGATGCAGGGCAGGTTGCTGACGCTCATTTTGCGCATGCGCGCCACATTCTCGGGCACGGTGATTTTGTATTCGACCATGTCCACTCGTCCCTGCATCTCGGCCGTTGCGCGCTGGGCGGCGCTGAGCATATAGCTGCAGGCTGCGCAGCTGTCGGAATCCAGTGTAAAGACCTCCATCAGCGGCCTGGTCAGCGTCGCATAGTCGGGTAGATCGACGTCATAGTTCTGCACCGGCGCCTCATAGTGGGCGATCACCTGGCGATAGCGATCCGGGTCGCGCAGTGCCTCCACCACACCAACCACATTCTCCACCGGCGTGTCATAGGGCATATCGCAGCCCGGGGCCAGAATGAGGTGCTGCGTATCCACCGCATCCAGGGCGTCGATCACCCACTTGACGTTGTCCTGCTGGCTGCCCAGCAGCATCACCGTGGTGAGGGGGATGTTGCCGCCAATGGTGATGCCATGGTGATCGGTGATGGCCTTGGCCGCCACCAGATCGACGTTCTCATCCACACACAGGAGGTCGGGCCCCGTGTGGCAGAGCACTTCGATGTTCTTGGTCGCGTCGCCACACACAAACAGAGCGCCAGGCACCCCCTCTGTGCGCAGATCATCAAAGAGGGAGGTAAAGGGCGCCGAGATCAGGCTTTTGAAGGCACGGGGCGAAATCTGCGACAGGAGCGGGTCCACATAGGTGATCACGTCCATGCCCGCACCCAG
>JAAYED010000027.1 GCA_012728955.1 Chloroflexota bacterium
ATCTGCAACCCCACCGGCAATCCATCCACCATGCCACAGGGGAGCGAGATCCCGCACACGCCTGCCATGTTCATCGACAGGGTAAACACGTCGGTGAGGTACATGCGCAACGGGTCGTTCACCCTCTCGCCGATCTTGAAGGCGGTGGAAGGTGTAGTGGGAGTTACCAGCACATCGCACTGCTTCAAAGCCTGGTCGTAATCCTGCTTGATCAGGGTACGTACCTTTTGTGCCTTCAGGTAATAGGCGTCATAGTATCCGGCAGAAAGGGCATAAGTGCCCAGCATGATCCGTCGCTTGACCTCTGGCCCAAAGCCGTCGGAGCGAGAGGCATAGTAGCGCTCCCAGAGCTCTGTTGCCTGCTGGGGGGCGTCTCCATAGCGGATACCATCCAGGCGCGAAAGGTTGGCTGAGGCCTCTGCCGTGGCGAGGATGTAATAGGCCGCCAGCCCATAGTGGGTGTGCGGCATGGAGACAGGCACCAGCTCGGCGCCCAGCTCCTGCATGACCGACAGGGCCTGTTGAATGGCTTCTCCGACCTCGGGCTGCAGGCCCTCTCCGGTGTACTCCCGTGGCAGACCCAGGCGCAACCCCTTGAGCCCGGCCTCCAGAGTTCCCAGGCAATCCTCCACCGGTCGGTCCACCGAGGTGGCATCGCGGTCGTCATAGCCTGCCACCGTGTGGTACACCAGGGCTGCGTCGGTCACATCCTTCGTCAGGGCTCCGATCTGATCCAGCGATGAAGCAAAGGCCACCAGCCCGTGGCGTGAGACCCGTCCGTAGGTTGGCTTGAACCCTACCACCCCACAAAAGGATGCCGGCTGACGGATGCTGCCGCCGGTATCGCTGCCGAGCGCACCGATGCAGGCGTCGGCTGCCAGCGCGGCGGCACTTCCACCGCTGGAGCCTCCGGGCACATAATTCAGATTCCAGGGATTGTGGCTGGCGCCAAAGTACGAAGTCTCGGTGGTCGAGCCCATGGCGAACTCGTCCGTATTGGTCTTGCCCAACAGCACGGCCCCTGCGTTCCGCAGCCGCTCCACAGCGCCGGCGTCAAAGGGCGACAGGTAGCCGTCCAGCATGCGAGAGCCGCAAGTGGTGGGCATATCCTTGGTGAGGATCGTATCTTTGATGGCCATGGGTACGCCCAGCAGGGCATGCCGCTCGCCCGCCTTGCGCCTCTGGTCCGCCTGAGCGGCGCTGGCAAGCGCACCCTCACGGTCGAGATGGAGATAGGCGTGGATGTGCCCATCCACCTGGTCAATCCGGTTGAGGACAGCCTGGGTCAGCTCGACCGAGCTGATCTCACCGCTCGTAAGGAGCGCCTGGGCCTCGTGGATCGTGAGAGAATAGAGTTCCAACCACTTCCTCCTGGAGAGGGTCAGCGCAGGTACGGCAGGCTACTCGAGGATCTGCGGAACCTGGAAATAATTATCCTGCCAGCGCGGGGCATTGGCGAGGGCCTGGTCTGGAGTGAGGCAGGGCTGCAGCACATCGTCGCGAAGGGCGTTGCGCTGCGTAAACACCTGGGCGGTAGGCGGGATGGCGTCCGTGTTCAACTCGTTCAATTGCTGTGCATAGTCCAGAATCGCCGAGAGCTGATCCACAAAGAGATCAACCTCTTGATCGGTCAGCTTGAGCTTGGCCAGCTCGGCGATCTGCAGCACCTGCTCCCGTGTGAGTGCCATACAACTACCTCTCACTGCGGCGACAACTTGGCAGAATTATAACACCCATAGGGACGCCCGCAAAAAATACGGCACTGCTGGCAGCTGGCCTCAGGCAGGCGGCCCGCCGGGCTGGCGCAGGGGCGCGCTTCGCAGCAGGGCAAAAGGATCGGCGGAGACCGTGGCCAGCACCTCGAGGTTCTCCAGCGCCACCAGCATCATCCGGCGGTCTGCAAGCCGAACCCAGGCTGCGGGCGTGAGGGTGCCACTGCGCAGGGGCTGCTGCTCGGCCAGAGAGACGATCTCTCCCACCAACCCCAGATGTTCAGGGGCGGTCAATCGGACCTGGGAGCCGATGCCGGGGGCCAGAGGGGGCGCCAGGGCTAGCCCCGTCAGGGGGAGCGGCTCGGGCACGATGAGCTCGGGGCCAGTGGCGGTGAGGCGGCCATCCCCTGCCAATACCGCCAGTTTTCCCTCCAACCGCTGCAGCATCTCCCAGGCAGGCGGCGCCATGGGGGTACGGCCCATCCCTTCCGTAACCATCACCGGAAAGGGCGCCGCCCTGCAGGCCTGTCTCAAGTCCGGATGGAGCGCCCCAAGCACCAGGCCCGCGAGCCCCACCTGTGCTGCACGCCTGAGCGCCAGATCGCTGGCCAGCATCCCGCAGGCCAGGATTGTCCCCCGATCCCCCTCGGTGATGTGTTGCCTGAAGAGCATGGCGCCACGCTGACCCTGCACGCGGAGCCTGCCATGGCCCTCGCCTCCCGCGCCCCAGATGCCGTGCAGCACGTGGCCTTCAGTCTCTACAAGGGCTGCGCGATGAAGGTAAACCTCACGCACCCTCCCGGGGATATAGGCCAGCAGGGGCAGGTACGCGGCCGGGCAACGCACAAAGAGGCTGCCTGCCTCCACGTCGATCACCTCTCCCTTGACACCAGCGCGCACCCGCAGGGGCAACCCGGGCCATCGGCGGCCAGCGGCCACCAGGGTATCGGGCTCCAGCAGCTGACCGGGGCTCACCAGCTGGTAGCGCCGAACGGCGGAGGGCGCCACCTGAAGGGCGCGGGCCAGGTCGATGACGACGATGGACTCTTGACTGGCGTAGCGGCCCACCGGATCGGCGGGAGCCAGCGTATCACCGGGTTGAACGAGGATCACCCCGGGCCGGGGCAGGCGACGCAGACGGGCGATGCGCACGCCGGTCTCTACCATGGACTGGCGGCCGGTCAGCGACAGCAGGCCTGCCATCGTTCCAGCTCCTCATGGCGTTCTCTGTCGTCTGTCGGCAGGGTGAGCGGTCGGCCACGGCCATCCAGAATCAGCTGACGGGTCCCTGCCGCCAGAGCGATCTCGATGGGTGAGCCTCCAGGGTATCCCTCAACGGTGGCCCCACCTTCCGGGACCAGCTCCAACATTGCAGGAGATGGGCCCAGGGCCAGCCGCAGCAGCTCCCCCCAGTTCAGGATGCCCTCCCGCAGATCTCCATCCTGTCGGATTGTGTAGCGCAGCGCCGGCTCCCCCGATATGCCCTTGCCCGAAAGGGAGCACAGGGTGCCCAGCTCGCACAGGCAGTCCTGCTGCAGCACCTGCAGCGCTGCCGTCGGAAGTTGTTGCGCCAGTGCACCCAGTGTCGGCCACAGCGACCACTGGTCCACAAACAGGCGGTTGACCCCCCGGGGCTCTACGCCATCCAGCAGGGCGAGCAACATGGCCCCGGGGCCGGCAGTGGCGCTAAAGGGGCCGCCCCGCAGCATGATGACCTGATCCTGAGCGGGGAGCGGCGGCAGGGCAGCACTGGCCTGCGCCAGCAAAAGCCGAGTGGCTGCCAACAACACGGCCCGCTCGTTGGTGGTCTCGGGAAGGGCCCTGGGGCGCAGGGCGCGGTTGCGCAGCAGGGTTGCGGCTGATGCCTCGAGCTGCGTCGAGGGCAACCAGCGGCACAGCTGGGTTAACCGATCGGGATCCAGAAAGAGATCCTGTCCGTCGATCAGCCCGGGAGCGAGAGCGCGCCCTGTCTCATGACGTCCCGTGTGGCGCAAGGCACGGGTGCCATATGCTCCCACATCCAGGCCCAGCACCGCAGCGCCCAGATCGGCCTGTTGGGCGACGAAACGCTGGATGATGCCAGTGCCCGCATCACTGGTGAGGATCGCAGAACCAGCCCAGCTGCTGACCTCCCGGTAGCCCGGCAGCAGGGCCAGCTGCCCCTCTGCCTGTTGCGACAGGGCCTGCACCAGCCCCTCCATGGCCGCCGTCCCCAGGGCAGGAAGGATATTGGCGACACAATGGCAGGCTAACACGCCCTGAAGAGCCTTGTGAACGCCGCCACCCGCCCGCTGGTTGCCCGCCATGACCAGCTCAGGGCGTCTTTCGGGGGTGACAGAGCGATACAAGGCCGCCAGCACCGTGGCTGCCTCTACCATCGGGCGTTCGGGCCCCCCATCGACACCCCCTGCCAGCACGATCAGTTGCGGCTCCAGAGCACACAGGCTTGCCAGCGCTGCGTGCCGGATGGGACGGTCCCAGGCGAGGGCCACCTCTGCCATCACATCTGTTCCGTAATTGGAACAGACCTGGCGCGCCTGTTGCAGGGAGAGGTCTTCGGTCAGCCCGATGATGCCGCAGCGGACAGGAGGCGCACCGCTGCTGGTCAGCGCCAATCGGTCTATCCCCCGGAAGCGGGTGCGCGGAGTCAGGGGGGCGCCATCGGGAGACAACAGAGGCCTTCCGGCGAGCGACTGGAGCTGTTCCAAACCGGCCTTGAGGCTGGCGGCAAGATCCGGGAGAGGATCGCCCACGGAAGGCGTCTCGGTACGCGCCGCCAGTCGGTACACCCCCTCGACCCGCTCCACCAGTCCCAGGTGCGTTCGCGAGTGGCCGATATCCGCCAGCAGGATGCTCTGCGTTTCGGGTTGGACCACTATTCAGCCTCCCCAGCCCATCAGGCTGCCCAGCCAGTCCAGCATGAAATCAACCCTGCCTCGCAAGGCGGCAAAATAAGAGAGCGCTGCACCTGCCAGCGAGGCCGCAACCACCACCAGCATCAACAGTCGGCCCGTGCGATCGATGCCCCGCACGAGGGCGCGGGGCAAAGGAGAACCGCCCTCCGAAGGGGCTCGGTAACGATATACCCAGAGCACTGTGAGGGTCACCAGCAGCATAAAGCCGGCGTCCAGTGCCTGCGCCAGCCCGGTGATGCCGGGGGCATGGCGAGCCGGAGACAGCGAGACGATCATGGCGCCCATCTGCGGCAACAGTGTGCCTCGGATCGCGCCGCCCACGGCGAGGGCGGCCCCTACCCCCAGCATCAATGCCAGCGGCAGGCCGCTCAGGCGCTGCAGAGGGGGCCATCCCCGTGCCAGCAGCAGGCCGCACAGAAGCAACATCAGCCCATAGGGCCAGAACTCTGCCGGCTCGGTGATCAGGGCTCGCAGACGGGGCGCCAGGACATGGTTCCATGCCAGCGCCGCGGCGTAACCGGCGGTGAGTCCCGCCATCAAGTACTGGCTGGCGCGATACACCGGGTTGTCGCCCCACAGGTAGCTCAGCACCGCCAGGGTGAGCAGGGCAGAGAGCGCCAGGCCCGCCAGTTGCGCCACCGTGGTGACACCGCCGCCGGTCATCGACGCTCGCTCCGCCGGCGGCGTCCGCTGTGCAGCAGGCCAAGCACCATCGCCAGCACGGACACCGCCCAAAATGCCAGGTATCCGCTGGCGATGGACCAGCCACCCTGAGCCTCGCCGGCGGGCAGGGCAGCGCTGGCAGTGGCGCCTGCCACCAGCGCTGCCACCTGGCCGCTGGCGGCATAGGGCTCAAGCTGTGGAGCGATGGCGGCGTTGGTGATCAGCAGCAGCTGATCGTTCCAGGGCCCCACCTGCTCGATCCATCGTCGCGCTGTATGGAGGTCGTCGGTGAGCAGGACGACGGCGTCGGCATCGCTCAGCTTGTTCAATCCGTTCAGCAGAGGAACATCGCTCCAGGCGGTGCCGGAGGCGGTCTTGTATGCAAAAGCAGCCGGCAGATTGGTCTCTGCCAGCCGCAAGCCAGCGGCATCGCCTGCCAGGTACCCCAGCAGCACCCCGTTTTGTATGTCTGCGTCCGGGTTCCCGGCCTGGCTCTGGGGCTGCATCGCGCTGGCGGCGATAGCCACCCCCTCAGGGCGAGTGCTCAGCGCGATGATCGGCACCGACCGCCCGCGGAGCGTGGCCAGCAGCGCCCTGTGCAGGGGCGCCAGTTCGGCGGAGGCGGCGGGGCCATAGTCAAAGGCCACCACTACCCGCTTTTCTTCAGAGAGTTCCTCCAGCGCCGTCCACAGGGAGCGCTCTCCGGAGCCGGGCTGCGCCGCCGCGGGGAAACGATCCTCCAGCAGGCGGGGCACCAGTGCCGCCAGGAGCACAAGGCCGATGAGTAGTCCGTACCAGGCACCGGCGGGTTTGCCGGAGGGGAGGGGTGCCTCCGGGCCTCTCTGCCGCGGAGGTGCAGGAGGGGCCGAAGCGATCTCTGCCAGCAGGTCTGCGTCGCGTCCTTGGTCCTGGTCCACCGGTGGCACGGTGCCCCCTGACACTATAGGCAAAGGCGGCAGCTCTACCGAAGGCAGCAGCCCCGTCAACTCGGCCAACAGGTTCTGCTCCGACCAGATCGAGTCCTCGTCGGACGGTGCTTCCACGGTCCTGGGTTCTGGCGTGGTGACTGGAGATGCCCCTGTTTGCGGCTGCAGGAGTGCGTCGCACCATGCGCAGCGCTCTGCATCCTTCGGATTGGCACCCTGGCAGTGAGGGCAAGGAACCATCATCACCTAATCCTGTGTGTAGGGCTGGTCGACGGCGGTCAGCACGCGCAGCCCGGCTACGGCGGCCCCCAGGGCAGCGCCCAAAAGCATGGCCCGGGCACTGGCCATCACCAGAACCTGCTGAAGCCAGTCTCGCAGCTGCGGCAGGATGGGGGCCAGCGGAACAGTCGCCAGCACCTGCAGCAGGAGGATCAGCAACGCTCCCAGCACGATGCCGCGCGCCCCGGACTGTCGCAACCGGCCGATGCGGTACAGGGCGCTCACCAGCACAAAGCACATCAGAGCGACCATGCTGCCCTGAAGTGGCGCCAGCAAATAGCCAAAAATCCAGTCCAGTTGGGCACCCTGCGGGAGCAGGACACCTGTTCCAAAGGTGATCAGCAGCGCCGACAGGAGCAACGCGCTGTAGCCGCTCTGGGGCTCTCCCGCAGCGAGGCGTTGACTGTGCCTGCGCACCAGGTGCAGCGCCCCCAGCAGCAGGGCGCCTGCGCCCAGGACCAGCGCGGCCTCCAGCAGCCAGCCTGCCACAGGAGCCAGCCACGCTGACGGGGAAAACATGTCTACGAGAATCAGCACCCCTCCGGCGATAGCCACCGCGGCAGCCAATGGGTTTCTCATCGCTCAGCTGCCATAGCCGATGGTGGCCAGGATCACGCCGATCAGCGTGATGGCGACGATGGTGGCGCGAGCCCAATCCTGGGCTGCCAATGTTGCCGCCGCCTGCACGCTGCCGCGCAGGCAGGCGCTGGCCGCATACAGATCCTGCCCGGGCAGCGCGTCGGTGGGGACGTCGCCACCTGCAAGCACGGCGATCGCCGCTGAAGGGGCGTCAGCAGCAATGAACAGGGTGCGGTGCTCCGCCATTCGGGCTGAAGGCAGGAGCCAGAACGCTTCGCCCTGGAAGGAGCCGGCAATGACAGTGGCCATGGACCCGGCGGCATGGGGGCTCAAACTGGGCGCTGTTGCCAGGGAGACCGCCGTGGGGCCCAGGTATTCCGCTCCCGTGCCGGGTTGTGAGTCCGTGGCGGGCCCCTGCTGCAGCGGACCGGGTGCGGTCAGCGCCAGCAGCACGGGGTTGCCCGTGGTCAGGGACCCGGACTGACCAGCCTGCGCAGGCACGGCGCTGAGGCAGGCAACCATCTGCTGCAGGCTGGAGCACTCGGGGCCAGCCATATCCAGCGCGCCCGTTGCCAGACGGATGTCGATGGGCATCGCGCTCTCGGCGCTGGTCTGGGCCAGGTGTGGCAGGGATTGAAAACTGTGGATGGTGCGCAATCGCGGGCGCCAGCCCGAACGGGTCCGCCACAGGGCCAGCAGGAGCAGGCTCGCCAGCAGGATCAGAGCTGCCAGCGGGGCAGCGCCCGTTGCGGAAAAGAGGCGCGCCGCCAGGCCCGTCATGATGCCGAAATCCGCGGGGAGGAAGGGCCCTCCCCGGCGCTGGTGTCGCTCCCCATCAGGAAGCTGAGCAGGGTAGTCTGCAGCCAGCGGCGTTGTGCGGGGGTGCACAGAGGCTCGGCCATCACCAAGGCCTGCTCTGCCAGCACCCGCCAGGGACGGAGGAGAGCGCCAGCCAGTAGGAGCATGGTACCTCCCGGTGGCAGAGCAAGCGCCGGGTCACGCTCCGGGGGGACGGTCGGCAAGCCCTCGTTCACCGTGCCCCTACCGGCGCCGAAAGCGGGCAATCAGGCGCAGCACCGCCACACGGAGGGCATGCCACACTCCCTGCTCCCGTTGGCCGATGGCGTCCATGGCAGCCAGCGCGACCTCGCTGACCGTTCGCCCGAACAGGGAGTAGTTGTCTCCCACCAGGCCCTTGAGGGCCGAGAGCGTGGTCGATGTGCCTGCCGTCTCCAACGAGCGGGCAGCATGCCAGCGGATCTCGCCGTTTTCATCTGTGAGCATGGCCTCCAGCGTCGCGCGGGCCTCTCTGCCGGGCAGGTGCCCCAGGGCTGCCAGCGCCGCCGTGCGGGTAAGCGCAGGGCCCTCCTGTGCCATGGAGATCAGGGCGGGCGTTGCCCGTCGATCCGCGATGGCGCCGAGGGCGTCTGCCGCGGATCGGCGCACCCATAGGGAAGCATCCTCCAGCGCCGCGATCAGCCTTTCGGTGGACTCCAGGGCGCCCAACTGGCCCAGACCGCGCGCGGCGGCGGCCCGCACATCGGCGCTGTCGTCCTGAAGCGACTGTTCCAGCAGCTCTACCGCAACGGGGTGAGGCCAACGTGCCAGGGCCTCGGTATACGAGGCGCGCAGCGTGGCGTCGGGGGACATCAGGCCTTCACGCATGACCCCCAGCAATTCGCTCAGCGACATGGCGTCGGTGGCGCCCATGGTGAGCACATCGCCCAGGTGCGCGGGGCGCTGCAGGTGGTGGGCCGATTCGGCCAGCGCCCTGCTCGCCTCCCAGCGAACCATCGGATCGGGGTCTCCCAGGCAGGAGACCATGGACTCGATGGCCTCCCTGCCGATCTGGCCTGCGCAGGCCGAAATCTGGTCGCAGCGCGCTACCGCATCGGACAAGGCGCACGAATCGGGCTCAAAGGCCAGGGCCTCATCGATCTGGGCATTTCGAGGCGCCTGCAATGGCTCGGCGGGCAGGCCCTCCTGAGCGGCTGCAGCGTCTGCTGTTGTTATGGTGTTATCCAATGATTATCTCACTCTATTACGGTTAATTCATCAGAAGACATAAGGAGTATAGCACGACCGGCGAGTGCTCTGCAACCCGTGACTTGGGGCGGAGAGGCTTTGACATGCCTCTGCCCGCATGCTACCATCTCTTTTACGCTTTCACCGGATGGCGATTCTCTACCTCGGAGCGGCATTTTGGATCTCCTGGCAGGCCTGAACGATGCCCAATTGGAGGCTGTCTGCGCGCCGGATGGGCCGGTGCTGGTATTGGCAGGGCCCGGCTCTGGCAAAACCCGGGTGCTCACCCGGCGCATCGCCTGGCTGATGAGCGAGCGGGGGGTTGATGCCTATCACATCCTGAGCGTCACCTTTACCAACAAGGCCGCCCGAGAGATGTCGGCCCGCCTGGAGAACTCGGTGGGGGCTTACAGGCAGAGGCTGACCATGGGCACCTTTCACAGCGTCTGTGTGCGCATCCTGCGGCGCGAGGCCCGTTACCTCGGGCTCGACGATCGCTTTGTGATCTATGACGCAGATGATTCGGAACGCCTGGTGACCCAGGCCCTCAAAGAGCTCGATATCGATACCAAGCAGAACCGCCCCAGCGCCGTGCACGCCGCCATTTCACGGGCCAAGAACGATCTCATCCGCGTGGAGGACTATCACCCCACCCTGTACTGGGAGGAGGCGGTTGCCCGTGTGTACCCACGCTATGAAGAGCTGTTGACAGCCAACAACGCCTTTGACTTTGACGATCTTTTGATCAAGACCGAAGAGCTCTTGCGCACCCACGCCGAGGTGCGCGAGCGCTATCAACGGCGATACTGGCACGTGTTGGTGGACGAGTTCCAGGATACAAACCGTGCACAATACGAGCTGCTGCGCCATCTGGTGCCCGAGAGTCAGGGCAGCCTGTACTGTGTGGGCGACGAAGACCAGAGCATCTACAGCTGGCGCGGGGCGGATTACCGCAACGTGCTGCGCTTTCAGCAGGACTATCGCCATGCCCGGGTGTATCTGCTGGAGCAGAACTATCGTTCCACGGCAACCATTCTCGACGCTGCGCGACACGTGATCGACCGCAACCAACAGCGCCACAAGAAAGACCTGTGGACCGAAAATCCGCAGGGGGAGCCCGTCCATCTGATCGAGGCCTACGATGAGCGGGAGGAGGCAGAGTATGTGGTGCGCCAGGCACGCCGCCTGGCCGTCGATGGAGTCTGCCCCCTGCGGGAGATGGCCATCATGTACCGCACCAATGCCCAGACCCGTGCCCTGGAAGACGCCCTCATGGCGCGGGGGATGCGTTACCAATTGGTGGGCTCGCTTCGCTTTTATCAACGTCGCGAGATCAAGGATGTGGTCGCCTATCTGCGGGTGATCCTGAATCCCGATGACGAGATCTCGCTCCTGCGCATCATCAATGTGCCCTCGCGCTTGATCGGGGAGCGCACAGTCGATCAGTTGCGCCAGTGGGCCGGCCAACGTCGTCTCTCGCTGGGGCGCGCTCTGCTCCGCCTCGCAGAGCTGGATACCGCGGAGCGCGCTGGCCGTGCGGCACCGGGCAGCGTGGGACTGCGGCGCCTCACCGCGTTTGGCGCGCTGCTGGCTCGGGCGCAGGCCCTGCTCAGCCAGGTCAACCTGAGCGGGCTGCTGAGCTGGCTGCTGGATGCCTCTGGCTATGTCGAATCGCTGCGGGACAACACCGAAGAGGGCGAGGATCGCATCAATAACGTGCGCGAGCTGTTGACGGCGGTCCAGCGTTACGATGAGGTGCCGGTGCTGGAGGCGCTGAGTGCTTTTCTGCAAGAGGTGGCTCTGGTCTCGGATATCGACGAGTTGCAGGACGGAGCCGATGCCATCACCCTGCTCACCCTGCATGGGGCCAAAGGGCTCGAGTATGATGTGGTCTTTATGGTGGGCATGGAGGATGGCCTCTGTCCCCACGCGCGCTCTCGGGATGAACCCGACGGTTTGGAGGAAGAGCGTCGGCTTTGTTACGTGGGCATGACGCGGGCCCGCAAGGCCCTCTACCTGCTGTACACCTTCCGGCGCAGCCTGTATGGCAGCGCAGAGGTGCGCGAGCCCTCTCCCTTTTTGGCGGACATTCCGCAAGAACTGTTGGAGGCCAATACGCAGCGG
>JAAYED010000308.1 GCA_012728955.1 Chloroflexota bacterium
AAGGCCGCGGCCATGGAACCCCCGCGGCCTCTTCCCGCGCCCAACACCCCAAGCCGCCCTCCCAACCACACTCGCCCCGACCCGTCAGCCTGAGCGAAGCGAAGCAACTGTGTTCGCTGTCAAGCGCCGGAGGGGCGCTGAGGGAGCGGAACGCGTGGTTACGGCATGACCCCCACCGGCTCCGCCTCCACCGCAGCCTCCAGCTCTGCCTCCGCCGCCTCCCGCTCGGCAGCCTTCCGTGCCTTGCGCTGGGCCTCGTGGTTGGGCTCCCAGGGGGTGCCGTTCTTCATCATCGCGTTCAGGATGGTCAGGATCTTGCGCATGCAGGCCATGATCGCCACCTTGCGCGGCTTGCCCGCCTGGATCAGCCGCTCGTACAGCGCCCGGATCGCCGGGTTGTGTCGAATGGCCGACAGGGCCGCCATGTACAAGACGCTGCGCACCTGCCCTCGCCCGCCCCAGGTGCTGCGCTTGCCCCGCTTGCGGCCGCTGTCGTTGTTCAGGGGCGCCACCCCCACCAACGCCGCGATCTGCTTGCGGTTCAGCTGGCCCAGCTCCGGCAGCTCGATCAGGAGCGTCATGGAGGCCACCGGCCCCACGCCTTTGAAGCTCTCCAGCACCTTCCGCGCCTCCCGGTGGGTCTCGGAGCGCTCGATCTCCTCCTGGAGCTGGCGCTCCACTTGGGCGATCTCGGCGTCCAGGTAGGCAATATGCCCGACGATCCCCTCCCGCACGCTGGGCGAGGCCATCTCCAGGCGGTTCTTCTCCTGGGTGCGCATCTGCACCAGCTGGTGACGGCGTGCCAGGAGGTCGCGGAGGCGTTCCTGGGTCTCATCGGGGAGCGGCCGGGGCACGGGCCGGATGGCCGCGGCGAACTGGGCGATGATGGCGGCGTCGATGCGGTCGGTCTTGGCCAGCCGCCCCACGCTGCGGGCGTAGTAGCGGACCTGGCGGGGGTTCACGAGGGCTACGGGCAGCTCGGCAGCCCCGAGGGAGCGGGTCGCCAGGCGCTCGTAGGCGCCGGTGGCTTCCAGGACGACCAGGCGGGGGGCGAGGTCCTGGAGGCGCGTGACGAGCGCGGCCACGCCCTCGGGATCGTTGGCCACCCGCCAGCTCTCCCCGCTGGGGTGGGTGGCGATGTCCAGGCGCGCCTTGGAGACGTCGATGCCGATGAACAGGTCTGGGGTCTGCATGGGAAGCACCTTTCTGCGTCCTGCCTTGCAGATACGGGCTCGGAGGCCCTGGCAACTGTCCGGACTCTTGAGGTGGGTGGCACGGCGACCCGTGCTTCGCTTCGGCCTCGGGGGCCTGGACCTCATCGGCCTGCCGTGCCCGCCACCAGGGTAGCCTGGCGACCTGTCGTCGCGCAAGTGCCCCCTCACCCCCTAACATACAAGGACCTCTGCCGCACATCGCCCCCAGGTGGGTGCGCGGTAGAGGTCCTTCGATCTGCCGACGTTCGCCGGCGTTGGGCGGTGTCAGGAGGCGCCCTGCTCCCCGACCTCCGCCCTGTCCAAACGCCACAGGTACATGTCCCCTGCGCGGCCAAAGCGGCGCAGGCCGGATTTTTCCAGGACCCGCTGCGAGGCGACGTTGCCCACGTCGGTGTCGGCAAAGATCGTCTTGCAGCGTGGCTGCTGAAAGGCCCAGCCGATGAGGGCGCGGACCGCCT
>JAAYED010000309.1 GCA_012728955.1 Chloroflexota bacterium
AAGCGTCGCAGAATGCCGACGTCGGTTCCGATGCGAAAGTGTCGTACACCCAGCTGCAAATAGTACTCGACGTTATCGAGGCTCTCGAGCTCGATCCGAGGCGTAACGCCCCTGCGCAGGCACGTCTCGATCACATGGCGCTCGGCCTCACGGATGGCGGGATCCCCTGGCTGCAGGCCACTGCTCATGGCATAATCAGAGGGGCCCCACTGCACCAGGTCCACGCCGGGCACCAGACAGTTCTCCAGGTCATCCACCAGCGCGCGCTTTTCCACCATAATGGCTACCACCACGTCGCGCAGCGCCTGCGAGAACTCGTCGCGCCCGCTGCTGGCATAGGCAAAGCGACGCGAGGCGGCGCCGTACAGCCCGCCGTCGGCGGGGGTATCGGGCCGGCAGATGCGCACACACTGCTCCACCTCGGCGCGGTTGCGGCAATCCACAAACAGCACCGACTGAAAACCTGCGCCGATGGCGCGCTGCGCGAGGAACAGACGCGGATCCTGGTCCAGCTTGATCATGGTGCCCATGCCATACAGCTCGGCGGCACGGCAAAAGTTGTCCAAGCCGGCCAGGTCAAAGGTGCCGTATTCCGCCGCAAACTCGACATAGTCGTACAGGCCGAGGGCACCCACCATCTCGACCATATCGGGCCAGATGCTGTTGACGCGGACGCACAGGCTCGGCTGCCCTTGCTCCAACAGCCGGCGGAGAACGTTGGGTCTGAACATGGATACCCCCTGGCAGGCAACTGCCCCTGTGATGCGGACTGGGGCGAGTCTATGTCACCAGCACCGCTGGCGCAAGCCCGGAACAGCCCACCGGCAGGCGCTGCACGTTGCACATCCCCACCAGCGACGTATGATCCAGCCATACTGACCGGGCGTGCAGCCCGGTAGATGGAAAGGGGAGTCGGTATGGGAACAGTCAGAAGGGTGTTTGAGGTCGATGGGCGGCCCTTTTTCCCACTGGGAGGCCAGGCCAAGAATTCCAGCGGCTATAACCGCGCCGAGGCCGAGACGGCCTTTCGCGCCGTGCAGCAGTTGCACGGCAACACCGTCGAGATCCCGGTGTACTGGGAGCAGATCGAGCCCAGCGAGGGCGCCTTTTGCTTTGACGGCGTAGCCGACCTGCTGGCCCTGGCGGCCGAATACCAGATGAAACTGGTCCTGCTCTGGTTCGCCTCCTGGAAGAATGGGGACATGGACTATGCGCCGGACTGGGTCAAGCAGGATACGCAGCGCTTTCGCCGGGTGATCAACCCCCTTGGGGTTCCCATCTGGGGCCTCTCGCCCTATTGCGCCGCCAACCGCGAGGCCGATGCCCACGCCTTTCGTGCGCTGATGGCCTATCTGCGCGACCATGATACCGGCCGAGCGGTGATTGCCATCCAGGTGCAGAACGAGCCCGGAACGCTGTGGAGCGATCGTGACTATTCGCCAGAGGCAGAGGAGGTCTTTCAGTCGCCGGTGCCGCCGGCCCTGGTGCGGGCCATCGCCGAGCGCCCCTCAAGCCCGGTGCACGCCACCTGGCAGGCCTGTGGCGCCCACGAGTCGGGCAATTGGCCGGCACTCTTTGGCGCCCACGCCGGTGAGTATCTCAACGCCTTTACCATTTGTCAGTACATCGACAGCATCGCCGGAGAGGGCAAGGCCGTGTACGACCTGCCCATGTATGTCAACGTCTGGCTCGCCGAGCAGCGATTTCGTCTGGCGGGCGACTATCCCTCGGGCGGTGCCGTCAGCGCCGTGCTCGATATCTGGCTGACCAGTATGGAGCATCTGGATCTGGTGGCGCCAGACATCTATTTGCCCTACACCAGCGGCTTTCGACAGATCTGCGCCAACTATGCCCGCGATGGCAACCCGCTCTTTGTGCCCGAGTCGGGCTCCATGGGGCCCAACGCCTGGCAGATGATGTATGCCATCGGAGAGTTTGACGCCATCGGGTACGCCTGCTTTGGTGTGGAGCACATCCTCGAGGCCGACGGCAGTATCAAGCCCGCCGCCCAACAGGCGGTGGAAAGTTTCCGCGCTGTTTCCGAAGCGATCCCGCTTCTGCTCCGATACCAGGGCTCCGGGCGGGTGCATGCCATCGTGCAGGAGGAGAACCAGGGCGAGCAGTATCTCGATCTGGACGGATGGATCGGCGTGGCTACTTTTGGCTATGGCACAGCGGGCTATGTGGGGCGCGACTGGCGGCATTCCGGCAGCGGCCCTCGCCGGGTGCTGGATCCCACTCTGCCCCGCGGACGCGGCCTGCTCTTTCAGGCCGACGACAACACCTTTTACCTGGTGGGCGCCGCCTACCAGCTGCACCTCTGCCCCAAGGATTCCTGGGCGGCAATGACCAGCTATACCGGCCTGCGCGACTTTCACCTCGATCGACAGGGTCACTGGCTGTCGGTGGACGAGGGGCATTTCGACGAGGCGGGGAGCTTTGTGGTGGACAGACGCCGCAATGGCGACGAAATCGACCACGGCGCCTGGGTAGAGGCGGATGTGCGGGTGGTTCGGGTGAGGATGGGCGCCCGCTAGCGACTGTGACGGGGCTGCGGCATGCGGAGACACCGCCGCTGCCGCAGCCCCCTCTCCACTGATCGCAGGGAACCTGCTCCCGGGCTCGCTCGGCTGAAGGAGCGCATGCTGTGGTGCCCGCCGCGCGGTAGGCCGGGGAACGGAGGGGTACACGGCGACCGCGCAAGAGTGTGAGGCAGGGGCGCCCTCGGTTGGCACTGGCCTGAGGCCCCTGGCACCACGGCAGAGCATGGACTGGGCCCACCATGGCGGCGGGTGCTCCCTGCGAGTGGGTGCCTGTTTCTGCTGGGGCCCGCGTGCCCGCGTCAGCGGGTGGAGATCGGCAGGTAGAGGCGGTGGGGAGG
>JAAYED010000310.1 GCA_012728955.1 Chloroflexota bacterium
ATGGAGCGCATCCGCATCACCTCCGAAATCATGGGTCTGGGCTTCGATGAGCTGCTCCCCCGCCGCCCAAGGACCCTCTCGGGTGGCCAGCAGCAGCGGGTGGCCATTGGCCGGTGTATCGTCCGCGATCCGACCCTCTTTTTGTTCGACGAGCCACTCTCCAACCTGGATGCCCGCCTTCGCGCCCAAACGCGGGTCGAGATAAAACGCCTGCTGCGCCGCTTTGCCATCACGTCGGTGTACGTGACCCACGATCAAACGGAGGCCACGGCCCTGGGGGATCGCATCGTGGTCATGTCCGAGGGGCGCGTGGTACAGGTGGGCACCTTTCGGGAGCTTTGGGACAATCCCGTCAATACCTTTGTGGCTGGCTTTGTGGGCATGCCTCCGATGAACCTGATTGAGGGCTGCCACCTCTCTGGAGGCAGGTTGCTGGGGCCCGCCGGCGCTGTGACCTGTCCCAGCCTGACCAGGGGGCTCCCCGAGGGACAGTCACTGACCTGCGGCTATCGCAGCACAGAGGCGCAGTTCTTGCCCGCGGCGCCCTCGCCGGAAACAGAGGGACTGGTGCTCTCTGGCATTGTGCGATCCATTCAGCCTGATCTGACGCGGCAGGAACAGACGCTCTATCTGGAGGTAGGCGATCGGTTGCTCAGCGTCACGGTGCCCGCCAACGTGGCCCTGACGGTCGGGGAAACGGCGTCAGCGCTGATACCGCCTCAATCGCTGTACCTCTTTGACGGCGATACGGGCCTGCGGATTCTGCCGTAACCGCTGACGGAGGTCACTCTCCAGCGTTCTGCTCCACCGCCCGTGCCACCGCCCGGCCTCTGTCCACGTCTACGCGGCTCAGCAGCAGCGCCCCCACCACAAAAAAGATGATCAGCGAGACGATGGCCCAGCGGCTGGTGCCCGCCAGCGATGCCGTGAGCCCAAAGAGCAAGGGCCCTGCTATGCCGGCAAACTTGGAGCTGATGTCATAAAAGCCAAAGAACTCGGCGGAACGGTTACGCGGGCACATGGAGCCAAAGAGTGAGCGGCTCAGCGCCTGGCTGCCGCCCTGTACCGTGCCGACCATCCCAGCCAGCACCCAAAAGTGCCAGGGGGCACTCATGAAATAGCCGAGAATCGAGATGATGGTATAGACACCCAGCGCCACATAGATGGCAGATTTGGCGCCCACCCGCCCGGCCAACCGTCCAAAGAGCAGAGTCATGGGAAACGCCACCACCTGTGTCAGCAGCAGGGCACCTGCCAGATCCACGGTGCCGATGCCGATCTCGGCGCCGTAAATGGTGGCCATACGGATGATGGTTCCGATACCATCGGCATACAGCCAGAATGCCAGCAGGAACTTGAAGAGCTCCCCGTACTGCCTGATCTCGCGAAAAGTCTCACCCACCCGCTGGAAGGCTGTGCGCACCACACTCCTTCGCTCAGCGGTTACGGCGGCGCCGGCGGGCTCCGGGACGTTGCGAAAGATGGGTATCGCAAACACTACCCACCAAACCGCTACGCTGAGAAAGGAGGCACGCACTGCGACACTGGAATCAGCAAACCCAAACCAGGCAGGCTTCATGTACCAGATCAGGTTGATGAGCAGCAGGATGCCGCCGCCCAGATACCCCAACGCAAACCCCTTTGCCGAGACCCTGTCGATCTCGTCCTGCCGGGCCACGTGCGGCAAGAGCGAGTCATAGAACACGTTGGCTCCGGCATTGCCAATGCTGGCGAGCACATAGAACACCACCGCCTGCAGCCAGTCGCCACGCTGAACCAGATAGAGGCAACCGGTAAAGAGGATGGCCAACACCAGGAAACCGCCCATGTAACGTTTCTTGCGACCGGAATAGTCAGCGGCGGCCCCCATGATCGGCCCGATGAGTGCCGTAAACAGCATCGAGATGGAAACGGCGTATCCCCAGATGGCGCTGGCTTTGGAGGGCTCCAGGCTGGCTGCCGCCACAGTAGAAAAGTAGGGCGGCAGGAGCGCTGCCATGATCGTGGTAGCAAAGGCCGAGTTTGCCCAGTCGTACAGACACCAGGAGTTGATGGCCCGTCGGTGCAGGCGGTCAGACTCTGTTCGTGCGGCCATGTGCACCTCCCAACCGGACTAGGTGGTTCTTGGCGGATTCTAACAGGGCACGGTGTTCTGTCAACGAGCATGGCCACTTTGGCCCTGCCCGCCGGGGCCGATATAATCGCTGGCAAGGTTCAGTCGCCATTCTGGCGTGTCACAGGAGTAACATGCGGGAGAGACCTGCCCACGGGGTCGGGCTGCTTTCGGCTGGCATCATTGCCATCACCCTGTCCATCGTTGTATATGTGCTGGTGCGCACCCTGGTGAACCAGCCCATCGGGCTGGGCATGGCCCTCACTGCCTTTCTGCTGGTGGTAGCGCTTGTGTTTCTGGGCCGTACCCTGTTTCGGGTTGGCGAGATGCTCAGCCTTTTGTACACCGTCGACAGAAACGGCATCTCTATCCGAACCATGTTCTCGCGGCAGACCATTCCCCACAGCGCCATACTCCGCATCGAAGAGAGCGCCGTGACCACTGGCGATGTCCCTCTGCACGGCATGTCCTGGCCGGGTTATATGCGCGGGAGCGCCACCGTAGAGCCCTACGGTAACCTTTCTGTGTGGGCCACCGAGCCCCTGGAGCGACAGCTGGTGCTGGTGGGCGAGGAGATTTCTTTTGGCATCTCGCCCAGTAACCACCAGCGGTTCGTAGAGGCATGCGAGGCTCGACGCAACCTGGGGCCGCTCACAGAACCTGCCCTCGAGCTGGCTCCGGCGGGCATTGCGACCTGGCCGGTATGGCGCGATCGCTCCGTCTGGCTGGGCGCCCTGGTGGGCGCCATACTGGATGCAGGTCTCGCTACGCTGACCCTGGCGCGCTATCGCGCCCTGCCCACCATCATCCCCCTGCACTGGAATGCGCTGGGGCAGCCCGACCGTCTGGCGGCCAAGAGCGGCGTGTTTGCCATCCCGGCCATCGGGGCTGGTGTGCTGCTCCTCAGCCTGGCGGTGGGCATGGCGGTACACAGTCGCGAACGCATGGGAGCCCGCCTCATGGTGTGGGGTTCCATCGGGGTGCAGGTGGCGCTGTGGGCTGCCGCCTGGCAGATCCTCATCCCATGATGGGATACGCCGACATGCTGGTGGGGAGCCTGTTGGCAGGGGGCCTGGCGCTGCTGGCCCACCGCTATCGGCTGCTTACCGTGGGCGGATGTGCCGCGCTGTTGGTGGCGGTAGTGGCAGTCTGGGCACTGGCGGGTTGGGTGTACGGGGTACCGCTGGTGGTGTCGCTCCTGTTGAGCGGTTTGGCGTGTCGCCATGCCTGGGCCACCAAGGCACTGCTTTTGGGCCCCTCCTCTCCGGGCGCAATAGGAGCCCTTTCGGTGCTGGCGCGCCTCGCCTGGCCGATGATGCTGGCAGGCTTTACAAGCCAGGGGGCGCTCCCGAGGATGGCGGCTTTTGCCGGCACACTGGCAGTTGTCTGGGCGGATGTGTGGGCGACCGAGCTCGGCATGCTCAGCAGAGATCGCCCCCGCCTGCTGGCCAGCGGGCGACCGGCGATCCCGGGCACGCCTGGCGCCGTGTCCCCGTTGGGGCTGGTCGCTGCCCTGGGCGCTTCGGGGCTCAACGGATTCCTCCTGTTGCTCTGCGCCAACGCACAGGCGGCACAGGCCGGACTGGCACTGTCACGCACGGTGCAGTGGCTGCCGCTGGCCAGCACGGCCGGAGGTATGACCGGTGTGCTGACGGACTCGCTGCTGGGGGGTATGGCCCAAGCCCTCTACCATTGTGAAGAATGCCAAACCTGGTCAGAGACGAGTGTGCACACCTGCGGCAGGCCTGCCACGCAGGTGCGCGGCTGGGCCTGGATGACCAATGATGCGGTGAATTCGGTGAGCGGATTGGTGGGAGCCAGTGTGGCCCTGGGCACCATCAGAGTTCTGTCGCTGCTGTAGGCTCTCTCGCGGGATTGGTGGGCAAGTACCTTGCGCATTCTAACAGCGGGTGGTACAATCGCAGCGGTCTTGCCAGTTGTGTGCGATACGACCAGACGGAGGGAACCGGCTCATGGACTACAAAGAGACCATCTTCAAGGGCATTCTCGAGGGCGACATGCCCGCCGTGGAAGAGGCGACGCAAGCCGCGCTGGCTTCGGGCATGGAGCCGGGTGAGATCCTCAACCAGGCCATGATCCCGGCGATGGATGAGGTGGGGCGCTTGTTTGAGGAGAACGAGTACTATGTACCCGAGCTCTTGATCGCCGCTCGCGCCATGAAAGCTGGTCTGGGGCTCCTCCGGCCTCATCTCGTGGCAACCGGCATCGAACCCAAGGGCCGCGTTGCCCTGGGTACGGTAAAGGGTGATCTGCATGACATCGGCAAGAACCTTGTGGGCATTATGCTCGAAGGTGCCGGTTTCGAAGTGATCGACCTGGGCGTGGATGTGAGCCCCGAGCAGTTTGTCTCCGCAGTGGCCGATCAGGGCGCCGACGTGATCGGATTGTCGGCCCTGCTCACCACCACCATGCCCAGCATGCAGCGCACCATTGACGCGCTAAAGGAAGCCAGCCTGCGCGATCAGGTCAAGGTGATTATCGGCGGCGCGCCCGTAACGCAGCGTTACGCGGACGAAATCGGCGCCGACGGCTACAGCCGCGATGCCGCCGCCGCTGCACGTCTCGTCAAGCAGCTCCTGAACGTAGACTAGTTTTCGGGGCACCGGCCACCAGCCGGTACTGGCGCAGCCCTGTGCCATAGGAACGGCCGATGTTCATGCCGCCCGCCTGCCCGGCTGGTTGTTGCTGAGAGCATCGGCCGTATTGTCCTTGATATCTGTTGCTGCCCCCCGTTTCCAGTGTGAGGTACCATGTCAGATCGGATCGTATCGCCGGGCCTGCTGGGTGAAGAGAGCCCGGCAGATACCAGCCTGCGCCCCCGCAACCTCAGCGAGTACATCGGCCAGAGCCGAGTGGTAGAAAACCTGCAGATTGCGCTCCGCGCGGCGCAGGGCCGTGGCGAGCCGCTGGACCACGTGCTGTTGTATGGCCCCCCCGGACTGGGCAAGACCACGCTGGCCTATGTCATCGCCGCAGAGATGGGCGTCAACGTCAAAGTCACCTCCGGCCCTGTGGTCGAGCGCCCCGGTGATCTCGCTGCCATACTCACCAACCTGCGCGAGGGTGACATTCTCTTTGTGGACGAAGTCCACCGCCTGAGCCGCACGGTGGAGGAGGTCCTCTACCCTGCCATGGAGGACTTTTGTCTCGATCTGATGATCGGCAAAGGCCCGGCTGCGCGCAGCATCCGCTTGAATCTGCCCCGATTTACCCTGATCGGCGCCACGACGCGTATGGCGTTGCTTACCTCGCCATTGCGAGACCGTTTTGGGGTGGTATATCGCCTCGACTTTTACGACATCGAGGCCATGCGCGATATTGTTCATCGCTCGGCAACCATCCTCGGCATCCCCATCGATGAGGCGGGAGCCGACGAGGTGGCTTCCCGTGCGCGTGGCACGCCGCGCGTCGCCAACCGGCTGCTGCGCCGCGTGCGCGACTATGCCGAGGTCAAGGGCACAGGGGTTATCGATCGTGCCACGGCAAGCGCAGCCCTGGCCATGTTGCAGGTGGACGCCCTCGGGCTGGACGAGTCTGACCGCCGTGTGCTGCACACCCTGATCGACAAGTTCGATGGCGGCCCGGTGGGCCTCGACACACTGGCGGCGGCCCTGAACGAGGACGCAGATACGATCATGGACGTGTATGAGCCCTACCTGATCCAACTGGGCTTTTTGGAGCGTACCCCTCGCGGACGGATGACCACGCGGCATGCCTACAGCCACCTGGGGCTCACCGCCCCCAGGCCCGAGGCCAAACCCGACTCTGGGCAGGAGCGCTTGTTCTGATGGCGGTTACGGTGTTCGATCAGGGGGGCCAGAGGCTGTCGCCCTGCAGCGAGGAACGCGCCACACAGCTGGTCGCGAGTGGCACGGCCCAATGGTCCGCCAAGGGTACCGCGATCCGGCTGCAGCGTGCGGTGCCTCTACCGCATCGGCAGGTACCGCCCAAGCACCCCTTGGCCGATCGACGCACCTTGCTGCACATCTGTTGCGGTCCATGTGCCACATCGGCGGTGCCAATCCTCCGTGCAGCAGGCGCCCGCCTGACGGGCTACTGGTTCAATCCCAATATTCACCCGCAAGCCGAGTACCAGCGACGCCGTGACAACCTGGCACGATATGCTGCCCTGGTGGACCTGCCGATTATCTGGCACCCAACTTTTTCACCACGGGCCTGGGTACAGTGTCTGGGCGGCACACCAAGTGCCCCCGAGCGCTGCCTTGCCTGTTACAGGCTGCGCCTTGAGGCGACCGCGCGGGTCGCAGCGGAAGGGGACTTTGAGGCCTTTACGACCACGCTGCTGACCAGTCCCTATCAGGACATCGACGCCCTGGGCAGGATCGGAGAAGAGCTGGCGGCAGCCTATGGCGTTCCCTTTTACTGGGAGAACATGCGCCGGGGATATCGCGGTCAGGCTGAACAGTGTGCCGCGCTGGGGTTGTATCGGCAGCGTTACTGTGGTTGCGCCTATTCAGCGCGCGAGGCAAAAGGGGCGACAGCGGCGGGCAAGCGCACAGAGCACACTGCCCTCGTCCCAGCGGCATCGCATAACGGCGCAACTACTGACTTGGTCGCTGACCGACCATGTTAACCGCCGATTTTGACTATGTCCTGCCGCCCGATCGGATCGCCCAGGAGCCTGTAGAACCGCGGGATTCTTCGCGACTCCTGGTGCTCGATCGTTCTTCGGGCGCTATCCAGCACAGCGTCTTTCGCAACTTGCTGGATTATCTGCACGCGGGAGACCTGCTGGTCGCCAACATCACCCGGGTGCTGCCGGCGCGCATGTATGCCCACAAGGTTCCCTCGGGCGGACAGGTTGAGTTGCTGCTGCTGTCGCGCCTCGATGATCTGCGCTGGCGGGCGCTGGTCACCGGTCGCCGGGCGTTGCCAGGGCAACAGCTGACCATCGGCGAAGGACCCGACGCGCTGGGGGCGGTGGTGGAGGAGGTGACCGCTGACGGCGGTCGCGTGATACGCTTTGCAGCTCCGCCAGAGCCCCACTTGAAACGCCTCGGGGAGATGCCGTTGCCTCCCTACATCCACACACGGCTGGCAGATCAGGAGCGATACCAGACGGTCTATGCACAGGCGAGTGGGTCGGCAGCTGCTCCCACCGCCGGGCTGCACTTTACTCCAGAGCTGCTGGCTGCCCTTCAGGGGGCGGACATCGAGTGGGCGCAGGTGGTGCTCCACATCGGTTTGGACACCTTTCGCCCGGTGAGTGCCGAGCGCGTGGAGGACCATCAGATTCACACCGAATATTGTGAGCTGGATGCCACTGCCGCCGCCCAATTGAACCGGGCCCGCCGGGAAGGCCGCCGCATCATCGCTGTGGGCACTACATCTGTCCGGGTTCTGGAAACCATGGCGCAGCAGGCAGAGGACGAGATCGCCCCGTTTGCCGGCAACACGTCCCTGTTCATCTATCCCGGGTACCGTTTCCGGCTGGTGGACGGGCTGATTACCAATTTTCATCTCCCCAAGTCCTCGTTGCTGATGCTGGTGTCAGCCTTTGCGGGGGTGGAACACATCCGGCGCGCCTATGCCACCGCTATCGACTCTGGCTATCGTTTTTTCAGCTTTGGCGACAGCATGTTGATCATCTGACCAGCCAGCTGCCTGGTGGCTGGCGACACAACGCGTTGTGCTCACCGCTCAGCGGTGATACTATCGGAAGCGTCACACCCTCTGCATGGGCAACCAGGCTATGGACAATGACTATCCTCTCATAACCCGCAAGATCCAGATACCGGATCGCTCCGGCACCCTGTTGCGCCGCGAGCGGCTGGTGGGGTTCCTGCACCGCAACACCAACCATCGATTGGTGCTGATCACCGCGGGGGCGGGCTATGGCAAGACCTCGCTGCTCATCGACTATGCCCACGATGCAGACCTGCCGGTGTGCTGGTACAGCCTGGACGGCAGCGATGGGCATGTGTTTACCTTTATCGAGTACCTGGTGGCTTCGTTGCGCCGCCGCTTTCCCGCTTTTGGAGACTCGGTACTGCGTGCCTTGCGCGAGTTTACCGGCCCACCCGAAGACATAGAGCCCTTCATTCGGCTGCTGCTGGATGAGATGCAGCGCTCGATCCATGACTATTTCGTCCTCATCCTGGATGACTACCAGGAGGTTCTCGAGAGCGAGCCGGTGAACGCCCTGGTGGACGGCCTGCTGCGCTATCTCCCAGAGAATGGCCACATCATCATCGCCTCGCGTGCCATACCCCGACGCCTTACTCTCACCAGACTGGCCGCCCGCGAGGATATCGTGGGACTGGGAGTGAGCCAGCTCAAGTTCACCCGATCCGAAATCGAACAGATCCTGCAGCTGCGGGGCCTGACCGACCTGTCGCCCGAGCAACTGGATGCACTGTCACAGCGCTCCGAGGGCTGGATCACCGCCATTCTGCTGGCCGCCCAAACCCAATGGTCGGATACGATTCAACGGATCGTGGCCCTCTCGGGCTCGCTGGATACGGTTTTTGAGTACCTGGCGCGGGAGGTGCTGGCGCAGCAGCCCGAGTCCGTGCAGCACTTTATGCTCGCCAGCTCTATCCTGGAACAGATGAGCCCTCCACTGTGCGATGGTCTGCTGCAGACCACGGATTCGGCGCGTACCCTGCGCATGCTGTCTGAGCAGGGCCTGTTTACCTATGAAATCAGTAACGCTGCCGGTTGGTATCAGTACCACCAATTGTTCCGCGAGTTTCTGAGGGCGAAACTGGAAGCAGAACACCCGGCAGAGTATCGAGAGCTTTGGTTGCGGCATGCGCGCATGATGGCCAACCAGGGTAACTGGGCACGGGCCATCGACGGATACATTTCCGGTGCGGCCTTTGTCGATGCTGCCGGAGCCATCGAAATCGTTGCGCAGGATTATTTTGACACGGGACGCTCTGCCACACTGCTGGGTTGGATCGAGCGGCTGCCCAACTCTGTGGTCATGAGACACCCGCGCCTGCTGCTGATCGGTGCCCAGATCCACACCGAGGCGGGTGCCTATGAGCGGGCAGAGGCGCTGCTCGAGCCGGCCTATTGTGTCTATCGCGAACGGTCCAGCAATATCGGCACCGCCCGGGTCCTCGTGCAGCGCGCCATCGTGCAACGACTGCAGGAACGTTACCGTGAGGCCATTGTCAGCTTTGACGAGGTGTTGCGAACCGTCAGCTTTCGACAGGATCCCTCCTCGGTGGTCAAAGCCCATCACAACCTGGGTATCTGCTACCAGATACTGGGGGACACCGACCGCGGACGCCAGGAGATGCGCACAGCACTGGATCTGGCCCAATCGCAGGGCGATATTCAAAGTGCCGCCTATGTGGCGCACGACCTGGGTAACAGCTACTACCTTGAGGGCTCAATCGATGAGGCCCGTCGTTACATGCATCAGGCACTGTTTCACTGGCGCAAGGTGGGCAATCCCAGCGATCTGGCGCTGACGCTCCAAGGGCTGGGTGTGCTGCATCACCATCTGGGCGAATACACAGAAGCGCAAAACCGCTTTGAGGAGAGCCTGGAAAAGGCGCGCAGCGTGGAGAACCGCAGGCTGGAGGCGTACGCCCTCTTGAACAGCGGCGATCTGGAGCGAGACCGTGGCCGTTACCAGCAAGCCCTGCGGTTCTATGCCGAGGCGATGCAGACCGCTTCTGCAGTGAGGCAAAGTGGACTGATGCTGTACATTCTCGCATCGCAGGGTGAGACCTACCGCCTGCAGCATCGCACAACAATGGCACGCCAAACCCTGGCCGAAGCGCTTGACCACAGCGTCAGGCAGGGCTTGGAGGAGCCGATCGGGCTCTGCCATTTGGCCTTTGGAGCCCTGTCGCTGCAGGAAGGTGCGCTTGGCCAGGCTGCGGAGCACCTGCAGGCAGCACTGGAGCTGCTCATGCGATCCGGCTCGCAAAGAGACCTGGGCAGGGTGCACATTCAACGTGCGCTGCTGGGCCACCTGCGCAATGATCGAGGCAGTGTGCTGGCCGAACTCTTTCGAGCCGGAGAGATTGCTTTTCACCTGGGCACGGAGCAATTCATCGTCGCCGAGGGCGCCCATGCCTTGCCGCTGCTGCCTTATATGAGTGAGTCACGCATCGCCGGTCTCGACCCCACCAGCATCCGCGCACAAATTGAAGAACTGTTCCCTTCTGTGGTGATGCTGCCACACCCTCGCCGTGAGCGTCCCAACGTCCAGCTGGAGCTGCTGGGGCTCGATCGGGCGCGCATTCTGTATCAAGGACAGGACGTGCACGACTTTGACTCGGCAGTGGCGCGGACACTGGCCTTTTTGATGGCCGAACATCCCGGGGGACTGCACAAGGAACGTATTGTGGACCTGCTGTGGCCAGACACCTCGCAGGCGAGAGCCGAGAGCCTGTTTCACTCGACCCTTTACCGGCTTCGCAAAGCGCTGGACAAGCAGGTGGTGGTGGCGCAGGGGAGCATCTATCAGCTCAATCCAAACCTTACCTACCGGTACGACGTAGCGGACTTTGAACAGCTGGCACACAAGGGCCTCCAGGAGGGGTACAGCGCGCACTATGCCCGCATGAACGCGATCGATCTGTACCAGTCGGACTATCTCGAAGCCTGCGACCACCCCTGGTGCAACGATCTGCGCAACACACTGCAGCATCTGATGATCCAGCTGTTGATCAAAGAGGCCGAGTACCTGGCTGAGGCTGACCAGGTGCTC
>JAAYED010000311.1 GCA_012728955.1 Chloroflexota bacterium
CCCCACCATTGGCGATCGTGTGGTGATCGGGTCCAACGCCACCATTCTGGGCCCGCTGGAGATTGGTCACGATGCGCGTATCGGCTCGGGAGCGGTGGTCATCAAGCCGGTGCCTGAGGATTCCACGGCGGTGGGCGTGCCGGCGCAAGTAGTCCGGGGACCGCACCTTTCACCCAGCCCCTGCGAGAATCTCTCGCATGGTGAACTGCCCGATCCCGTTGCTGAGCAGTGCCGCCGCATGATGTCCGAAATCAAGCGTCTGGAAGACGATCTGGCAAGGGTACGCAAGTCGCTGGGCGACATGGGCCGTGAACCCATTCCCGCCATTGCCGCACCACAACCATCAGAGGGCAACGGACAGGCCACCGAGGCGCTGCCAGCTGTCCGGGGAGAACACAGCTGAAATGGCAGAGCGCGATCTGATCTATCTCGATAATGCAGCCACCACCGCGGTGGACCCGCGCGTGCTGGAGGCCATGCTGCCCTACTTTACTGAGCAGTTCGGTAACCCCTCCAGTGTGCACCGCACCGGCATTCAGGCACGGCGTGCCCTGGACATCTCCCGTAGAAGCGTGGCCGAGGGTCTTGGCGCCAGCCCCGAGGAAATCATCTTTACGAGTTGTGGCACTGAAAGCGACAATTTGGCGTTGCGGGGCGTGGCCTGGGCCTGCGAGCAGCGGGGCAGGCATCTGATCACGACGCCCATCGAGCACCATGCCGTTGGCAACACGCTGGCGCAGCTGCAGTCGCGCTTTGGTTTCCAGGTGACCGAAGTACCTGTAGATCATGATGGTCTGGTGGACCCCGATGATGTGGGGCGGGCCCTGCGGGATGACACTACGCTGGTTTCGGTGATGCTGGCGAATAACGAGGTGGGCACCATCGAGCCACTGGAAGAGATCAGTCGGATCGTTCATGCCCGCGGAGCTCTGTTGCACACCGATGCCGTTCAGGCGGTGGGCCACGTGCCCATCGATGTGGATGCCCTGGGGGTTGATCTGCTGTCCCTCTCAGGCCACAAGCTCCATGCACCCAAAGGTGTGGGCGCATTGTATGTGCGACGGGGAACCCCGCTGCTGGCCATGCAGACCGGTGGGGGCCAGGAGATGCATCTGCGCTCCGGTACCGAAAACCTGCCCTACATCGTGGGCCTTGCGCGAGCGATCGAGCTGGCAACCCAGGAGCGCCAGGTCTTGAAACGTGTCCAGCAGCTGCGTGATCGCCTCGTGGAGGGGGTCCTGAAGGAGATCCCGGATGTGGAGCTCACCGGGCATCCCACTCGGCGATTGCCCAACAATGCGAGTTTTGTTTTGATGGGGATCGATGGCGAAAGCCTGGTGATGCAGTTGACCACCTCGGGAGTGGCGGCCAGTACCGGCTCTGCCTGTTCTGCGGGCAGCGGAGGCGCCAGCCACGTGCTCACCGCCATGGGGTACCAGGATCCCTGGGTGCGCGGAAGCCTGCGGCTCTCGCTGAGCCGCTACACCACCGAGGACGAGGTGGACCGCGCAATCGCCATCCTGAGTACAGGGGTGAAACGGTTGCGCTCCCTGTCTCCTCTATATGCACAGCGCGGCGCGGCCTGAACGCACCCATGAGGAGAGACCTCCTGCCCGATCAGGCTGGGCCGATAGCGGTGGCCATGAGTGGCGGGTTGGACAGCGCCATGGCGCTGATACTCTTGCATGAGGCGGGCTTAACCGTGGCTGGCGTTACGATGCGCCTGCTGCCGGAGGATCCGTCGGGTGTTGAGCAGGCCGGTATCGCCAGCGCGCAGGCGGTGTGCGCACAGGTGGGCGTGCCCCATCACCTGGTGGACCATCGCGCCGACTTTGAGCGCGAGGTCCTGCAGGATTTTGTGGGGGTGTACGCACGCGCTCAAACACCCAACCCCTGTCTACGTTGCAATGACAGGATCAAGTTTGGAGCGCTCTTGGCCAGCGTGCAGTCTCTGGGGTTCGAGCGGCTGGCCACAGGGCACTATGCCCGCATCGAGCGCCGGGGGGATCGCTTTACCTTGTGGCGCGGCGTGGATTCCAGCAAAGACCAATCCTACTTTCTCTACAGGCTGGGACAGGGTCAGCTGGCGCGTACGGTTTTTCCCCTGGGCCACCATCTCAAAGCCGAGCTGCGCGCCATGGCGCGCAGCCGTGGGCTGCCTGTGTCGGAGCGAAAAGAGAGCCAGGACGTGTGCTTTTTGCGAGGCCAGGGCTATGCCGGCTTTTTGCAACAGTACGCGCCCGAGGCGCTGCTGCCCGGGCCCATCGTAGATCGAGCGGGCGTGCAGCTGGGCGAGCATCGGGGGCTGCCGTTGTATACCGTCGGACAGCGAAGCGGTTTAGGTATCTCTGCCCCACAGCCCCTGTATGTGCTGGCATTGGACAGGGAGCGAAACGCCCTGGTGGTGGGTCCCGTTCAGCAGCTGGATCGCCTGGACGTGGGGGCGGTAGACATGCACTATGTCTTGGGGGAGGTGCCCGCTGCGCCGTTGACAGGTTTTGCGCAGATACGCTATCGCGCCAGAGCGGTGCCCGCCACCCTGTACCCGGTGGACTCGCAGCGAGCCAGGTTCGTGTTTCAGTCTCCTGTACGAGGCGTCGCTCCTGGGCAGGGTATTGTGCTGTACAATGGCGATCAGGTGGTTGCGGGAGGGTGCATCAGCACAGAGAGCGACCAGCACAAGGAGGAGGCTGCCTGACATGTTCTCATCGCCCCTGGTCCTGCTTGGCACCACCATCGCGACGCTGCTCGCCGCACTGTTCCACCTGGCCACTGGCACGCAGGTCAAGCAGGCCGTCTTGTACTGGTTTTGCTCGGTGATTGGTTTTTTTATTGGTCAGATTCTGGGAAGTATGTTCTTTTCGTCCGGACTGATGTTGGGGCAGATACACATCATTCCCGCGGTGTTACTGTCCCTGCTGAGCATGGTCGTTGTACGGGCCCTGCGGATATGATAGAATAATCTCAGGTCGGATTTGTTGATCGGGGGTTGGTTGTGGTACTGGACATTGTCAGGGATCTGTCCATCGTGCTGTTGGCCGTGGCCTCCCTGGTCATTGCAGTGCTCCTTGCAGTGTTGATCGTGCAGGTCAAGCGGCTGGTGGTCATGCTGCGGGAGGAGGTGGCGCCTATTCTGGAAGCTACCCAGGATACTGCTACACGGGTGGGCGGCACGGTCAACCTGGTGAGCGATACGGTGGTGAGTCCGTTGATCAAGGTCAACAGCATGGCTGTTGGCGTGCGTCAGGCACTTGGGGTGCTGCGCGGAACGCGTGCCGCCAGCGGCCAGCATCGCACACCGCGTGAGGGTGAGCACCCACTCGATTAGTTCGTCATTACAAAGGAGCGGACATATGAAACACGAAGGCGGGGGAGCAGACTTTATCGCCGGCTTCTTTGCAGGTACGCTCGTTGGCGCGGCGCTGGCGCTGTTGTTTGCGCCAACGTCGGGCGAGGAAACCCGGCAGCAGCTGATTGACAAGGGAATCGAGCTCAGGCAGCGTGCTGGCGAGTGGGATCTTGATCCCTCGCGTCTCAACGAGCTGCGTGCCCGGGGCGAAGGGTTCCTGGAGGAACAGCGTGCTCGCGTAGCCGATGCCGTGCAGGAAGGCAAACTGGCGGCAGAGCGGCGCAAGGAAGAGCTGCTGCGGCAATTCCAGCCGCCCAAGGACTCTGATCAGGCGATCGATCTGACCTCCTAGTCAGGTTGCGCTGCGCTGGAGCATCACGACGAGGCCCTGTTGCACAAACAGGGCCTCGTTTGCTCAGGCTTGGAGAACTCTTTGTCGTGCCGTTGGCAGCAGATCGGCCAGCTCCCCGGCCAGCAGTCCGGCGGAACCGTGGGCCTGCGCCCAGATCCGGCCGGCAAGCCCATGCAGATACGCTCCGCAGGCAGCGGCCGCGTGGCCCTTCAGCCCCTGGGCGATGAGGCCAGCGATGGTGCCCGCCAGAACGTCGCCAGTGCCCGCGGTGGCCAGGGCCGGTTCGGCAAAGGGAATCACCTGGGTAACCTCGCCGGGAGAGGCCACCACCGTGAAGGCACCTTTCAGGACGACGGTGCAGCCCCACTGTTCCGCGGCGATACGCGCCTGTTCCACTCGATCGCTCTCCTGCGCCCAGGGGGCATCCCCCATCAGGCGCGCCATCTCCCCGGGGTGCGGAGTCAGTACCGTGTTTTCTGGCAACAGAGTGGACCAGTTGGGGATCTGTGCCAGGATGTTGAGCCCATCGGCATCGATCACGGTGGGAGGCAGCTCGAGAGACGCCGGTTCTGCCGGGGGCTGGTGGAGGAATCCCAGTGTTGTCCGAGCGCCCTGCCGCTCGTGCTGAAGCAGGGCCTCGACAAACCCTCGGGCAGGCTTTTCCTGCGAGAGCCCCGGCCCCAGCAACATCACACTGTAACCCGGCAAGGTTTGTGCCAGCACAGACATGGCCTGCGGAGCGATCACGCCCATGTCACTGGGCATGGCTACATAGGTTGCCTCGGGCAGTTGGCTCGCCAGAGGGGCCTGCAAGGCGGCGGGGATCGCCAGAGTCACCAGGCCCGCCCCGCTGCGGTAGGCCGCCCGTGCCGCCAGGCCGGGTGCGCCCACATAGTTGGCCGAGCCCGCTATCACCAGCACCTTGCCGTGGGTCCCCTTGTGCGCGTCAGATCGGCGTGGAGGGAGGCACTCTTTGACCTCGGCGGGCGTTGTGACTGCGGTGGCCACCGCACTGGCATAGTTCGGAGAGACGCCGATATCTGCGACAATCAACTGTCCCACAGCGTCGACGCCGGGCTGGCGCAAGTGGCCGCGCTTGGCAAACCCAAAGGCCACAGAGACGTCTGCGACAAGGGCCTGTTCTGCAATGGCACCGCTGTCTGCCTCCATGCCTGAGGGGAGGTCCGCGGCCACCACCAGCGGGCGGGGCGCCGGGGCAGCCTCGTCCGGGCAGTCAGCGCCGGGCTCGACAGGCTGCAGCAGCGGCGCTGCGAGAGTGCGGCGGCGCGTGAGGGCTGTCTGGACGGCGAGCAGCAGCGCATCGGCGCCGTTACGTAGAGAGCCGTGAAAACCGGTGCCCAACAGTGCATCAACAATCACGTCACTGTGTTCCACAGCCTCGTTCAGTCTGTTCAAGGCTGTCGCGTCCGTCCATTGGAAGAATTTGGCACCCGCAGAGGTGGCCTGCGCATACAGATCGTCGCTTTCCAGCCCCTGCCGCTGCCAGAGGCACACCTGAACGGCGAACCCACCCTGCGCCAGCAGGCGCGCTGCCACCAGCCCATCGCCGCCATTGTTCCCCGGCCCGGCCAGCACCAGGATTCTGCTTGCACGGGGCGCGCGTTGCTGCACCACCGCCGCCAATGCTGCCCCGGCACGCTCCATCATGGTCGCAAAGGGGTAGCCGTCCTCGTTGGCACGCTGTTCGATCGACCTCATCTCTGCAACGGTAACGAGTTTCATGTTCTCTCCCATTGGGCTGTTGGTCGCTGGGCAACAGGGTAGTGCTTGCCCATGGCCGGTTGCTCAGGCGGTGTCGGCATGCTAAAATGCACGGCGGTGTGGGGGTTTGTGCACCGCAGGGTGCACGGCGCCCCCAAGTACTGGAACAGCGTGAGGATATCACAAGTGAGGCCCTTACGACTATTGCTCCGCTACCTGTGGAACGCCCTGTTGGCGGGCGTCCTGTTCGCGCTCTTGCTGTTGATCCTCCTGGGCGGATTTGGCGCCGTGATGCTGCCGATGTGGGAGACGGCCGCGCTCCAAGACAATACGCAGGATGGCAATTGGGCATGGGCAGGGGAGCAACCGGTTTACTATCGCACGTGGGGCTCGGCTGGCAATCCTACCGTGGTGCTCGTCCATGGCGACCTGATTGAGGGGTCCACCATCTGGGAGGCGAATGCACCTGCCCTGGCAAGTGAAGGGCTCTACGTGGTAGCCATCGATCTGCCGGGCTATGGCCATTCCTATCGTCTGACAGAGCCCACGGCAACGTTCCGCGCGCATACCGGCGTGCTGGCTCAGGTGCTGAATCAGCTCGGTCTTGATCAGGCGACGCTGGTTGGCCACGGTTCAGGGGCAGGCGTGGTGATGCAGCTGGCGCACGAGCAGCCCCAGTTTGTGAACGGCATGGTGCTGATCTCGCCCGCCATCGAAACGCCTTCAGGGCCTTTGTGGCGCTTGATCATGCGCCAGCCGACCATTGGAAGGGCCCTGGCGTGGATGCTGCAGACGGGTGGACCGGCCTGGCGCTCGCAGCGCCTTTCCATGGTCGTCGACAGGAACCGATTCCCGGATGGATACTTGGAGTCGGCACTGGAATCGGCACATGTGATGGGCAGCGCGGAATCCATGCGTCTGGTGGCCATCTCGGTGCCCGACGACAATCTGCCCGAGGCCATACCCGAGCTGCGGCAGCACGCCTTGATCCTCTGTGGTGCAGAGGATCAAGCCTGTGACGAGGCCGAGGCACTGGCGGAGCGTTTCGCTGATGGACGCTCGCGCATTGTCCAGAGCGCTGGCTATCTGCTGCAGGTTGACCAGCCGGCGCTGGTCAACAGCGAGATCCTGACCCTGCTGGGCCGCCGTCGCTAGCCTCTCTTAATCCTCCCGATAGTGGCAACCGTGGCTCTCGCGGTTTTCCCAAGCTGCGCGGGCCACAATCAGGGCCGCCAGCACGGCATTACGCAGGCTGATGAGTTGCGGATCGACGCGCGTTGTGCGGTAAAAAGCGTCGATATCCTGGCTCAGGTTGTTGAGATCGCGCAGCGCCCGTTCCAAACGGCGGCGGCTGCGCACCAGCCCTACGTAGTACCACATCGAGTGCTTGATGGTCTGCATGTCGTGCCGGATCAGCGCCGGGTCCGAAGGATCGGTGCCCGTGGCCTCCCAATCGGGGATCACCGAGGCGTCCGGTGCGTCCATACCGTGGATCTGCCAACGGATATCGCGGGCGGCGCGGGTACCCCAGACCAACCCCTCCAGCAGTGACGAGCTTCCCAGTCGATTCGCGCCGTGCACGCCGGTACAGGTCACTTCACCCACGGCGTACAGATGTTGCAGGCTGGTGCGCGCCCAAGAGTCCACCCACACGCCGCCGCAGAAATAGTGAGCAGCAGGCACCACGGGAATGGGCTCCTTGGTGGGATCCACGCCATATTGCAGGCAGCTCTCATAGATGTTGGGGAACCGATCGCGGATAGTTTCCGGTGTCATGGTGGAGGCCACGTCCAGGTAAACGTGGTCACTGCCGGTGCGCAGCATTTCGCGATGGATGCTGCGGGCCACCACGTCGCGCGGTGCCAGCTCGCGCCATTCCGGCTCGTAGCGCGGCATAAAGCGCTCGCCGTGGATGTTGAGCAGCAGACCGCCCTCGCCCCGCAGCGCCTCGCTGATCAGAAAGCGGGCGCTTCCCTGATCGTAAAAGGTTGTCGGGTGAAACTGGACATACTCGGCGTTGATGATGCGCGCCCCCGCCCGGTAGGCCATGGCCAGGCCATCGCCCGTGGCGCCCTCGGGGTTTGTGGTATGCAAAAAGATCTGCCCCAGTCCGCCCGAGGCCAGGATGGTGGTCTTGGCGAGGATGGTGCGCACCGCCCCTGTCTCATGGTCATAGGCATAGACGCCCACGCAGGAGAGAGGCTCATAGATGGCCAAGCGGTTCAGCGAGTGGTGGGCCGGCGTAAGCAGATCGATGGCCGTGTATTGGGTCAGGATCTGGATGTTGGGCTGCTGGAGCAGTGCCGATACCAGACTGTGCTGTATGGCGCGCCCCGTGGCATCGTTGACGTGCAGAATGCGGCTGGTGGAGTGGGCAGCCTCGCGGGTACGCTCCAGCTTGTGCTCTGGCGTCAACGTAAAGGGCACCTTGTACTTGTCTACGAGCAACTCGCGTACCAGCCGCGGTCCCTCGTGTGAGAGGATGGCCACTGCTTCGCGGCTGTTGATGCCGTCTCCAGCCCGAGTCAGGTCCTCTGCCAGCTGCTCTGGCGAGTCCTCCTCACCGGTATAGATGATTCCGCCCTGGGCATAGTAGGTGTTGGATTCCAACGGATCGTCATACTTGGTGAGCATGACGATCCGCAGATTCTCATCCTCCGCCAGGTTCAGCGCCGCTGTGGCGCCGGCGATACCGCTTCCGATAATCAGGACATCGCACTGCAGCGTCTCGTTCGTGGGCATGTCAGATACCGTCCTCGTAGCAGCGTTACTGGAGCATCTTGTCCAGGGCGAGCCGTGCATCTGCGGCCACATCCGCAGGCACGGTCACGACATTGGTCACCTCTCCGCGACTCAAACCCTCCAGAACGCGGTAGAGGTCGGCCAGTCGCGTCATCGCCATGGCGGCGCAGGCGCGTCGCGCAAGGGGCAACACGCGCTTGTCCGGGTGTTGCTCAGCCAGCCGGTCAACAAGGTTGCACTCGGTACCCACCACAATGGTGGCCCCTGCGGGCGCCTGCTCAACGGCGCGGATGATATAAGCGGTAGAGCCCGAGGCATCGGCGGCCTCTACAACTGGCCGGGGGCACTCGGGGTGAACGATGATCGTGGCCTGGGGATGGGCCCGGCGCATGCGCTCTACGTCGGCAACCGTAAAGCCGGTGTGTACCGAGCAAAAGCCGCGCCACACCACCACCCTGCAATTACGATACGTCTCTGGATCGGCCGGCCGCAGAGGATCCCAGATGCCCAGCTCGGAGCGAGGAATCCCCAGGTCGAGAGTGGTGTTGGTGCCCAGGTGCTCGTCGGGCACAAACAGGATCCGGCCGCCCTGAGAGAATGCCCATTCGAAAATGCGCCGGGCGTTGGAAGAGGTGCACACCGCCCCACCCCGGGCGCCCACCAATGCCTTGACGTCGGCGTTCGAGTTCTGGTAGGTGATCGGGATCACCCGCTCCCACACCGATTCCAGGGCATCACAGGCCTGCCGCACCTGTTCCACATCGGCCATCTCGGCCATGGGACAGACAGCCTCTGCGGCCGGCTGAATCACCGTTTGCTCGGGGCTGCAGAGCACCGCTGCCGTCTCGGCCATAAAGGTTACCCCACAGAACACAATGCAGGGCGAGCTGACCTCGGCGGCGTGCCGTGAGAGCTCCAGCGAGTCACCGGTATAGTCGGCAAACTGGACAATGTCATCCGGCTGGTAATGGTGGGCCAGAATGGTGACCTGTGACCCCAGCCCTGCCCGTAAAGATGCAGTAGCGGCCACCAGCTCGGCATGGCTCCTGGGCGCGCTGGCCGTTGTTTGTGCCCTTGTGCTCTCCGCACAGGGGGAGCAGTTCTGCTGGTGGGAGACATCCATGTGCAAATCGAGACTGATATCCAGGGCCTTGACCGAATGGGTCAGTGCGCCCACCGAGATAAAGTCGACGCCGGTGGCAGCGATCTCGGCCACCCGTGGCAGGGTCACACCGCCCGAGGCCTCCAGCTCGACCCGCCCCGCAACCTGCACCACGGCACGGCGCATGGTCTCGGTGTCCATGTTGTCGAGCATGATGCGATCGACTTTTGCTGCGATGGCCTCGTCCAGCTGATCCAACGAGTCGATCTCGACCTCAATGGGCAGGTCGATGCCAGCCTGACGGACCCGCTCCACCGCGGCGGTAATGCTTCCCGCCGCCTCGATGTGGTTGTCTTTGATCAAGACCATATCAAACAGGCCCACTCGGTGGTTGGTGCCACCGCCCAGGCGCACCGCCAACTTGTCCAGAAGGCGCAGCCCCGGCATGGTCTTGCGCGTGTCGAGGATGCGAGTGGACGTTCCCGCTGTTGCCTCGACATAGGTGCGCGTCATGGTAGCGACGCCGGACATGCGCTGCAGGAAATTCAGGGCTACGCGCTCTCCGATCAGGATGCCGGGGCCCTTGCCCGACACCGTAGCCAGCACATCGCCAGCCTCAAAGGGGTCGCCATCCTGCAGGCGAGGGGTAAAGACGATCGCCGGATCTACCTGGCGAAACACCTCACGGACTATATCCAGTCCAGCGAGCACGCCCCGTTCCTTGGCGAGAAACACGCCGTCAAGCCGTGTGGTGGAAGGAATGATGGGGACGCTGGTGACGTCGCCGCTGCCTACGTCCTCTGCCAGCGCGCCCTGCACAACCTGCTGTACCTGCTGCTCAAGATCCATAGACCACAGCTCCGCTTGCTTGTGCGTACCCGCTATTCTACCCATTGTGAGAACCCTGTAAAGGTTGGCAGGGTTGAAGGCACCCTCTCGCCCCTCGCGGTATAGAGACAGCAGCCGGAGATCCGGCTGCTGTGTGTGCTATCTGCGGCACCGAGTCGGCTCAGGCGTTCACCGGTGTGAGCCAGTTGTGCCGGTCGGGCGCACGCCCTTGGACGATATCAAAGAAGGCATCCTGAAGAGCCTTGGTGACCGGCCCGCGATGGCCGGCTCCGACGATGAGCCTGTCCACCGAGCGGATCGGCGAGACTTCGGCGGCGGTACCGGCGAAAAAGAGCTCGTCAGCCGCGTAGAGTTGCTCCCGTGCGATCTGGCCCTCGATGACGGGGATGCCCATCTCTTTGGCAAGGGTGA
>JAAYED010000312.1 GCA_012728955.1 Chloroflexota bacterium
CTTTGAGCATACTGGGTCAATTCGATGCTCTCGCGGGTGGTGACAGCGCCGGTGCTGGGCATCACAAAGGCCCTGCCATTGGCCTGCTCGATGACGACCTCCATCACCCGTTTCTTCTCATCACCGCTCAGGGCGTACAGCTCGCCCTGGCTCCCGGAGGGAAACAGGCCATGCACCCCCGCCTCAATGAGATAGTCCACGATGGTGCGCAGTGCACCCTCGTCGACGCTCTCGTCCGCGTTAAAGGGCGTAACCAACGGAACGACAATACCTTTGATCTCGGTCACAGTGATCTCCCTCTAGTGAAATAAGCTACGCCTGGCTCTGTTCCACCCCACGGGTGCTATCGAAACAACAGTGGCGCCATGTCGCGCAAATAGTCGCGCCAGTTGGCCCAGGTGTGCCCCCCGCCGGTCTCCCTGGCAGTGTACCGGATGCCGTGACGGTCGAACATCTCGAGCATGGCCAGCGAATTGGGCCGCGCGATGTCGGTACTGCCCCAGGCCACCCACACCAGGTGATAGCGCTCTGCCGCAGCGCGCATGGCCTCACCCTGGGTGCTTTCAAACTCGGCACGCACCTCAGGGAACCACCCCGAGCTGAAAATGCCCAGGTAACGGAAGAGATGGCTGTGCACAATGCCGATATTGCCCGCCTGCACACCGCCCATGGATAGTCCTGCCAGCGCACGGCGCTCCGGGCAGGCAGCCGCCCCCAGATTCGCCTCCACCCAGGGCATCACCCCTTGCAGCAGATCGGCTGTAAAGGGATCGTTGGCGGGGTTGGCCGTCATGGCCGGCGAGCCCGCTGGTCCGGTGCGCAGGCCGGGGGCATGGCCCGAAGGCATCACAATCAGCATGGGCACGGCGCTGCCGGTGGCAATGAGGTTGTCCAGGATGAACCCAGCCCGTCCCACCGTGCTCCAGGATGCGTCGCAATCGCCACCACCATGCAGCAGGTAAAGGACCGGCAGCTCGCCGCTGGTCCGCAGAGTCTTTGGCGGCGTGTACACCTGCATGCGGCGGTGGCCACCAAAAACGGGGGATGGGTACCATACCGAGGCGATGCTCCCGTGAGGCACGTCCGTGGTATCTTCAGAGAGCGTCTCTGGCGCTGTTACCCGTACCAGGTTCATCACCGTGGTGTGCGTGGGGCTTATCATCGGGTTACGCGGATCGGGCACAATAGCCTGATCGACCACGTACTGATAGCGATAGGTACCCGGGGTAACATCCTGCAGGGTCAGCGTCCAGATCCCCTGTTGGTCCCGTTGAAAACCCCCTCGGGGCTCTCCTTCCACCAGGTCTCCGCGCAAGGCCACCGTGTGCGCCTCGGGTGCATACAGCCGAAAGGTGATACTGCGCCCCTCCACTACTGGCGACACTAGGGTGTCGTTTGGCGTTGGGGCGGGAAAGCGACGGCGTTCCGGAGCTGCGGTTGCGTTAGTCATGGCTGTACTCTCCTTCCACAACTGCCCTGCGAAGCATATCATACCCTTGGACTATACGACGGTGGATCGGGCAATTCAAGGGCTGCCCGGCGTTGATTGACAGAGGGCAGCCGGCAGTGATAATCAGCATTCAACAGCGAGAAAAGGAGGCTCCATGTCTCTCGATACACTTCGTCAGCAGGTGTATGAAGGTAACTGCATGCTCCCCAAGGCGGGGTTGGTAACGTGGACCAGCGGAAATGTCAGCGGACGTGATCCTGCCAGCGGGTACGTGGTCATCAAGCCCAGTGGCGTTCGCTACGAGGACATGCGCCCGGAGGATATGGTCATCATCGACCTGGATGGGCGCGTCATCCGAGGCACTCTCAAGCCCTCGGTGGATGCGGCGACGCACCTCTATGTCTATCTCCACCGTCCTGATGTCTTTGGCATGGTGCACACCCACTCTACCTTTGCCACCGCCTTTGCCGCGGCAAGGCGCCCCATTCCCGTGTTTCTGACGGCCATGGCGGACGAGTTCGGCGGGCCCATCCCACTTGGAGGCTACTGTCAGATCGGCGGTGAGGCCATTGGCGAGGAGCTGGTGCGTTCGATCGGGTCCAGTCCGGCCATCCTGATCGAAAGCCACGGTGTGTTCACCATTGGGCCCTCGGTCGAGGCCGCGGTCAAGGCGGCGGTGATGGTGGAAGATGTGGCCCGCACGGTGTTTTACGCCCAGCAACTGGGAGATCTGCAAGAGATTCCTCCGGAGGAGGTTGAAAGAGCGCACCGTCAGTACAAGACGGGCTATGGGCAGTCGCGATGACGGGCTGTTCAGCTTTGCCGGTCCATGCGCTGCCCGTCTCGGCAGTCCAGCCTCGCAGCGATGTGCATGTTCGGTTCCCCGATGGGCGCACCTTTGGAGGACCCGTAGGCACACCGTTGAAAGACTTTACCGAGGCGGCTGCGCCGGGTAATAGAGAAATTGTGGCGGGACTGATCGACGGGCACATCGTCGAGCTGGGCAAGCCCATTGTGCGCGATACGGAGGTGTCTCCGATCACGACTTTTACCAGCAATGGGCTGCGTATCTATCAGCGCACTGCGCACCTGGTCTTGCTCGTGGCGATGCGTGAGTTGTATCCCGAGGCGCGCACCACCATCGACCACTCGGTGACGCTGGATGGCTTTTTTTGTAAAGTGACCGGCCGCCCCACGCTGAACCAGGAGGAGCTGGATGCACTGAGCGATCGCATGCAGCAGATCATCCAGCAGGATCTGCCGATTTCAGCCGAGAGGCTGCCGGTGGCGCGCGCCGTGGAGGTCTTTGCAGCCCAGGGATACGATGACAAGGTACGCTTGCTGAGCGGCCACGAGCAGGAACAGATCACGGTACACGCTCTGCGAGGTACCGTGGATTGTCTGTACGGTCCCTTGCTGCCCACTACCGGTCGGTTGGGGCCGTTGACGCTGGAATCAAGCCCTCCGGGGTTCATCCTGCGGGCAGAGGTACCGGCGCACCAGCTGCCGCTCGAGTCCCACACACGTTATCCCAAGCTCATGGGGGTGTTTCGCGAGTACGGGAGTTGGCTCGATATTCTGGGCATAGAGGATGTGGGTGCGCTCAATCAGGTCATCCAGCGGGGCGAGGGGGCTCGGGCGGTGCTGGTTTCTGAGGCGCTGCAGGAAAAGCAGATCTCGCGCATCGCTGATGCCATTCTCGCCCGCGACACGGTACAGGTGGTGCTGATCGCAGGGCCCTCTTCATCCGGCAAGAGTACTTTTGTGCGCCGCCTGGGCGTGCAGCTGTTGGTCAACAGTCGCAAGCAGCTGGCGCTGGGCCTGGATGACTATTTTGTGGATCGCGCCGATACACCGGTCAACGCCGATGGCACCTATGACTTTGAGGCTCTCGAGGCGGTCAACCTGGAGCTGTTCAACCAGCAGGTGCAGGCCTTGATGCGCGGCGAAAGGGTGACGATCCCACGCTTTGACTTTATCGAGGGGCGGGGCATCCCCGATCGGGAGGTGCAGCTCTCGCCCGGTGCGCTGGTGCTGATTGAGGGAATTCATGGCCTCAATCCCGAGTTGTTGGTGGGCATCCCCGAGGAACGCATCTTTCGCGTGTACGTTTCAGCCTTGACGCAGCTCAATCTGGATCGCCACAACCGGGTCAGTACCACGGATAACCGCCTGCTCCGCCGCATGGTGCGCGACGATGCCACCCGTGGGATCTCGGCCGTGGAGACCTTGCGTCGTTGGCCCAGCGTGCGCCAGGGCGAAGAGCGCTACATCTTTCCCTATCAGGAGAACGCCGATGTCATGTTCAATTCGGCGTTGGTGTACGAGATCGCTGTGCTCAAGCCCTTTGTGGAGAGGCTTCTGTTACGGGTATCGCACACCGAGCCTGAGGTTACAGAGGCCGAACGCCTGCTGAATCTGCTGCATTGGGTGCAGCCTCTGGACGCAGCGCTGGTGCCGAGCAACTCGCTGCTGCGCGAGTTTGTGGGGGGATCCATCCTCAGCTAGGACTGGAAATGAACGGGGGGTGCTCATGGCCATGAGCACCCCCCGTTTTGGTTACAGTGCTTACCAGCGATAGAGAACGGTGTACGTCACGGTGGCCTCTCCGCCCGCCTCGACATCAACCGCAAAGCGAATGGTGTTGGCATCCTCGGTGGTGTACTCTGCCGAGGCCTCCTTGATCTCGGCATCGCGCGCCCGGAAGAGATGCTCGATCACCTGAATCGTCCGATCCTCTTCCGAGTAGTTGCGCAGGGTGATCTGGATCGTCTCCTCCAAGGAGCGTTCGCCCAGCTGGCGAAAGCGTGTCTGTTTGCGCTCCCCTGCGAGATCCACGGCGCTACCCAGGTTCAGTTCGAGCTCGGCGCCCTCCGGAGTGTGCCGGATGGTGTCTTCACCCACCAGGAGCGGACTGCCGTCCACATCCTCTTTGTACAGGCGTACAGTGCCGCTGGGGAGCGGCATGCCCAGCCCGTGCTCCTGGTCGTTAACGATCTGCAGCACCGTGCGGACGTCCCCCGTGTCATTGGCCCAGTAACTGCCCTCGGTAACGGCGTCGCCAGGGCGTACCCAGATCGCACCGGTAATCTCCAGGATATACTGCTTCTCGACGGCAACGTCCTGTGCGCTCATGAACTCGAGCTGCTTGGACTGGGCATCGCTAAGCGAAACGGGTCGTCCGATGTCATACAGGTAATAGTCCATCAAGCCACGCTGGGCTATGTCGGCGTCCATCGCCATGGCCTCGGCTTCAGGCCTGGCAGCAGCCGCCGGTGCGTACATCGGGGCTTGGTCTACCACATGAAGGTCGCCAGCCACGAGCTTGAGTTTGGCGTCCGCAAAGGGGGCTCCGCTGTCATTTCGGATGCTGACCCAGCTTTGAAGGTCAAGAGCTTGTTCGCCCTCCTGCAGCATGGCGACATAGTCTGCCTGCCATGCGAGCCCCTCGGTGAGGTACGACAGGCGGTACTCGTGTGTACCGGCTCTGGGGGCATCGAGCAGCCACGTCAAGGTGGGGCGTGTAAGCGGAGGTTGTGCCAGTGCCGGCAGCGAGATCTGCTGCACCTGGGGTGCACGAACAATCTCGATACCCCAGTCGGTCATGATCACCAGATCATCGGCGGCGGCAAGCAACACCCCGGTGATGGACTCTCCTGGCACTGTCAGCACCGTGATCGTTTGATCGACATAACGCCCTAACAGGTTCTCGGCGCTCACCACGTCATAGTCAAACCGCTGTTCGATCAGTGTCGTCTCGGAGCGGTTGTCCAGCGGGGTGATGAACACGCTGGCCGGCAGTATCCGTCGGGGGATCTCGCTGATGCGGAGCTCGTTGAGGCCGCGCGACAGATCAGCGGATCGGACCTGGCGTACCAGTCCGAGTCCCTGGCTGTATATGGTCAGCTCCAGCTGTGTGGCTGGGCCAGCCTCCAACATGGTGTCCATACCCTCCTCGTCTTCTGTGCTCTCGCCTTGGGTGGCTGTTGGTGTAGCGGTGGGCACATCGGTGGGTACCGGTGTGGCGGTTGGTTCATCAGTGGGGGTTTCGGTGGGTTCGGCCTCTTCCTCTGGCTCAGTGGCGCTCGGCTCCACAGTGGGTGTGACGGTGCGACTGCGCACCGCCGTAGGCGTTGCGGGTCCTGCCGCTGCAGCGCGCTGGCCCATGCCCGGTAAGGCAATGACCAAGAGCATCACGACAATCAGTGCCAGGGCGAGAGGAGTAGCGGGGTGTTTCATGGTTCACCTCCATACAATAAAGCGATGGGCGAGTCATCCAATGGACGCCGGCCAAATGATCGTGGTTCCACCTGCGCTCAGGCTGAACCTCAGTGAACGCCGAGCACCGCCAGCGTGATCAGTGCCACTGTGGCACCCGTAGCTGCCCCCGCCACTGTCTGCAGGGGCGTGTGAGCCGCCACCCGAATGCGCGCCCAAGCCACCAACGGGATGAGCAAGAGGCCCAAGGCCAAGGGAAGCCCCAAGTTTGCGGCAACCAGCGTTGTCACCAGTGCCGTAGCGGACACATGCTGACTGATCTTCCAAAAGGCGGTGATGATCAAGTTGACGACGATCAGCCCCAGCGCGGCAACCGCTGCAGTAAAGAGAACGGACGGCCCCTCAAAGAGGTAGAGCAGTACCGCGGGCAGGCTGCCAAACAGTAGACCCGCTGCAACCAGCAACGGTTTCAGCCGCTGCTTTCTGTCAGAGATGTGCCAGTCGCTGATGGTGCCGTTACGTAGAGCATACGTGAATACACCCAATAGGGGAAGCAGGGATAGCAGGCCTATAAAAGCTACCCACTTGAGGCCGTGGCGCCAACCATCGGGGTCGTTCAAGCCCAACAGGGCTAGGCCCATGGCCAGGGTATAGTGAGGCGCCAGAAAGCGCGAGAGGATCGTGGCGGTGCGCTGGCTCCAACTGATGTCGCTGACCAGCGAACCCAGAAGGATCAGCAGGCCGCCGGTGACCAGGCGTGTGGTCAGTTGATCGTCCCCAAAGAGCACACCGAATACTGCCGCGAATACCGGTTCGGCCGCAAAGATCAGGGCGGTGTGAGAGGCGGGCGTAAAGCGCTGCATGGAGGTCTGCAGGGCAAAGGCGATGGCGGTGGCCAAGGCGCCGGTGAACAGCGCAGCCCACCAGGTGTAGGGGCCAGGCCTCGTCCACTGGTCCGCCAGAGCGGCGATGATGCTGCTGACCAGCGCAACCACCGCCAGTTGCACCGTGGTGAGGGCGATGGGATCCGCCTGAGGAGAGGCGACGCTGACGGTGATGATGTGCCCTGCAAAGCCCAATGCTCCCAGCAGCACCAACAGGTCCCCTTTGCTCAAGGCCAGTGAGCCCGAGGAAGTAAACAACGCCAGGCCGGCAGTAGCCAGCGCCACCCCGACCCAGGTGGCGCCGCCCGGCTTTTCTCGTACCACAAGGGCCGCCAGCAGCGGCACCAGCACCACGCTGAGCCCGGTGATAAAGCCGGCCCGTGAAGCACTGGTGTACTGCAGCCCCAGCGTCTGAAAGGCATAGCCCGCCAGAAGAAACAGCCCTGCCAGCGCGCCGGCGCCCAGGTTGGCGCGCGAGAGGTTCCGCAAACGCCGTCCCCCTATCAGCAACAGCACTGCCAGGCCGATCGCAAAGCGCAGCGCCAGAAAGGCAAAGACCGGATATCCCTGGACGGCATCCTTGACCATCACAAAGGTGCCGCCCCAGACGGCGGTTACCAGCAGCAGCAGGCCATCGGCCGCATACTGTTGACGGCGCCCTTTGCGGAGGGAGGAGTCCGTCATCGGTCCAGTTCCTGTCGTACCGTCTCGTACAAATTGTCCGCCCGAATGTCCGCCAGCGAATAGCAGGGACCGGCCAGCCGGTCCGCCAGCTCTCGGGCGAGCCCGCGATCCAGGGATTCGTGTTCGGTGTTGATCACCACCGAGCGGAACTGCTTGTCGTGGAACATGTCCGCGATCATCAGCGCCTCGTCACGGGGAGGCGCACCCGTGAGGGAGACGTTGCCGGCTCCATCGGTGAGCAGGATCAGCAGCGGGGCAATCTCGGGGTTTTGATTCAGTTCACGCTCGATCACCTGGTAGGACAGCAACAGCCCGGCGGCGAGGGGCGTCTTGCCGCCTACGGGGATCTCTTGCAGGGCGCTGTTGGCCCGCTCTACACTGGAGGTGGGGGGCAGTACCAGATAGGCGCGATCCTTCTGAAAGGACACCATGGCCACCATGTCACGCTTTTGGTAGGCGTCCACCAGCAAGGACATAATGGCGCCTTTGGTTGCCAGCATGCGTTCGGCGGCGGCCATGGACCAGCTGGCGTCTACTGCA
>JAAYED010000313.1 GCA_012728955.1 Chloroflexota bacterium
AACAGCCGCCCAGTGTCATCCAGGGCCAATCCGACGGGCTCCAGAAACTGAGCGTTGCCAGTGCCGGGGCTCCCCACCGATGCGATCAGCTCTCCAGAACCGGTATACTTGAGCACACGCTTGTTGCCCGTATCGGTGATGTAAATGTTATTCTGCTCGTCGCAGACGATCGACCTGGGACCATACAGCGTGTGCGCCTGATCGCCCCCCTCGGTAGGTTGCCCAAAGATGCCCCAGGCGAGCAACGGGTTTCCGGCACTGTCAAAGGCCTGCACGCGGTGGTTCCAGGTGTCGGCTACATACACCGTTCCGTCATCGCACACCGCCACACCCCAGGGCTCCTGCAGCTGACCCAGTTCGCTCCCCTGGGAGCCCATACTGCGCACAAACTGTCCCTGTGGGTCGAACACCTGTACGCGATGATTCTGGCTGTCGGCTACGTACAGATTCCCTTGGGCGTCCAGGGCGATACCCTTGGGCGCGTTCAACTGGCCGTTGCCGCTGCCGGACTGGCCGATGGCCAGCAGGGCGCTGCGATCGACCCAGCGATCGAGATAGGCGTCAGCCTCCCCGTGGGATTGCCCCAGTGCCAGTGGAGCACCTTGCCACAGTCTACCGGCGACTTGCGGGCTGGTGTACATGGCGAAACGCGCCTCATAGGGCCAATCTGACAGGGCGCGAGGCCACTCTCGGCTTGCCAGGATTTTCCACAACTCTGTGCGACCCTCCGCTGAAGTGAGGTCCTTCCACAGCGAGGCGGGCGTCATCTGCATGTACCAGTCCTGATAGGGCCACCATATCAGCCGGTGCTCACTGCGGGTATAACCCTCAGCCAGAAATGGCTTGGTGGCCTCCTCATTGGAGACGCCGACGAGCACAATATCTGCATCCAGGGGACCGGAGGGTGCCTTCCCAAAGTAGGTGGCGTTGGGATAGTTGCGGAGATACCAGACAAAGGGCCAGCTGGTTTCGCTGTCATGGGCAACGCTCAGATCCAGTCCGCCCGTCAACCGGCGCGAGAGGTCCTCCAAGTCCCGGGCGATGATACCCGTCTCGGGCGCCCCCTGCGCATAGACCATGAGCTCCCGTGCCGAGTCACCATTGACAAAGGAGAGCACCAGTGCCGTGCGCAACGTAAAGGCTGCCAGCGGCACCATCAGAGCAAGCCCTGTCAGGCGGAGGCCATCGCCCGGTCGTTGGCGGCCCAGAATCGAGCCGATCAGAGCTCCCAATCCCAGGCCCGTGGCGAGGGTGACCAGCCAGAGCATGGTTGTGTAGAGTTGTTCGCTGCTGGTACCCAGGCTGGGCCTGAGGGTGGCCAGTTTTCCCAGCACGAGCAGCTCCAGCGGGATGAGGAACAGCAGCCAGACTCCATGTTGGCGCACAAGCCCGCGCCAGTCCATCTCCACCAGATGAGCCAGAGCCCAGCCTCCCAAAAGCGTCATGGGCACCGCAATGTGCAGCAGCAGCCAGGGCATCTTCTCACCGGCCCAGCTGTACACAGCGATCGAGGTCAACAGCCAATAGGCTAAAAAGGGCAGGAAGGGTGCAGGGCGCTCCCCACGGACACTTCGGCGCTGCGCCAACGTGTCGCCCCGGCGCGCAAAGTGCACCAGGCCGCCCAGGGAGAGCAGCGCGGGAAGAAACTCGTAAACGGCAATGAGCACCAGGTAATAGTGCCATGGCTGGCCGCCTCGTGTCTCTCCGTGCTGCGACAGCCAGTAGCCCAGCTGCCCCACCACGCCGGTGGCCACCCCCCGTCCGTTGGTAAACATCGTGGTAAAGAACGGGAAAAAGATGCCCCAGAAGATGCCTGCCGAAAGGATCCACACTCGGGGGTTCCACCAGAGGCCGATGCCCGCGCCGATTCCAAACATGACCACGGCGATGCCCAACGACACGGCCATTCCGCCGGGAGTGTAATCGACCGGGTTGCGGCCGAGCAATTGCACCACCAGAGGCGAGGCAAAGGGCAGGATCAATGTGCCGATCAGCACGATCAGATCGAACAGGGGCAACTGCATGAGCGCTCGCAGGTGGCGATTGCGCGAGGTGAGCCATTCGTAGGCCAAGAGCCCTGCCAAAAAAGTGCCCAGAATCGCATACAGGATGAACGTGGTCTCCTTGCCGGTGAATCCCAGAGAGAGCGCTGCGGCAATAGCGTACAGGCCGGCAGGCTTGCGATCCTCGAGATAGCGCAGGCTGGCGACGATCAGGATCAGGTTAAAGACAATGGTGAATTGATCGTGGCGAATGTAGCGGGAGCGGTGCATCAGCACCGGCGAGATGGCCATCAGCAGCGTCGCCATCAGCATGCCCCGCGTCCCCAGCCAGCGCCGCATGGCCAGTGGGACAAAAGCGAGAGCGATGCCGGCCAGGGATGTTGCCAGGCGGGCGGTGACGTCCGTATCGCCAAACAGGGCATATACCAGTGCCGTGACGTGATAGAGAAAAGGCCCGTGGTACACCGGGCTGTGCGTGTAGCCTCGGCCACTGAACAGCTTCCACGCCTCCCAGGCATGAATGCTCTCGTCGTGGCTGTAGCTGCGGGATCCCAGATCCCACAGCCTGGTAAACACGATAAAGCCCATCAGGCAGAGATAAATGACGGTGGAACGGCTGATCCGCACCCCGGGGATGAGGGGCCGGTCGAGCCATGCGACGGCCTGCTCCGTCCCGTTGGCGTTCACTGGCAGGCTACTCTCCATCTTGTCCCCCAGATTGTAACTTGACCCAGATTTGTATCTGTTCATCCGTGGCCACTGGCCCGCGCTGACGCTGCAGCAGCCACTGTATCGCTTGCGTAACCGAACGACCGCCCGTAGGCAGCGTATCCCGCAGGATCAAACCTTGAACCACATAGCCCGCAGGCCCCTGCCCATCAGCACGGGCTGTGCTGATCAGGATCGGAGCCCCAGAGTGCTCGCTCACGCGCACGGTGGAGCGTGCATTGGGGTACTCGCGGGTGCTCCAGGCGAGATACGGCTCCAGCGCTTGTTCATACACGACAGACACACTGCGCGGATCGCCGCTATAGGTGACGGACAGCGACTGGAGCAGCGGCTCCAGCTCGCCGACCTGTGCGGATACCGAGTCCCTCAGCAGCGGCTCGTACGGGTCGCGCGCTCGATCCCAGGCGAGTGCCACAGTGCCCCGCAGGGAAAGTGCCAGCGTCCCACACAGCAGCAGCGCCACTGCCACCTTCATCGCCGACCGGCCGGTGGACCAGATCCCGTAAGCGACCAGGGTCGCCAGCAGCAGTGCCAGCCCGAGCCACGCCATCCAAGCCAGGTTGGGCGCCCTCAGCGCATTGGCCGTGCTCACCAGGGTCAAGGTCGCAAACACGGCCCCGGCTGCCAATGCGGTGGCACCGTACCGATCCAGTGCGCAGCTGCCGCTCTCCACAAGGCGCTGCACGGCACGGCCCGCGAGAAGTGTCAGCGGCAGAGAGAAGGTAATCGTCCACTGGGCGGAGCGGTGGCCGAACAGTGTGGTCAGCAAAAGGGCGATCAACAGCCACCAACCGAGCATGCGCTCGGGTTGCTTGCGCTGCAAGCTTCCGGTGACCAGCCCATACAAGCCAAGCACGAGTACCACAGGCTCATAGACGGCCTGCACCAGAACGGCTTGTAGCAGGGGTGGGCTGGAAGCCTGGTCGGCAGCGACAAACCAGCGCGCGATGAGCTCGATGCCGGCGCCAATCCCGCCGGGGAGCAGCAGAAAGGTTGTGCTGACCAGGGCCCAAGTCAGCCCCAGTACCGCCAGGACGGGCACCTGGCGGCCGGCAATGGCTGCCCGCTGGCCCAGCACCCGTTTCATTGTGGCGAGTTGTCCACTCAGCAACGCGGCCCCGAGGACGGCCACAAAAATGCTCAGGCTCTGCGGACCGGCGGTCAACGCACAACCCAGCAGTGCCATCCCGACCAGCCCGCGCCGGGGCGACTCGTTATCGGCTCGACGCAGGAGGCCCATGCCCAGCAGGGAGAGTGTCACAGCTACAACGGCGCCATCGGCGGTACGTCCGGCGTACACCCAGGTGGGAGAAAAGGCCGTGAATCCGGCTGCCGCGAGCGCACCGATCCGTCCCAGCCACTGCCGTTCACGGTACGCCAGCAGCGGCAAGAGCCCACCGCACAGCGCCGTCCAGAGTCGCACGCTGGTGGTGCTGGTGTGCGGGGTGAGGAATGCCAATTGCCCGTTCAGCAACAGGGGCAAATAATCCTGCGTGGCGATGGGCAGTCCGCGCAGCAACTGTGTTGCCGCGAGCGCCGTGGGCAGCTCTTCGTACAACAGGGGAGCACTTCCCAGTCGGATCAGACGTACCGCCAGTGCCGCGATGGCGATCATCACATACAGGCCACGCTCCACGGTCAGGACAGAGCCTGCCGCTGCGGACGGGGTCGCCGCCACAGTACAGCAATTCTCAGTGCTGTATCCTCCGGTCGAGGCCAGCTCCTCACCAGGTGCGCGCATAAACGATGTATTCCTCATTCTGCAGCGCCCGCACCATCAATCCGTCCAACAGGGCGAGCGTCTGCTCGCCGATATGATAGCGGTCGCGCTCCTCGGGGCCAACAAGCACATAGTCTACGCCATGCTCCACCAGGAGTCGACGGGTGGCGGCAGGGTCTCCTCCGGCATAGATAGCTTCGACGATCGCTTCGCGCTCTGCCGGCAGCTCGCCGCTGCCTCTCCACTGTCGCTCGTGCCCCGCCCAGCCCAACAGGCTCTGCAACCCTGTATGGGCCGACACCCAACTCTGCGCGGTGTAACTCCCCCCCACTGCCTCCACAATGATGGCATCAGGCTTGGCCTCTGTTCGCAGCCAGCTGATCACCGCGGCCTGGTCCGGTCGTTGGGCACTGACATACGCCGTGCCGTTCAGCGTGGCGCTTCCGCGAAAGGCACCGGCACGGCTGACTGCGGCCGCCAGCGTATAGCTCATGCCGGATGCGATCAAAAGGGCCGAGATCACCAGCCACGCCTGGCCCACCCTTCGCAGGGCTCTCTTAGCCCCTTTGATCAAAGCGATCACCTGAGCCAGCCCCGCCGCTCCGGCAAGGCTCAGCAGGAGCCAAGCCTGATAGTAGAACTTGAAGACGGTATTCATGCGCGAATCGAACACGTCGCGCAAGTACACAAACTCGACCGCCAACACCAGCAGCAGACCAGCCGTGACCATCAGCAGGGGGAGGATACTCGCTGGGGCTTGCTCATCGGCAGGGGCTTTGGATGCGCTGGCGATCTGCCAGAGGAGCATCGCCCCCGCCATGCCCAGTGGCACAAGGCAGAGTACCGCGGTCCACCAGCCAAAGGTCGTGGCATACACGCCTGCCACCGTCACCGCGATCACCCAGATGAGAGCACTGATTGGGGGGCGGGTAGATGTCTCACGGATCCAGCGCCAACCCAAGGCAACAAGGTAGCCCATCACCAGCCAGAGCTGTACGCCAAACATCAGCAGGAACTGTTGCCACTGTGTTTTGATGTGCTCGGGAACAATCCCTATCCCGCCGGCCTGTGAGCGCAGACTGAGCAGAAAAGGCAGGTAGATCAACACGCTGACAAAGGCGAGCCCCAGTATCCCGTCTAGGCTCTCCAGCAGCCAGCGGGCGTTACGGGTTCGGTGTCGGTAATGTCCGATGGCGATACAGGCTGCCATCAGCCCGAGATAGATGGGATAGTCCCAAGTGTTCAAGAATATCAGCGAGCCCACCAATACCCCCCACAGCGCGAGGTCGCTGCGTCTCAGGTGCCAGGCTTGTGGCCCTTCAGTGGGGGCATCCTCCGAACTTCCAGTACTGTCCGTGCTGGCGCTGGATTTGAGCACGTTCAGTGCGCATGCCAGCGCGAGGAGCACAAAGGGCATGGCCAGGACGTGCGGGTGATTGTCTCCCAATAAGAAGGAAAAGAAGGGAAACTCGGAGATGACCTCCTGCGTGGCTCCGCTCACGCTGCGGTCGTGGATCACCCGGGAGGCTCGCCACCACCACCACATATCCTCCGGGTACCAGGTATGGCTGGGAACGCTCGCCGTCAGGTTGCGCACGTCGAACCATCCCCAGAATCCGTCGCTGCCCCAGCCACGGGCCCGGATCAGCTCCAGGACGCCCTCCAGATTTCCCATGAATGCCACCAGCAGGGCTCCCAGCAGCCCATACCCGGTGGCGCGATCGCCGTCCGCAGCAATGTTCCTTTGGGGCTTGGCCAGCAAATCGTAGACCAGCGCCAGCGCGCCGCTCACCGTGAGCGCCACCAGGCTGATGCCCATCAGGTTAAAGGTGACCTCCGACGGCAGGGCGGAAAGGCGCGTCAACAGAGCGGCAATGACGTAACCCAGATAGTAGTAACTGATGCTGTAGCCCGAGAGCCAGGGATCGTGAGGCGGAAACTGGGCGCTGGCGAGTATGCCATTCAGGAAGGCAAACTCCATCGGCTTTTCGGTGCCTGAGATCTCGGGGCTGTATGCCC
>JAAYED010000314.1 GCA_012728955.1 Chloroflexota bacterium
GCCAGATGCCGGTGGCCTGCACCGCCGCCTCCCACTGGGTGTGCGAGCCCAGATGTGGCTCGGCCACCATGAGCAGCATGGGGCAGTCGATGGCGGCAAAGATCTCCTGCCAGGGACGCTTGTCCTGGGCGAAAAAGCGCCCGTATTCCGGGGTCACCTGCAGTTTGCTCTCGGCCCAGGGGCCCCGCTCAAGCTCGTGCCAGTTGGGGCTCTCGGCATCCAGTCGCGCCAGCAGTCCCTCCAAGCCCAGGGCGCGCATCTGAGCCACGCCCTCACGGGAGCGGGCCATGCGCTCGGCGGCATTCTGCGACGAGCCGCGATAGGCTCCGTTGTTGGAGATAAAGCCGGAATCCAGCACCACCAGGCTGCGGGCCAGCCCGGGATGATCCGCCACACAGTTGGACGAGATTTCGCCGCCCATGGAGTGGCCCACCAGGTGCGGCCTGTCCAGAGCGAGCTCGGCGATCAGGCCCGCCAGGTCGTTGCCCGACTGGCGGGGACCATAGTCGCTCTCGGGCTTGTCCGACAGTCCGTGGCCCCGGGCATCCACCATGATTACGTCATAGTCTGCCTCGAGGGCCTGGGCCGTACGGGTCCAGCAGAGACCATTGTCCGTGGCGCCGTGGGAGAGCACCACCGCGGGGCGATCCCCGTTGCCCGTGCGCCAATAGTGCATGCGGATACCGTTGGTGTAGACATAACCGGATTGCCATTCGCTCATTGCTTTGGTCCTTTGCGTACAGCCTTTGGCTGCGGGGCGTGAGAGGGTGCGCCGATATGCCGCGCAGCCGGTGAATACCAACGGCTGCAGGATAGCGCAGCGAGGGTGGGCGGTCAACAAAAAAAAGCGCCAGCCCACATGGCACCCTGCCATGGGACTGACCGTGGGATCGTGACCGGCTTCAGTGCCGGTCGATGCGATTGTCAGTGAATCGTTCTCTCCGTTTCGAGGCCGCCCTTGATGGCAGCGCTCACTGCCAGGGGAGGTGGAACAGGTCCTCGTAGGCCCTGGAGTTGACCTCGCGGTCCACCAGGAGGAGGCCCCACACCACTTCCAACGCGCGACGGGCCACCAGGCTCGGGCTCGCGGCCCGGAACTCGCGCTGGTTGCGTGTCTGCAAGCGATCCATTTTCGTACTCCTTTCGGTATGTGCCGGCCCACGCCGGCCACGATCGAGCGGTGCAGCACCGGCGTGCTGCCCCCACACCCGCGCGCGGTGAGGCGGCGGGTCAGATGGGCGATCAAGCGATCTATTGAGCTACGGCCAGGATCTGGTCCACCTCGACGAGGTGTGCACGGTCGTTCAGGCTCATGACCACGGCGTGATCGGGATAGAGCTGGATGGTCGAGAGCGAGGCGTTCTCCACCACCTCCCGACGGCGCTGGTAGGGCCAGGGGGCGACCAGTCCCATCAGAGTGCGCAGCGTTAGGCCGTGCGCCACGATCAGAATGCGTTCGTCCTGCGGCAGCGCCCGCAGATCCGAGATAAAGCGGGCCACCCGCCGGTTGACCTGCTGCGGCGTTTCTGCGCCCTCGGGCAGATAGTGGGGCGGGTCCATGCGCCAGCCGGCCAGCTCGATAGGATGGCGCTCGGCCAGTTCCTCCATGTGGGCGCCCTCCCAGGCACCAAAACCCACCTCGCGCAGCCGCTCGTCGACCTGCACCGGCAGATTGTGGTATCGGGCGATGGCGTCGGCGGTATGCCGCGCTCGCTGCAGGTCGCTGGTATAGATGCTGGTCAGCGGGGCGGTAGAGAGGCGAGAGCCAATGGCCGCCGCCTGGATGCGCCCCAGTGTGTTCAGCGGGCGGTCAGAGTGGCCCTGCATGCGGCCCTCGGCGTTCCAGTCCGTCTGTCCGTGTCGTACGAGATAGAGCAGTGGCACGGTGTCCTCCTTGAGGTTGATGGGCTAGAGGTCCAACCAGCAGGTGGGCTCTGACTGTCCCGATTCGGCGGCGCAGAGCACCAGGGCCCCCAGCGACACCATGTAACGATCGATCGCCTCGGCGATCTGCTGCACCCACTGCGGCAGTGCGTCTCTGGACTCGACCATGGCAACCTCCTGTATTCCTTCTTTGTTCCAACGGGAGCATAGCCGAGCCATGTCAACAGAGAACCAACGCTGTGTAAACAGCGTGCTAACATTGGGCAACAGGGTGAAAAGAAGAGGGTGCTGCCGGCACCTGGCCGCAGCACCCCAAGGCTTGTAGGAAGCGGAGCGTCAGCACTCGCCCCGCAGGATGGTGATCATGCGAGCCAGGGCATCGGGGCCGCCCACATTGCCGGGAAAGACCACATAGTCGAGATCGGGCCACAGCGACTCGGCTCCCGTGCGCCAGACGGGCACGCCGGGGATGGCCTGGCCACGAACCCAGGCGCGGCGAATGTGGAGTGCCTCGGTGGCGATGTCAGAGGAGGTGATGCCCCCCTTGGCGATGACCCACGCAGGGCGCGTCTGCAGGCTGGCCACCAGGGCTACCAGGGCGGCCGAGACGCGCTGTCCCACATCCAGCGCTCCACCGACTGGCCCGGCGGTGACCAGGGTTCGGCTGGTGTACACCAGCACATCGTGCTGCTGCAGGGCGTCCTCGATGCGCACCCGGGCGGCGGCCAGCGTCTGGTCGGCGCTGGCGCCCAGCAGCGCGGGCACGTCCAGTTCGATGGCCACCAGGTTGGGCAACTGACGGGCCGCCTCTATCTGTGCGGTAGTACGACCGACGTACGAGCCCGCCACCACCAGCCCGCCGGAGCGCGCACAAAGATCCTGCGCGGTGAGCGGCGCGGCAGGCTCCAAGCCGCCACGCACACGCACAAAGGATGCAGCGGTGCGATAGAGATAGCGGTGCCCCTGCAACTCGCTGGCCAGGATGCCCGCCACGAGTACCTCCAGGTCGCGATAGGTGGTGGCGTTGACCACGCAGGGCTGTGCGTCTGCCAGCTGGCTCAGCTTGAGGTCCACCTGGCGCGGGCCACCGTTGCGCAGATCATCCAGCGTGATGGAAGCCACCTGGTCGGCCCGCCAGGCACCATGGGAGCGGGCGGCCACCCACTCCCGCAGGTCGCTCTCGGCATAGCCAAAGGTGGCATCGCGGGCGAACTCGGTCTCGGCAGCAGGGATCAGCCAGCCCTGCTCATCGACATAGTGGGTGTCGCCCACCGTGTAGCGGCCCCCCTCCAGGAAAAAAGGCACCACCAGGACGCCGTCCACGGGAGTGCCGAGCCCCTCGATGAGGGCCTGCGTCTCGACCGCATAGTGGCCCCGCAGAGTGGAATCGCTGCGGCTGACGATGGCCACCTGCCGGCCGGCAGTCTGAGATGCCCGCCGCAGCGCGGCGGCGATCTCGAGATTGATGGCGCGGGCCCGCTCGGCACTGTAGGCGCGTGAGTTGGTGAGGATGTACATCACCGGGTTGGCATCCTGCAGCTCGGCCACCAGGGCCTCGTCGGACCAGTGGGTCAGCACCGGCACATCGTGCACGGTTTGCGTGCCGGTGGGATCATCATCCAGCACCACCAGCTTGGCGGCATGCTGCACGTGCTGCTGAATCAGGGGCAGCAGCGTGACGGGCCACACGGGCGGCAGTTGCGCAAAGAGTTCGTCCCGGCGGATGGACATGGCGACCTCCAGATGCAGCTAAAAGGCGATAAAGGAATCCACCGCGTCGACCCGGGTGAGATGGTTGCGATCGTTGACGGTCAGCACCACGGCGCGGGCAGGGCTCAGATCGACGATAGAGAGCGAGGCGGTATCGACGCGCACGCGACGGGAATAGCCCTGGGGCACGTGCAGGGCGAGGCACAGCAGCGCCCGCACCGAGCCGCCGTGGCCCACCAGGACCACATGATCGCCCTCAGGCCGGGCCCGCAGCTCTTCCAGCAGCGCGCCCACCCGCGTGGCTACCTGGTCCAGGGATTCTCCGCCCGTGGGGCTGACGTGCACCGGCTCGGTGAGCCACTGGGAGACGGTGTCTGGATAGAGCGTCTTCAAGTCGTCCATGGTGTGGCCTTCCCAGGCGCCATAAAAGGCCTCACGCAGGCGGGGCTCTGGAGTGACTGCGAGCTGATGGTGGCTGGCGATGATCTGCGCGGTGTGCATGGCGCGATCCAGGTCGGAGGCGTACACGGCGTCGATGGGCTCACCTGCCAGTCGCTCGCCGATGGCATGCGCCTGCTTGATGCCGGTTTCGGTGAGATGAGACTGGCTGTGCCCCTGGATGCGTCCGGCGGCGTTCCAATCCGTAATTCCGTGTCGGACGATGTACAGTCGTACCAAGGCTGCTCCCTCTTGAACATGATGTCACGGGCGAGCGGGCCGATCTCGTGAAGAGCCCACTGCCCGTGCCGTTCCCTCTAGAATTCGATGCCCTTGCGCGCCTCCACCCCGCTGTAATAGGGGTGGCGCACCTCCTGCATCTCGGTCACCAGATCGGCAGCGGCCACCAATTCCGCCGGCGCCGAGCGTCCCGTGATGACGATGTCGGTGCGGGTGGCGTGTTCCACCAGCCAGGCCAGTACTTCGGGCAGCGCCAGCCAGCCAAAGGCCAGCACATAAGTGAACTCGTCCAGAATCACCAGGTCATAGGCGCCGCTGGCGATGAGCTCCTGGGCGCGCTGCCAGCCCCGTTGAGCCAACTCCCGGTCGTGTTCGAGGTTCTCGGTGGTAAAGGTATAACCGGCGCCGGTGGCGTACCAGGGGATATCGAGACGCTCGGCGGCCAGCGTCTCGCCCCAGCGGCCCTGTTCATCCTTGAGGAACTGTATCACGCAGGGCGCCAGGCCGTGGCCCCAGGCGCGCAGCATCAATCCCAGGGCAGCGGTGGTCTTGCCCTTGCCATTGCCGGTATAGACGATCAGCATTGCGGTTATCCCTCGTTCAGCTCACAGCCTGGCCGTCCGTACGGGCAGGGCGCGCCGGGCCCAACACGCATTGTACAGAGGTAACGCCTGTGGGGCTAACGCAGGCCAACGGCTGGTAATGTACCGCTGACCTGAAGAGCAGCGGCCTCAAGCCCGCCCAACACGAAAAGTTGGTGCGAATTTAATCAACTGGTGCCCAGGCGTTGCGCGTTTTGTCAGAATATGTTACACATAGGTCACAGCAGAGCGCTCTGCTGGGCCCCGCAGGACGTACACTTGGGGGGACATCGAAAATGTGCGAGGAGGCATAGGATGAAGTGGTCTGTACGACTGGCGTGGGTGCTCGTTATCGGCGCGGTGCTCCTTTCCGCGACAGGTTGCGCGGAAAAGGGCATTGAAGGGGTGACTCAGGGACAGAGGATGTCCGCCCATGAGGCGTGGAAACACATCCAGCCGGTGGCAGAGGCTTGGAAGGCCAACTCGCTGATCCTCGAGTGCCGACCGCCCTCACGGCCTGGCAAGGAAGATCTGGGGGTAGATGGGTTGTCCTCAGCGTGGCGTTTTATCGTGGCGCCGGAAGGGGATGGCAACCAGGCCTTTTTCAGCCTGGATACCACCGCCCAGCCCATCAAGCCCAACCGCACCGACCAGGCACGGCCCGCCGCCAAGGCGAGCCTGAATCCTGCGGACTGGAAGGTCGACAGCCCACAGGCGATGGAGATCGCACTGGCCAACGGCCTGCAGGATTTTATCGATTCCCACGACGGCTTTCAGGTCAAGTCGATGGGGTTCGAGATCGACGTTACGGTGGATCAGGGCGCTTACTGGATGATCAAGGCCAAGGACGGCGCCGATACCTTTGAGCTCAAGATCAGCTGCGTGGACGGAAGCATCCTTCCGTAGTACGGCGCGCTTCTGAAGCACTGTGTGGCGGGCTCAGTCCCAGCCACACAGTGCTTCTACATACCCGGCGGAACCGTCGCGGTACCAGCTGTCCAGCTGCTCGCGCTCTTTGAGCTGCTGCCCTCGGCGGCTGGGAACCGCCAGATAGGCCCCCTGCCACTCGGGCAGAGCCGTCATGTCACCCCACAGCTTTTCGTACTGGGCGACGGGGTAGACATCCTCTTGCCCGTGGCCCCAGCGTTTTTTCACTTCTTTGAGGGTCACATAGGTGGGCACCCGCCGCGCCATGCTGCGGATGGCCGCGTCCACCGCTGCCGGATCGCGCAGCGTGCCACGATCGAGGCCAAACAGCCCCAGCAGCGCATCGATCTGGAGCCAAAAAGTGTTCGAGTTGTAGTAGGTGAGATCGAACTCTTGCTCCTCGTGGGGAATGGCGAGCCCCTCCACCAGGCGCAGACGTCCGTCCACCCGGGCCAGACCGCCGCCGCGATCGTGGATGCGGCGGGGCACCACCTCCACCGCCAGGCGAATATCCCGGTCCAGCAGATAGCCCACGATGTGCGGATCCAGCGAAGCACCCAGGGTATCGATGTTGTGCAGCATGAGGTACTGCAGCTGGGGATGCGCATCGAGCATCTGCGCCAGCACACCGTTGCGCAGCAGGTTGGGCACTTCGTACCAGTGACCGATGGGAGCGATGCACTGCGCGGGCAGATTATCGACATAATCACTGGCCTCACCCATGCCCACCGCCCAGGCCATAAGTGCCGCATTGAGGCTCTCGCGCACCTTCTGTGCCTGTTCGTCCAGCAGCTGCTGTGACAGCTCTTCCCAGGCGAACTTGAGGTCTCGGGCGGTGGGCACCATGCGCAGCCCGATGGAGCGGCCCGGGCTCAGGTAGAGCGGCCCGGCATAGCCATAATTGTGGCCTGCCGCCAGCACATCGGCGATGGGCTTGTGGGTGAGATAGCTGGTGGTGATGGCGTGTGGCACCGCCGCCCCGGCCAGTTGGGCCGTGCGGGCGCTCTTGGCCAGGTGGACCTCGATAAAGGTGCGCTGGGCGCCGCCCAGCCGGGCAAAGGGATTGATCGCCTTGACCACGCCGGCGCCCTGGGTCCAGCGGCTGCCTACGCCGCCCGCCAGGGTCACCACGGCCACGCTGCCCTGCGCCAGCGCCTCCAGACCGCGGGCATACAGGGAGCCATCCTGCTCGGGGACGCGCAGCACGTCCTCGGGGGAGGCGTCGCGTATCTCGCTGGCCAGGGGCAGCCTGTTCTGCGAGAGCCCGATCAACCCGGAGCGCATGTCCCGTCGGATCTGTTCGTGCTCCTGACGGTCAAAGCCATGTTCGGCCAGCAGCTGGTCCAACTCGCTCCCGCCCGCTGTGATGCCACCATTGGCTGGCAACAGCGCATCGATCAGCAGGCCGGCGGTGGGGGCCATGTCCGGCCGCGTGCGCACGGCCCGAGCCAGGAGATCGAGCTCGGCGCGGCGCCCGGCAGAGAGCGTATGGCGATTGAGGCGCAGCAGCTGCGGCAGTGCCAGGGCATAGTAGGGCCCGGGCATGAGGGCGTTCTCTCCGCGCAGCAGTTGCGCCATGCTGCCCTGCTCGTTGATGGCGAAATCATACACCACCGGTTCCATGGCAAAGGGCAGGGCGTGCTCCAGGGCGGCCTTGTTGCGAAGCATGATCTCGTGCAGGCTGTGCTGGGCCCTGCTGCGCGCCTCGGGGGCCACCATGAATCCCATCCCGCCGCCAGACATGCCCCCCAGCATCATAAAGCCCCAGTAATCCTCACCCAGGACCTGTTGTGCCTCGGCTACAATGGATTCGACGAACAGGTTGGTTGCCCAGGGGATCATGGTAGTGATGGGGCCAAAAAAGTTGCGCGTGGTGGCTTGGCCCAGTTGGCGCACCGAGCCCTGGCGCAGCACGCGCAATACCTCGTCGAGGATGGCTCCGGCCTCCTGGCGCGCCTGCCATTCGGCGGGTGAGCGCAGCAGATAGCGCTCGGTGACCATCTCCAGGATGGGCCCGACGTTCTGGGCCATGCCGCCGTGCACCAGGATGAGGCTGTCCTGCAGGGCCTGGCGCATGCGCGGGGGCACCTGCTCGGGACCCAGCGCCACGTGGGCGGGGAGCAGTCTTCCGCGACTGATGCCGTACTCGGGATCGCCCTCGCCACTGATCACGCCATGGATGAGCTTGATGCCGGGCCAGACGCCGCCCGAATCCTGCCAGCCGCCGCCCGAGCCCGCCAGCCACTCGCCCAGGATGGCGCGGGCAGCCACCTGACGGCGCTCATGCTCCTGCAGCGTGCCGGCCAGGGCCCGTATCTGGCCGGTGGCGCGCATCAGCGCCGCGATCAGCGCAGACAGCAGCGTGGTGCTCACCGCCAGCCGCGAGCCCTTGGGGATGCCGCGCACATGACTTACCAGCTCCAGTCCACAGCCGGGACCCACCACCTGCGCCAGCAGATCGGCCAGCGCCTGACCGCCGCCCTCGATTCCCGGAGGCACAATGCCTGAGGCGATCACGGCTGCCTTGAGCAGGCCGAGATAGTCGCGGGCATAGTCAAAGACCTCGCCGATGGTGTCGATTTCCGCCTGGGCGCCCAGGTCGATGCTGGCCAGGCGCAGGATCGGCTCGTCAATGACGCGCACAAAGGCCGAAACAGGTGGCTGGGGCAGCGGGTCGCGCCCGCGCACCGCCAGGTCGATGGACACGTTGATCACCCGGGCGCCCTCGGGGTAATCCATCCCGAGGAAAAAGATGTCGCTCCAGCCGCTGTGGGTGAGGTCCATGCGCACCGGCGTGGACTCGACCAGCACCGGCCGGACGCCGGTCTCCGGATCGCGCTGCAGCAGGGGCGGGGCGATGCGCAGGGGATGATCCAGGGCGTGCCCCATGCGGAACATCCAGCGGTTGCCGGCAAAGGAGCGCACGCTGTGGCGCACCTGATCTGCCAGGGTCTGAAAGGCCAGCTGGTAGTAGGCCTGCGCCAGGGCGCTGGAAATACCCTCAGAGAGGCCGGCACTGCTGGCCTGTGTCAGAAACCCGTCGATGGCCTCCTCAAAACGCCGCTCCAGCAGGTGCTGGTAGGCGGCATAGGGGATGCGGCCGGCGGGGGCATTGCCCAGCAGCGGCGGAAGGTGAAAGCGATGCAGGGCGTACAAAAAGGTGATGGCGCGTACACGCTCAAAGAGGTTGGTGGCGCTACGGCGAAAGGCGTCCAGGGCGGCGCAGGCCTCGCTAAGCTGCGCCAGGTTCAGGCCCTGGCAGAGCGAGGCCAGGGAGCGGTTGCGCACATCCTGCCGGGAGGAGACGATGGTCTCGATAAAGGGTGAGTTACTCATCGTGGCCTCGGTCCAGCTCGTCGGTCGCCAGCAGCTCCAGCAGCTCGCGCAACACCCACTCTCGGTCGCGACCGGAGAGGGCCAGGGCCACCTGCGCACTGAGGATGCCATAGCGACTGCCCACATCCACCCGCCGGCCGTTGCTCTCCAGCGCAAGGTAGCGTTCATGCTGAGGCAACTCGTTGAGTGCATCGGAGAGCGTCACGCCGGCAGGTGTGGCCGCCAGCAGCCTGCCCAGGATGGTCATCACCGCGGGGGTGAGCACATGCATGCCGAAAAAGCAGAGATAGTGGCCGGCTCGCAGGCCGGGCACCCCCAGCCACTGCTCGGCATCGGTGGGGGTCGGCTTTTCCAGCACGCGCTCCACCAGGTACAGGCGGGCGCTGTTAGCCACGCGCTTGGCCCCCACGGCGCCGAAGTAGGGCAGCAGGCTCTCTCGCGAGGCCTGCACCGCCGAAACGGCGCAATCGTTGCGCTGGGCAGTCTGCACCAGATCCTCAGCACAGCCCAACTGGCCCCGGGCGATGGGCAGATGGTCGCTCACCAGATGCAGAAAAGGCTCCCCCTGGGTAAAGGGATTGGCGCAGAAGATGGCGTGGCCATATCCCTGTGGCTCGTCCTGCGGCACAAAGGTGATGCGACTGGCATAGCTCCCCACGGCATGGCCGTAGGGCACCTCGTCGCCGGGGCACACCACCACGGCCACCTGTTCAATGCCCGCCCGCAGCACCTCCTCCACCAAAATGGTGAGGATCGGCTTGCTGTGTCCATCCGAGTCGATCAAGGTTTGCAGCGGCAGCGAGCGCTGCTGGCGCCCGGCCGCGGTGATAACTGCCTTGGTGACGCGCATCGTATGCTCCTTCCTGGCAGAGCCTGCCGGATTGGGCGTATTCTAGTCGCAGCGACAGTTGTGGCCAATCTGCTTTGGGCGGCGGCTCAGGCCAGGAGCAGACTGCTGGCCTGCAGCCACTCCAGCGCCTCCTGCACCAGTGCGGCGATGCGGGCACGGCGCTCTTGGGTGGAGCGCGGCGCGGGGTCCGGCAGGTGAAGCTTGTCCTGATCGGCCAGTTGCTCCAGGGCATCGGTGAGATCTCTGGCGGTGTGCTGTCCGTCCAGACGGCGCAGTACAAAGGCGGCCACGCTGTCCAGATGGACGCTCTCGTGGCGCAGGTTGGCCACCCGATCGTTGCCAAAGGCAGCCCAGCGCGCCCAGGGGCTGGCCAGTGGCCGCTCGCTGAGGGAACCAGCGATGGGCGGCACCCAGCCATGCAGCTCCACCAGCTCGGGGCTGCGGGCAAAGCTGAGCGTCAGCGTCAGCGCCAGGTCATCCTGCTCCTCCGGGGAGAGGGCTGCCCGTCCCACACGGACAGCCACGCGTTGCACCAGGGTAGCAAAAGGCACCACCTGTGGTGCGACACCGCACAATTCGTCCAGCGCCGCGGCCACCAGCGGATCATCGGTGTGGTACTGGGTGCCATCGCCGTCGGCGTACGAGCCCAGATGGGGATGATCGGCCTCTTGCTGCATCGGGTGTGCCCGGGTGGTGAAAGCGAGCCTGCGCGCCCGCGCGGCGCGCAGCGTGCGATCCATCTTGATGTCTGCCTGACACAGCAACGTGCGGCGAAAGGCGCGGTTACGCACGTAATCCATGTACTGCTCCACC
>JAAYED010000315.1 GCA_012728955.1 Chloroflexota bacterium
CGCATGCCCGCATACCCCACGAGTCTTTTTGGGCCCTCTCTGACGTCAGCTTTGACATCGCAGCCGGCGAGTCGGTGGGTCTGGTGGGCAACAACGGATCGGGCAAGAGCACCAGCCTCAAGCTGATGACCCGCATCCTGCGGCCGACGCGGGGGCAGGTGTCCGTAGATGGGCGGGTGTCCGGGCTGTTGGAGCTGGGGGCCGGCTTTCATCCGGAGCTTTCGGGCCGCGACAACATTTACCTCAACGGCGCCCTGATGGGCCTCTCACGCCGCGATATCGATGCGCGTCTCAACACGATCATCGATTTCTCCGAGCTGGGCAACTTTGTGGACGTCCAACTAAAGTTCTACTCCACCGGCATGGCCATGCGTCTTGCCTTTTCCATTGCCGTCAGTGTGGACGCGGATATCCTGCTGGTGGACGAGGTGCTGGCGGTGGGCGACCAGGCCTTTCAGGCCAAGTGTCTGGAGCGAATTCGAGAGATCCTCAAGCAGGGGGTCACCATCGTGCTGGTGTCGCACGACCTGAACATGGTGCGAGATCTGTGCCAGCGCTCTATCTGGCTGCACAAGGGCCGGCTGCGTGCCGACGGGCCCACGCCCGAGGTGCTGGACGCGTATCTGGGCGCCACGAGCGAAGAATCAGGCACGGCGTGACATGGCCCACCGGCAGGAGTCAAAACCCTTGGGTATAAGCGCACAACCGGCTGAGAAGGGTCTGCGTGCAATTATGCGGGCCATACGCCTCCGTCTGGATGACGTGTGGGCGTACCGCTACCTGCTCTCAAACCTCGTGCTGCGGGACCTCAAGCTGCGCTACAAGAACTCGATTCTGGGGTTTCTGTGGTCGCTGGTGAACCCCATGCTGCTGATGCTGGTGTTCACCACAGTGTTCACGGTGATGCTCCCCAACCTGGCGGTGCCCAAGTATCCGGTGTTTGTCATGTGCGGGGTGCTGCCCTGGAACTTTTTTGGGACTGCCGTCACCGCTTCGATCCACATCGTGCCGCAAAGTGGCCACCTGATCAAAAAGGTCTATTTCCCGCTGGAGATCCTGCCGTTCTCTACGGTACTTTCGAATTTCGTCAACTTTGTACTGGCTTTTATCGTCCTGTTCCTCATGGTACTGGTATTCCGGATCCCGGTACGTCCCGCCATCCTGCTGCTGCCGGTGATCATGCTGCTGCATCTGCTGTACACGGCGGGGATCTCCATGCTGTTAGCAACGTTGAACGTGTTCTATCGGGACACGGGCGTGATCATGGACGTGATGATGCAGGCCTGGTTCTTTTTAACGCCAGTGTTCTATCCCCTGGAGATGCTGCCCCACGTCAAGATGATTGCGGGGATCGCAGTGCCGGTGCGGCGCCTGCTGTACGTGCTCAACCCCATGGCCTCGATCATCGCCTCTTATCGCTCGGTGCTGTACGGCACGGCTCCGGCCATGATTCCCCATGCCCCCGCGTGGGATTTCCTGGCGCGCACCGCGGTGACGGTCGTGCTGGTGTTCTTCCTGGGACTGTGGGTGTACTCGCGACAGTCACACCGCTTTGCCGAAGAGGTCTAGCGCCGACGGGCTGAGTGCCCTTGGGAGAGCAGAGCGCTGTACATCCCTTCCAGCAGGGCAGCCTGCTCGCTGAGCAGTGGCACCCGGGGCAGGGCGCGCACGTAGCGCTGGTGCAGGTCAGGCCGTTCCACCAACTCTTTCAGGATGGCGTGGAGCCCCGCCGCGTCACCAGCTGGAAAGAGACGGCCGTCCACACCATCACGAATGCGCGCAAGCGCTCCCAAAGCACTGGCGATCACCGGCACCCCCAATGCCTGGGCTTCGTCGACCACCATGGAGTAGCTCTCGTCGGCCAGCGAAGGAACGATCAAGTAATCCAGCTGGCGCAGGGCGGCGCCCACCGCCTCGGCGGGCAACCTGTCCATAAAGCGCACCCCCGGATGCCGTACTCCCTCCTTCAATTGCTGGACATAGGTGGGAAAGAGCGCTGTGTCGCCATAGATCGAGAGTGTGGCGTCTTCCGGCAACCCCTCAAAGGCACGCAGGGCCACGTGCAACCCCTTGATCGGCGCGACAGAGCCCAGATAGCCAAATCGGCGGCCAGGTGTACCTGGTATGGACGAAACTGTCGGTGCGCCCGCCTGCAGGCGGCTGGCATCCAGCCCGTTGGGCACGACGGCGAGCCGCGCCCCGTCCACGCCCCAATCCATAAAGCGCTGACGCACAAAGGCGCTGGGCGTGATGATCCGCTCGGCGTAGGTGAGCATCCAAGTGAGGTAGAGGTTACGGTACGCCGCGGGCACTGCCACCAAGGGACGCATCCAGCGAGGCACCCTGGCATGGGCACGGGCTAACAAGCAGTCGGCGCAGGCCACCGATGGCCCCTCGCAGCGAGAGCCGTCAGGCCGAACCAGGTTGGCGACCGCACAACGGAACCAAAAGTCGTGCAGGGTGATGAGCAACGGAATACTGCCCGTCAGAGCCAGGATGCGTGCAGACCCCTCCTGGACATGCTGGACGTGTACCACCTCTGGCCGCAGCTCCGCCAGGGCCCGGCGGTAGCTGTGCTCAACGGACGGATTCCGAAAGGTACGCCAGAAGATGCCCAACGGCCCGGCGAGCCCGGGCGCCGGCGCGGCGGGGGCGCGCCACACGGCGTGCTGCCCCAGCTCCTCACGGGTATCCGCGGTCACGGTGGTATCGGGGTAGAACACGGTGACGGTGTGACCGCGAGCGGCCAAAGCCTGCGCCAGCGACCAGGTGTACACCTCGGTCCCACCCACCTTGCGCGGCAGGTACTGGTGCACCGGCAGCAGGATCCTCACGGTGCCGTCTCCTCGTGCTGCGCCAGGTGCGCCTGCCATACCTGCTGGTAGATGCGTTCCGTGTTGGCGTACACGGCCTGCCAGGTGAACCGGGATGCTGTCTTTTGTCTGCCGGCGGCGCCGAGTCGGAACGCCAGAGACGGATCGCGCAACAGAAACTGCATGGCCTCGCTCAGGGCGCGGGCATCTCCCCAGGGGACCAGCAGTCCATCCACGCCATCATCGATGACGCCGGGAATGCCCCCGGCCCGGGCTCCGATCACCGGCTTGCCATGGGCCCATGCCTCCAGGAACACGATGCCAAAGGAATCCACGCGAGAGGGCAACACGAGCATCTCGGCGGCCTCCAGCACCACGTGCTTGACCGCTTCGCTCACAGGACCCAGCAGCACGATACGTCGCCGTTGCCTCTCGTCCAGCGTGCGATAGTAGCGGTCAAAGGAGGCGTCCAGCGGGCCCATCAGCGCAAGAGTGGGAGCCGGCGCAGAAGCGCCATCCAGCGCCAGCACGGCCTGGGCAGCGGTGATGGCGCCCTTATCGAGGCTGATGCGCCCCACAAATGCCACCACAGGGGCATGGAGGCCCTCCGGTAACGGCACCTGAGCCAAGTCGTCGGGCGCGGGGTCGTAACCGCTGCCTACGGCGTGCACAACGTCAGGCGACAATCCGAGAGCCACCAGGCCCTCTGCCTCTGCCACAGGCAGGGCCAGCACCGCCTCGGCCTGGTGCAGCATGCTCAACTGGTGTGGCATGGTGATGTTACGGGTGACCCGGGCGCTGACGTTGGCCCCCAGGTGCGCAAAGGGCGTGATGATGAGCGGAATGTCATGCTGGCGGGCCAGCTGCGCCCCGATGACGAGGGGATACTCCCACGACAGGTTGTACCCATGCACCAGATCCCAGGGCGCCTGCTCCTGAAGCACACGCTCCAGGCCGGGCATGTGCGGGATCTGGCGGCTCATCCAGCACAAGGCAGGTTCCGTCCAGCGGCCCAGCGCCCCCAGCATGACCATGGCCTTGCGCCACAGGGTCAGCGAGGTCCACGCACCGGGCAGGCCCACTGCCGGGTAGCGGATCACGGTGACGCCACCGGCATGCTCGACCGTCGGCTGCAGGCTGTCAGCGTGCGGGTGCCATTGCCAAAAGTCGACATTGGTGGCCACGTCGCTGGTGAGCACGGTTACCTGATGTCCCGCCTGCGCCGCCATTTGGGCGATCACCTCGGCGTAGCGCTCGCCACCACCGATCTTGGGCGGATAGGAGGGGGTCACATAGAGAATACGCAGCGGCTGCGCGCTGCGCGGTGGCACCGGCACCGCAGGCCCGCTGGTGACAGGATCGTGCGTCATCGCACAGGGCTCCGTGAATGCTCTGCGATCACCTGCTCGTAGAGGGCCAGTGTTTCGCAAGCGGTGCGCTCCCACGAAAAGCGCGCCGCCTGCGCCAGCCCGGCGAGCCGCATCTCTTGACGGAGACCCTCATCGGTGGCGACCGTGCCCAGCACATGGCGCATTTCGTCCACGTCGGTGGGATCAAAGTAGCGCGCCGCCGGACCGCCGACCTCGGGCAGGCTGGAGACACCGCTTGAGCACACGGGGCTGCCGCAGGCCATGGCTTCGAGCACGGGCAGGCCAAAGCCCTCGTACAGGCTGGGCTGTGCGGTGAGCACCGCTCCACTGTAGACAGCGGGGAGATCGGCATCGGCGACAAAACCCGGCAGGCACACCTGTTGCCGCCAGGGGGAACCGGCCAGGTGGGCGTCAAAGGACTCGACCAGCCATCCCCGGGAGCCCACCAGAACCAGACCGTCGATCATCTTTTGCTCGATCAGCGGACCACAGGCGTCGATGAGCCGCGAGAGGTTCTTGCGCGGCTCGATGGTGCCCACCGCCAGGACGTAACGGTCGGGCAGGCGATAGCGTGCCTTGACCGCGGCGACGGTCTCTGGCGACTGGGGGGCCATGCCTTGCGCCGCCGCCTCAGGGATCACATGGATCCGTTCCTCAGGGATGCCGTACAGCGCCATGAGATCGGCCCGGGTGCTCTCAGAAATGGCGATGATGGCGTTGGCCCGTCGGCAAAACAGGGGCATGGCGGCGCGCAGATAGGCGTGATTGGCGCGCTTGTGGTACTGGGGCAGGTGCTCAAAGATGAGATCGTGCACGGTGAGCACCGTCGGTATCTCGCCCAGGGGGGGCAAAAGGTGCTCAGTGGCATGAAAGAGCTCGGCTTTCGGCAGCAGGCTGCGGTAGGGCCAGCCCAGCGCCTGACGGGCGAGCACCATGGCGCGCCAGGGACGATACCCGTAGGGCACACCCACCACCCGGGCATGCGGCACGCCCTCCAGCGGACCTCGCCTGCCAAGGCTGTTCTGAAAAAGTCCCAGTCGCTCACCCAACAGCGGAGCCAGGGCACGGGCCAGGCTCGCAGAGTAGCGGCTGAGTCCCGCTTTGCCATGCACCGCGGCGGACACATCGACAAAGATAGTCACGGGCGACCCCTCATGTCCCAAACTGTTGCCCGCATCTCAGTCATCGTCTTCCACCTGCAAATCCTCTTCCGTGAAGGAGGCGCGCATGTCCAGGGCCAAATTGCCCACACGGGTGCCTCGCAGCACAAAGCGCTCGGCGGCGCGCTGTTCGCCAGAGCGGTAGGCCGAGATCAGCCGGCGCACATCCTGCGTCAGGACTCGGTCGCGCAGGGCGGTATCCACCAGGCGGGAGGCCATGGCCATCACCGCCTCCTCCGTGTGCTCCAGCCAGGCGTCCGTCAAAGGCAGCCCCGGCAGGAGCGTGACGTTGAGGTCGTCAAATCCGATGCTGGCCATGGCGGCTGCAGCAGTCTGCAGCGATGCGTACAGGGCGGTGCTGCGTCCCAGGGAACGGGCCACCGTCTCGATGATTCCATTGTAGATGCGCCAGGCCTCGTTATAGGGCGCCTCGCTGGGCTCGAGCACGTCGGCGATGCGAATGGCACCGCCGGGCACCATTACGCGCCAAACCTGCTCAAAAAAGGGCAGCAGCGCGTTGGGACGCACCTGACGAAGAGAGCCGTTCAGCACCACCAGGTCGATGGATTCGTCCACAAAGGGCAGTGCACGCAGTCGGCCATTGACATAACCGAGGGGCAGTCCCGTAGCCGACGAGGCGATCCGCGCGAGCTCTGCCTGCCGGTCGCCAAGGGCGATGGTATAGCCGGTGCCCGAGCGCTGCCCCTGCAGCGCGAGCGCTTCGGCAAGATGCCCCTCTCCCAATCCGATCAGCAGCGTGTTACCCGAAAGGTCCACCCCACGCCAGAGCTCGTCCTGTGCGAAACCGCGAACCGTACCCTCGTTGCTCACTGGTCCCCCGCCATGGAATTGTTGGCAGTCTAGGTCCGGGGCAGGGGGGTGTCAAGAGTGGTGACGCGATCGATTGACAGGAGCAGAGCACTGTCTAAGATACGTTGGCGTGCATCAAGTCAGGAGGGCCAGGATGAAAGGCGTCAAGGCACATCACATCGCATTGCGTACACCGGATTTTGCGCGAGCCAAGGCTTTCTACACCGAGGTGCTTGAACTGCCGGTAGCGGCAGAGATGCCCGGGCGCGACTGTGTGTTTATCGATATCGGCGGCACCACCATCGAGCTCACCGGTGCGCCGGACCAGGCCCCAGGCGCTGCCGGTGCCCTGGCGCATATCGCCTTTGAGGTGGACGACATCGACGAGACCTTTGCCGAGCTCAAGGCCAAGGGCGTCGAGTTCTTTATCGAGCCCAGGGATGCCGGCGTGATGCGGATCGCCTTTTTCCGTGATCCTGATGGCAACGCGCTGGAGCTGTTCAAGAGCAGCGTCTACCGCTGGTAGGTACCGGCAGCTGCCTGACACCACGAGGGGACACCGCCGGTGCCCCCTCGTTTTCTCCTGGCGAAAGGATCCCGCTCAGGGCATATAGGAGGAAAAGTCCTCCGCAGGAACGCCGCTCTGCTTCTGCGCCCAGTAGACGTTGGAGCGGAACAGGCTGGCAAAGGTGCCCGCGTCGGACCAGAAACCATCCAGTTTGGCCCAGGACAGGGCGCCCCGTTCGATGTAGGCGTTGTTCACGTCGGTGATCTCGAGCTCGCCCCGTGCAGAACGCTCCAACGTGCGGATGTACTCAAAGACGTGATAGTCATAGAGATACAGTCCGGTGACGGCATAGTTACTCTTGGGAGCGCTCGGTTTTTCCTCGATGGCGACGATCCTGGAGGGATCCTGCGGGTCAAACACCGGCACGCCAAAGCGCTCGGGATCGGGCACCTCACGCAAAAAGACCTTGGCGCCGCCCGTAAAACTGCGCACGGCCGGCCCGATGTCGGCATCGGTGGTGTTGTCGCCCAGGATGACGGCGATGTCGCCGCCATCCGCGAAACTCTGGCACAGGGCGAGGGCTTCGGCGATGCCGCCCTCCCGGGCCTGGTAGGCGTACTCGATGTGCCGCACCCCCAGGTCCTCCCCGTTGCGCAACACGCCGATGAAATCCCCCGCGTGCGGCCCACCGGTCACGATGATGACCTGATCGATGCCTGCCTGAACCAGCGTACTGATGGGATAGTACACCATCGGCTTGTCATAAACCGGCAACAGGTGCTTGTTGGTCGCATACGTCAGGGGATACAGCCTCGAGCCGAGGCCTCCTGCCAGCACAACACCCTTCATGTTCCCTCCCGTACAGGATATTGCAGAGCGTTACAAAAGAGAGGCACTACCAGCTGGTATAGCCACCGTCCACCAGGATCAGCTGACCTGTAATCAGATCCGCTGCTGGCGACAGCAAAAAGCGCACGGTGCCCAGCACATCCTCTGGGGTGCCAAAGCGACCGGCAGGGATGCGGGGCAGATTCTCATTGACAAATACCGGATCGGTGAACATCTCCGTTGTAAGCGGGGTGGACACAAAGGTAGGCCCGATGGCGTTCACAGCGACCTTGTGTGGCGCCAGTTCCACCGCAAAGGCCTTGGCCATATGGGCCACGCCCGCCTTGGTGATGGCATAGATCGAACGCAGGGGCATGGCCACCGCTGCCAACTGGGAGGCCACGTTCACGATGCGGCCACCACCCTGACGCACCATTTGCTGAGCGACTACCTGCGTGCAGAAAAAAGCCCCCTTCAGATTGATGTCCACCATCAGATCGTACTCGGCCTCGGTGTACTCGAGCACCGGCTTGCGCACATTGACTCCGGCGCAGTTGACCATCCAATCCACGCGGCCAAAGCGTTCCACCACGTCCGCCACCAACTGCTGTATCGATGATACCGCTGTGACATCCACGGCCCGGGCCAGTGCCGACACGCCCTGGGAGCAAATGGTTTCGGCCACCCTTTGCGAATCGCCCAGGCGTCGCTCGATGTCAGCCACCACCACCTGAGAGCCCGCCCCCGCGAGTCCCTCGGCGATCACCTGGCCGATTCCACCGGCACCTCCCACCACGATACCCGTCTGCCCATCCAGACGATAGCTGCTGTCCGCCAGCACCATGCACCTCCCAGATCCCTGAGCTGCTTGTACAGGGATAGTAGTCCAGTCTGCACAGCGCGTCCACCTGCTGCAGCATCAGCGTCAAGCGGCGCCAAGGCGGTTGACGAGGGCCCCGCTCACGGCTAGTATTCGGCTTGCGCGGTCAAACGGCAAGTGCGCCTGGCAGGGCAGGAGGGTTGAAACGGTGGCAACACACTCGGAGCTGGCTGTTGGTGTCGATCTGGGAGGTACCAGCCTGTATGCCGCCGTTGTGGATGTAGCCAGCGGCGAACGGCTGGGCGAGTCCAAAGCCAAATCCCACGCCGAGTTGGGGGCAGACGCCGTGGTGGCACGGGTCGTGACGGCTATCAAGGAAGCCATGGTGGCAGCGCGCGTCTCACGCCAGGAGGTGCGGGGCGTGGGCATCGGCGTACCGGGGCCCGTGGTGGCAGCTCAGGGGCTGGTGTTGAGCCTGACCAACATGGGGCCCACCTGGAACCAGTACCCCCTGGCGGGACGGCTGACCGAAGCCCTGGGGATGCGCGTGATTATCGACAACGACGTGAATGTGGGCGCGGTAGGGGAGCATCGCTTTGGCGCCGGTCGGGGCACGCAGGACATGGTGGCCATGTTTGTGGGCACAGGCCTGGGGGGCGGTGTGATCATCAATGGTCGTCTGCACACCGGCTTTCGCGGCTCGGCGGGGGAGGTGGGGCACATGGTGCTGCAGGCAGACGGCGCCCTGTGTGGCTGCGGCCGCCTGGGCCACGCCGAGGCCTATGCCAGCCGCACCGGTATCGAGCACGCCATCATGGCTGCCGTGGCAGCCGGCGAGCCATCCCTTGTGCCCGACATGATGAAGGAGCGTGGCCGTACCACACTGGCTTCTGCCATGCTGGAGCGGGCCTACCTGGCCGGTGACAGGGTAAGCGTGCGGGCAGTGGAGCAGGCACAGTACTATCTGGGCCTGCTGATCGCCAGCTGCGTCAACTTTATCGATCCCGAAGCGGTAGTAGTGGGCGGCGGCGTGGTGGAGCGCATGGGCGAAGGTTACCTGGTGCCCGTGCGAGAGACCGCCTACGCGCACTTTTTGAACCGGAACGACATGGAGCGTGTGCGCATTGTGGCAGCGGAACTGGGAGACGCCTCGGGCGCCGTGGGCGCGGCGGTGCTGGCGCATCAGCGGCTGGCGACTGCGGCGGGATGATCGTCGGCGACCCCGCTGGCTGTGTGCCCGGCGCCGTGGTGCATGGACCATCGACGAACCGTCCCAAGCGGCAGCCCCGTTGACCGCACGCTCGGACAGGTCCGCCGATTTACTGGCGTTCCGCGTCGTCCTCTTCCGCGCCAGAAGCGTCATAGCTGGCAGCCGGCGCAGGTGAGCCCGTCGCTTCGCTTGGCCTCTTGCCATAGGTGGCCACCATGTCCCCCAGCATGCGCTCATCGGTCTCAAAGGCGTACACAATGCGGGTGGTATCGGGGTGCTCGTGCCCCAGCAGCGTGGCCACCCATTCCAGCGGCATGCCCTCATCCAGCAGATCCTGGGCGCGGCGGTGCCGCAGGGAGTGCGGCGAGGTGTTCTCAAACAGGCCCTCTGCCCGCGCAGCCTGCTTGACCAGGTGCCAGGCGTGTGCGGCTGTGATGGCTTTGCCTGCATCGCGCCCGTGAGAGACGAACAGAGGGGCATAGGGCGAATCCTCGCGTTCTGCCACATAGGCCCGGATCAGCCTGCGGGACTCGTCCGACAAAAAGACGGTGCGGGGTTTGCCGTTCTTGGTGATGGTCAGGCGCAGCCTGTCGAGCCGCCCGTCCAGCACATCCTCCCGGGTCAGGGCCAGGGCCTCACTGATGCGCATGCCAGTGTCGTACAGGGTGGCCATCAACGCCCGATTGCGCAGCAATCCCAGGCGACGGGGACCTTTTTTTTCGGGCAGAGGTTGACGCAAATAATGTGTCAATACCCGCGTCGCCTGAGGATCGGTGCGGCGCCTGCGATAGCTCTGGCGGCGCTGACCGCGGCCCTGGTCGATGCGACGGCGCATGCGGTCGTAGGAGATGCCGGTGGGGAGGAGGTCGTGCAGATCCAGCCAGTTCATCAGGCGGCGGGCAGCCACCAGATAGGTGCGAGAGGTGCGGGTACTCTCCGAGGCGGCTACGCGGGCTGGCTGACGCGGATCGGGATAGGCTTCGCGCAGCCAGCGGTCCAGACCGTAGAGCGTCTCCTCCTGTATGCAGGTCAGCGGGCAGGGCGCCAGTTCATCGGCAGCGGCATCATCCCCTGATTGCAGATGCAGATACCGCACCAGTGCGTTCAGGCCGTGACGATAAGTCTCTTTGGTGAGATCCGAAAGGTCGAGATCAGCGAGCATGCGCTCGGCGGCGTCGTTGACTGTGGTGATCTCGGACATCCCGTTGCCAGAGTGGGGCGATCCGGATTGCTCGGCCATGGCAGTTTTTCCCTCTCATACATACAAGTATATGATTTAATTCTGAATAAATCATATACTAAGGAACAGACATTGTCAAGCCCGGAACCCGTCTGATACGCCTCTCAACTCCCCCCACCGCGCCCGAAATTGGCGTTTTCGAGAGGGGTCGCCGTTGTGCGCCTTTTATTCATGGTGAGACCTCATGGCTGTGCGGCGGCGACCGTGGCTCGCCAGCGTTGCAGCCAGCAGGATCATCGCACAGCGTGGCGCCTCTCGCTCCTGCGACGCGATGTCGCACTCCCTTGCACACAACAGGGTTCAGCACCACAGCGCCGAACCCTGAATGCTTTTGCTGTTACCGCGACACACACGCTGACATCAGACTAATGTGCCCTGCGGCGTTACTCTGGCTTGCGCCAGACCTATTGACTATTGGCTGGCCTCGAATGTCAGGATGATCGCCTGCGCAATCTCTTTCATCGATTTGCGCGTGTTCATGGACATCTTTTGGATACGCCGGAAGGCTGCCGATTCTGTCAATCCCTGGGTGTCCATCAGGATGCCCTTGGCACGATCGACCAGCTTGCGTGTTTCCAGCTGTTCTTCCAGGTTATCTACATCCTTTTCTAGTTCTCTGAGCTCGGAAAAGCGCGCCATGGCGATTTCGATGGCTGGTGCCAGATTGGCCTCCTGCACCGGCTTGACGAGGTATCCGACGACGCCAGCGGCCCGCGCCTCCTGAATCAGGTCTCGATCGCTATAAGCAGTCAACAAGACCACAGGGGCCACACGCTCTTCGGTGAGGATTTTGGCGGCGTCGATGCCGTTCATGTCGGGCATGCGAATGTCCATCAACACCACGTCCGGGCGCA
>JAAYED010000316.1 GCA_012728955.1 Chloroflexota bacterium
AGCATCACCCCCAGGGTGAGCAGCGTGTCCACAGCGTAATAGTGGGCCAGTTGGATATGCAGTACCGCCAGTGCCAGCAGGGATGCCGCCAGCCAGGCCGCTCGCAGGCCAAACAGTTTCTTGCCCAGCGCCCAGGTGATCCACAGGGTGCCGGTATCGGCCAGGGCAGACAGCAGACGGCCGATCACATAAAACACGCGCGGGCTGGCCATGGCGGGATCCACCTGCGCCGCCACACTGGCCAGCGCACGCAAAAGGTACATGGGGAGCGAACCGTACGAAAAAAATCCTGGGTTGAGGGGGCTGTCGGGAGAAAGGAGCAGGTGCCAGTCCGGTGGCCAGGGAGCCCCGAGCCGCGCGGTCACAAAGACAATCTGTCTCTCGTCAGGATGAAAGAGATACCCGTGATCCCAGGTGATGCCATAGACCCTCAGAGAAAAGGCGACAACCAACAGCGCCGGCAGCGCGAGCAAACGGGGCCACTCTCTCTGGGATGTACGTCGCGCCGGATCCTGTCGGGGTTTCAAGGCCACTGGTCACCTGCTGGGGAGGGGCTACGGCACCTGGGACGCTCAGTCGTTGAGGCGCAACACCGTCATAAAGGCTTCCTGGGGCAGTTCGATCTTGCCAATTCTCTTTAACCGGCGGCGGCCCTCTTTTTGGCGCTCCAGCAGCTTGCGCTTGCGCGTGATGTCGCCGCCATAGCACTTGGCCAGCACGTCCTTGCGAACCCCTTTGACCGTTGCCCGGGCAATCACCCGGCCCCCCACCGCGGCCTGGATCGGCACCGGGAACAGGTGCGGTGGGATGACCTCTTTGAGACGACGGACCAGCAGGCTGCCCTTGTCATAGGCACTCTCGCGGTGCACGATCACCGAAAGCGCGTCCACCACCTCTTCATTCACGAGGATCGACATCTTGACGAGGTCGCCTGCGCGGTGTCCCAGAAAGCGATAGTCCATGGAGGCATAGCCCCTGGAGAGCGACTTGAGCTGGTCGTGAAAGTTCACCAGAATCTCAGAGAGGGGTATCTCAAAGCTCAGCATCACCCGGCGCGTATCAAGGTACTCCATCTTTTCAAAAACGCCCCGTCTTCCCGTGGCCAACTCCATGAGCGGCCCGATATAGTCGGTCGGCGTAAACAGGCTGATGTGCATCCAGGGCTCGCGAATCTCGGCGATCTGTGCCATATCGGGGAGGTCGGCAGGGTTATCTACGCGGATGGTAGTGCCGTTGGTCAGCGCCACCTCGTACTCGACACTCGGCGCCGTCGCGATGAGGTCCAGTTCATATTCCCGCTCCAGGCGCTCCTGCACAATCTCCATATGCAGCAGCCCCAAAAAGCCGCAGCGAAAACCCATGTTGAGCGCTACGGATGACTCGGGCTCGTACACCAGCGAGGCATCGTTGAGCTGCAGCTTTTCCAGCGCATCACGCAGAGCGACATAATCATCGTTCTCGACCGGATACAGCCCGGCAAACACCATGGGTTTGGGCGGATCAAAGCCCGCCAAGGGCTCCTCTGCGGGGCGCTGCACGCCCGTGATCGTGTCGCCCACGCGACAGTCCCGCACGTTCTTGAGCCCCGTGGCCACATAGCCCACGTTCCCTGCAGAGAGTTGTTCCACCGGGCGCATGTCGGGGGAGAAAACGCCGATCTCCAGCGTCTCAATCCTGCGGCTGTTCGACATGATCATCAGCGGCGTCAGGCCTGTACACTGGCCCTCGAGCACACGTACATAGGCGATCACGCCCTTGTACGAGTCATAGTGCGAGTCGAACACCAGGGCCCGCAGGGGCCGCTCGGGATCGCCCACGGGGGGGCGAATCTGCGTGATGATGGCCTCCAGCAGCTGATCCACGCCGGTTCCATCCTTGGCCGAGACGCGCATGATCGTCTCCGCCGGAACACCCAGCAGATCCTCGATCTCTCCGGCCACGCCGTCCGGATTGGCCGAAGGGAGGTCGATCTTGTTCACCACGGGAATAATGTCCAGGTCGTGCTCCAGCGCCAGGTACAGGTTGGCCAGGGTTTGCGCCTCGATGCCCTGTGTGGCGTCCACCACCAGCAGCGCCCCTTCGCAGGCCGACAGCGCGTGAGACACCTCATAGGCAAAGTCTACGTGGCCGGGAGTGTCGATCAGATTGAGCTCGTATTGCTGCCCATCTTGGCTGTCATACAGCATGCGGACGGCCTTGGCCTTGATGGTGATACCCTTCTCGCGCTCCAGATCCATGCGATCGAGCACCTGTTCCGCCATCTCTCGCTGGGCTATGGTGCCGGTGGCCTCGAGCAGGCGATCCGAGAGGGTCGACTTGCCGTGGTCGATATGGGCAATGATGCAAAAGTTGCGGATGCGATCGCGTGCGTTACTCACGAGGGTGTCCTGTCATGGTGCGTGTGCCCCAGAATGCTCGCTGTGGTGCAGGGCAGATGCTAATGAGTATAGCAGAGTGTTCCCGGCTGCGAAAACACAGCGTAGACCGGTGCTCGCCAGGCGCCCCCGGGGACAGGGCGGCCAGCGATTGCTTGACAGAAAAGTGCCCCGCTGGTAATCTATGCGCGGTCGTGCTAGATGGGGAGCTAGCGGTGCCCTGCACCCGCAATCCGCTATAGCGGGGTCGAACTCCCTGCCTAGGAGCGTGCGCGCTGGCCAATGTCCTGCCAGGCAGCGTTGATGATTGGGTCCTGCGCGGCAGAGGCCTGCGAACCCCGTCAGGTCCGGAAGGAAGCAGCGGTAAGAAGTGTCCTCTGGGTGACGCGGGGCTACCTGGTCTGAGCCCGCCAGCAGAACTAGATCAGTGTGCCGTTACAACGCAGGGTGCACGGCCATTTGCAGGCCAGAGGCGGGCCAGGCTCGCCTCTTTCTCCTGTTCGGAGAGCAAACGTTTGGGTAACAGAGTCGTGGTGATCGGCGGCGGGCCCGCAGGGTTGATGGCAGCAGGCAGAGCTGCCCAATGCGGCGCGCAGGTGCTGCTGATCGAGAAAACACCGCGTCTGGGTAACAAGCTCAGAATGACGGGCGGTGGTCATGGCAATGTTGGACACTCCGGTACCCCACAGGAGCTTGAGCAACACCTGGGGCCCGCGGGTGATTTTTTGCTTCCTGCGCTCTGTGCTTTCGGGACACAGGAGTTGGCAGCCTTTTTCCAGAACCAGGGGTTGCCCCTCAAAGCCGCAACCGATGGACGCCTCTATCCTGCTACCCGCAATGCGCACTCGGTGCTGACATGCCTCAAGGCCTGGTGTCTGGCCGGCGGGGTTGGCTTTCGTTACCGGTCGCAGGTGCACAACCTGATTGCGGCCTCCGGAGCTGTGTCGGCCGTAGAGGTGGGTGACCATGCCCTGACGGCAGGGGCGGTTGTGCTCGCCACCGGCGGGGCATCGTTTCCCTCTACTGGGTCGACGGGAGATGGCTATCGCCTGGCACAGGCACTGGGGCACGCCGTAATTCCTCCCGCACCGGGATTGGTGCCATTGATTTCCGCTGCAGATTGGATCGTGAGCGTTGCCGGAGTCAGCCTGCGCGACGTGGGGTTGGTCGCCTCACAAAAGGGACGCACTCTGGCCCGTACGCAGGGAGATCTGCTGTTCACACCCAAGGGGCTCTCGGGGCCGGCGGCGCTCAACCTCAGCTCCCACATCAGCCGTCAGTTTGCGGGCGGGGCGATCGATCTGGCGATCGATCTGTTGCCTGGTCTTTTGCCGGAGGAATTGGCGGCGCAGTTGACGGACACCTTTGTCAAGTCCGGGGCCAGGCAACTGATCACCGTCCTGCGGCAGTGGTTGCCGTCGTCCCTGTGCCATCTGGTGGCGCGGTTGGCCGGGGTGGACCCGGCCTTGAGAGTGGCTCAGATCGGCGCGGCACAACGTCGGGACATGGTTGCTCTGCTCAAGGGGCTTCCTGTGCGACTGGTGGGCACGGAGCCTTTGGAAGACGCCATGGTGACTTGTGGCGGGATCGCCCTGGACGAGATAGATGCGCTTACCATGGGATCCAAACGGGTGCGGGGCCTCTTTTTCGCCGGCGAGGTGTTGGATATCGCGGGCGACTCGGGTGGCTACAATCTTCATGCCGCCTGGGCCACGGGGCACTTGGCTGGCGAATCGGCAGCGGCGTACGTACGGGAGGTGGTGTGAATATCCTCGAGCGTGCCCGTGCCTTTTTGCAGGCTGTGGTGACACGGCTGAGCAGCTACTCCTGGCGACGGGGGATCGCTGTCGCTTTGGTGGTGGGCGGCGGGTATTGTGCAGCGCAATGCGGGCCTGCCACGCTGGCCGTTCGGTTAGAGATCAACGGCCTGACCCTGGTGCACCATACGGCGCTGGGCAACGCTCCGGACATCCTTGCCGAGTTAGAGATCGCGCTGAGCGAGCAGGATCGCGCAGCGCTCCCGTCGGACGATGCTCTCGCCAGCGGTGAGCCCATTCGTCTGACCATTGCGACCCCGGTCGAGGTGCTGCACCCTCAGGGACGCACCATGGTCTACATGGTGGATGGCGATCTGGCCGCCGCCCTCGAGGCGGGAGGATTCACTCTTGGCCCGCTGGATCGGTTGGTTGGCCTGAACGGCCCCATAGATCCTGCAGCCGGTCTGGCTGTGCCCACCTCTCCTCCCCGGGTTGCACCCGCCGCATGGGTCGACCTGCTGCGCAGGCCACAGACGGTCATCCTGGAGCCGGCCGTGCCGCTGACCGTCGTGGACAGGGGTGAGGAACAGGCGCTGATCAGTGCGGCAGGCACGGTGGGTGAGGCACTCGCCGCGGCAGAGATACCGGTATACCAGGGCGACAGCGTTGTGCCGGCCCTGGATACCGTGCTCACTGCAGACCTCACCATCACCATCGATCGGGCCGCCCTTGTGACGCTGGACGCCGACGGTCGCGTGGCCGAGCGTCGCACCCGTGCTGACTCGGTGGAGGAACTGCTCAGTGAGGCCGGTATCGTTCTGGAAGGGGAGGATCGCGTCTCTCCGGAAGGCTCCGCTGCCGTGGCCGAGGGGCTCAGAGTCAGTGTGGTCCGGGTGTACGACGAGTATTTTGTGCAAGAGGTACCCATTCCCTACGAGACCGTGCGCCAGGGTAACCCTGAACTGGAGATCGACCAGCGTCGCACCGCCCAGTGGGGGCGAGAAGGGGCCATGCGTCAGCAGGTTCGGGTGCACTATGAAAACGGTGTCGAAGTGGGGCGTGAAGAGGGCGAGTCCTGGGTGGCGCGTGAACCCGAGCCACGGATTCTCGAGTATGGCACGGGCATCGTTGTGCGGCAGCTGGAGACTCCCTACGGCACGCTCGAGTACTGGCGGCGCCTTCGCATGCTGGCCACCTCGTACAGTGCCGCTACGGCAGGTACCCCCAGGAGCAGCCCCTACTATGGCAGGACCCGTTTGGGCGAGCCCGCCCGGCAGGGGGTGATCGCCGTGGATCCGTCCGTTGTTGCCCTGAGGCAGCGCATGTACGTGCC
>JAAYED010000317.1 GCA_012728955.1 Chloroflexota bacterium
CATCGTGTTCATAGGCTACGCCCTGTATGCGGTGCCCTTCGCCCTTGCCATGGCGGCGCTGGTGCGCCAGGAGTACCAGGCATGGGTTGTACAGGCACTGCCGTGGACGGTGGCGGCGTGGCTGTTCTTGGGTGCAGGCATTCTGATAGGCGCGAAGTGGGCCTACGCCACGCTGGGTTGGGGCGGATACTGGGGCTGGGACCCGGTGGAGAACGCCTCACTGGTGCCGTGGTTGACCGGGGGCGCGCTGATGCACACGCTGATTATGCAGCGCGAGCGGGGCAAGATGGTGCGGACGAACGTGGTGCTGGCAACGGTATCGTTCCTGCTGGTGCTGTATGCGACCTTCCTCACCAGAAGCGGCGTACTCACCGACTTCTCCGTGCACTCCTTCAACGATCTGGGGATGTCGGGCATCCTGGTGCTGGTCATGGCAGTGGTGGCGCTCATCGCGCTGTCACTGATCGCCGCGCGCTGGAGCGCCATGACGAAGAGCCGCAACTACAAAGAGTCGTATGAGAGAGTGGTCTCACGTGACTTCACATTCATGCTCACTGCAACGCTGTTTGCGGCTTCAGCGGCAGTGACGATCCTGGGCACGTCTGCTCCGATTCTCACAGGCCTGACGGGGAATCCGTCGTCGGTGGGCACGTCCTTCTACAATATCACCAACGCCCCCATCGGGTTCGCGCTCGCACTGGTGATGGCTGTGTGCCCCCATCTGGCGTGGACGGGCGCGTCGGTGGCTCGCCTGGCGAGGTCGATCGCTGCACCGACCGCGTTCGGACTAGTGGCCACTGTCGCCGCCGCAATGGCGGGCGCCCGCGGTATCTGGTTCCAGCTGTTCCTGTTTGCGTCCTTCTCGGCGCTGGCCGGAAACGTGCTCGTCGCGGTAAAGCGGTTCCGCGGCGGCATTCGCAAGATGGGCGGCTGGGTGGCCCACGTAGGCGTGGCGTTCATCCTGCTTGGCATCATCGCGACATCGGCCTACTCCACCACCAGGCAGGTGGAGCTTGCCATCGGCCAAGAGCAAGAAGTGCTCGGCTGGAGCATCAAGTACGCTGCGCGCGAGGCAGTCGAGGGAATCGATGCCACAGCACCGCCCACCGGTTGGAGGCTTGAGTTGTCGAGAGCGGGCAGCTCCAGAGTGCGCACCGCCACACCTTATGTAAGACCCACCCGCCAGGGGATGCTGCGCCATCCGGCCATCGTGAGCATGCTGGCGCATGACCTTTATATATCCCCTCTAGATGAGCAGACAGGCGACGGCACCTCTGGGGCCGCACATACCCACCAGCACGTGCTCGCCAAAGGTCAGTCCGTCGAGGAGGGCAACCTAAGGGTCGAGTTTGTTGCGTTCGACATGAGCCAGCACATGGGTGAAGGCATCATGGTTGTGGGCGCCACGCTCAAGCTCACCGACGTGGCAAGCGGCGCAGAGCTTGGCGTGGTCACGCCGCTACTGGGCTTCACTTCATCAGGAAAGGTTCAGGAAGACGCTTACTTCGACGCATCCGGCGTGCGGATGGGGTTCAGCCTGACAGCTATAGACGCAGGCGCCGGGCTTGCACAGGTGCTGATCACCACTGACGCCGGCGATACTGGCGGTACGGGCGGCACAGGCGAGACCGACGGCTTTGCCAGTTCCGGCAGCGTGCTGCTGGAAGTGAGCAACAAGCCCTTCGCGAGCCTTCTGTGGATCGGGTCAGTGTTGCTGCTGCTCGGTGCAGCCATCGCAGTCGTGCGGCGGGCCCAGGAGGCCGCTGCCCTCGACAGGCAGCGCTAGCGGCGAACGAGAATGGATGGCTAGGGAGCCAGGCCGGGCATCGTCGCCCGGCCTACTCCATTTCCAGCGGATGATGGCACCACACCAGATGCCCGGGGGCCAGTTCGTGCCGGGGCGGAAACACACCTGCCTCTCGGCACTCCTCCGTCGCCCTCGCGCACCGTGGGTGGAACGGACACCCAGACGGGGGGCAGGCCGGGCTCGGCACATCTCCCTCAAGCGGTGCGAATCGGCGGGCCCGCTCCCTGGCGCGGCCCCCAGTCTCGGCTCCGGGCACAGCTGCGAGAAGTGCCAGCGTGTAGGGGTGCGCCGGGTGCAGGAACAGCTCGTCGGAAGAGGCAGTCTCCACAATGTGCCCCAGATACATGATCCCCACCTTGTGGCTCATGTTGCGCACCAGGGCCAGGTCGTGCGCGATGAACACGTACGCGATGCCCAGCTCGTCCTGGAGGTTCCGCATGAGGTTGAGGATCTGCGCGCGTATGGATACGTCCAGCGACGACACCGGCTCATCCGCGACGATCAGCTTCGGCCTGAGGGCCAGCGCCCGCGCGATTCCGATACGCTGCCTCTGACCGCCGCTGAACTCGTGTGGGTGGCGCGCCGCCGCGTCAGGTGGCAGACCGACCGTGGTCAGCAACTCAGCCACCCGCTCATGCCGCTCGCGCTCTGTGCCCACCCTGTGAACCCTCAGCGGCTCCGACACGATGCGCTCCACGTTAAGCCTGGGGTTGAGCGAGGAGTACGGATCCTGGAACACCATCTGCATGCCCGTGCGTACCGCTGTGAGCTGTGCATCTGACATGGATGTTATCTCCGCCCCGTCAAAGAACACCTTCCCGTAGGTTGGTTCCTCTAACCTCAGGATGGCGCGCGCAAGCGTAGTCTTGCCACATCCGCTTTCGCCTGCCAGACCGAAGGTCTTGCCCGGCTCAAGCGCAAACGACACGCCGTCGACGGCGCGCACCGCGCCTACAACCTTCCTGAACAGCCCCGAAGTGATGGGGAAGTGCACTTTCAGATCCCGCACGTCGAGAAGAGGCTGCCCCATGCTGCTAACAGTCATAACGCAAACCTCCTCCCGCCGCACACCGCGCGATGTGCGTGTCGGACCCAACTGCGGCAAGCTCAGGCTCGAACTCCCGACACCTGGCCGACGCCCGACTGCACCTTGGATGGAACCTGCAGCCGGCAGGCGGGTCGAGCAAGTTCGGCGCAGCGCCGTCTATCGAGACGAGCCTGGTGCCCGAAGGGGCATCCACAACAGGTACCGAGTCGATCAGCGCCCGGGTGTATGGGTGTTTCGGCGAATTGAGCACCTCGCCGGCCGAACCCTGCTCCACGATTTGCCCTGCATACATCACAGCCACCCTGTCGGCAGCCTGCCTCACAATTCCGAAGTCGTGGGTGATGAGCAGCACGGCCATGTTGAGCTCTTCCTGGAGACTGGATATCAGGTCGAGTATCTGCGCCTGCACGGTGACGTCAAGGGCGGTGGTTGGTTCGTCGGCGATCAACAGCTTCGGACGGGCAGCCAGAGCCATGGCTATCATGACGCGCTGGCGCATACCGCCGCTGA
>JAAYED010000028.1 GCA_012728955.1 Chloroflexota bacterium
AGTAGAGCGAGACTTCGGGGACCTGCTCCTGTTTGGCAAAGTGGGGCCCCGGATCAAGGGCGCCCTGATGGTGCCATGCCTCCACATGGATCACGTTCTCCATGGGAGATGACAGCCTCACGGTGAGCAGCCCCACGTCGGTGGTCCCGCGGCGGCCCTCTACGCGCTGAAACGGACCATACAGCAGCAGAGACTCGCCCTGAACCTCTGCGTCGTGCACATGCTGCGGATAGTAAGCCGTCACATCCGGCCGCATCAGCCAGAATCCATCACTGAATTTCATAGGTGCCCTCCCCCTCTAGAACAGATTATGTCCCGCGCCTGACCGCGTGCTGTGTGCACATCAACCTTGAACCTGCCAACCAGCGCCTGGCTGCAGGCTCACCCTCCTCCCTCTGGGCTCAGCCAGCCTGCGGCACAGGCACGTTGTCCAACTGTTCGAACACCTTGCGTATGGCACCAGCCAGGGCCTCGACCTCTGCCGGACCATTGGGCGGCCGATGCGTATTCACATTCCAGAGGCAGGTGTCGACACAGTCCTGGGCCACTGGAAACTGACTCACATCGTAACTGATGTCAGGCCGCGCATAGGTCCACGGGGCGCCGTGGCCAAAGGCATTCTTGGCCTGAAACACCGAGTGAGCTGGCAGGAGCCAGTTGGCCAGAGACATCTCTACCCCCTCGGCCTTGAGCGCAGCCACGATGCCTTCCGTAAGCCGTCGAAGCGGGACACCCGCCTCCCGGGCATAGGCGGGATCCACCCGCCAGACATAGGCATAGCCGTTGGTAGGTCTGTCTGCACTGGTAAAGGGCGGAACCAGGTGAGGGGTGCCCTCCAAGAGGCCAAACAGGTGATGCCAATTCTCCAGCGCCTGCCGATTGGTGTGATCGAACTGCCGCAGCTGGCTGAGGGCATAAGCAGCCGCCAGATCCGAGGTACGATACATCCAGCCCAGACCATAGTCGTCGTACTCACGGCCGGCATGCGGAGGCCGCATATCGCTGAAGGCGCTCACTGCCTTGCCCCGCTTGAACATGGCCTGGTTGTTGGTCACAAACAGTCCCCCCTCGCCTCCGCACAGCACCTTGTTCTGGTTAAGGCTAAAGGCAGAAACATCTCCAATGGTGCCCACCCGCCGTCCACCACAGGTGGCGCTGTGCGCCTGGCAGGCATCCTCAATGACCACCAGGCCGTGCCGTTTCGCAATCTCCATGATGGGGTCCATGTCACAGGACACACCCCAATAGTGAACAACCAGTATCGCCCGGGTTCGTTCGGTAATGGCTGCCTCGATCAAGGCCGGGTCCATGTGCATGGATGCCCAGTCGACGTCGACGAATACGGGCACCCCACTGTGGTGAATAATGGCCGAGGCGCTGGAGGTCCAGGAGAGTGCGGTGGTAATCACCTCGTCGCCCGCCTGCACCCCTGCCGCAGCGACGCACATATGCAGGGCCGCCGTGCCGCTGTTAGTGGCCATACAACAGGTGTTTCCATTCCAGGCAGCAAACTCTGCCTCGAGCGCCTGCGCGTGCGGCCCGTAAGCGTGTTTGTCCTGGCGAAGGGAGGCCAGCACCAGCTCCTCATCCAGGGCCGTGGAAGCAGGCCAGCTGCGAAAGCGGATGTCTTGTCCGATGGCGGGTGTACCGCCCAGAATCGCCAGTTTGCCCGTGGTCATATCTCTCCCTCCCGACACCCGTTCGGCGCCTTGATTCGCCCGATCACCAGCCGCGGGCGAACCATAACGCAGCGCAACGAGCGCGTCAACGCCCCGGACCGCGGGAGCCGCTAGTGCACCGAATGGGCGATCTCGGCGACTGCTCTGAGCGTGTTGTCGATCTCTTCCAGCGTGGTAAAGAGGCCTGGTGCCAAGCGCACCGTGCCCTGGGGGAAGGTGCCGAGAGTGCGGTGTGCCGCGGGGGAGCAGTGCAGCCCCACACGGGTCAGCACCTCGTATTCTTCATCGAGGCGGTACCCCACAACGGATACGGGCAAGCCCTCAATACGGATGGAGACCGTCGCCGTGCGCTGCTCAACATCCAGTGGGCCGTATACCTGTACTCCTGCGATGCTCGCCAGCCCTGCCAGCAGGTGGGCCACGAGCTCGGCCTCTCTGGCGCGGACGGACTGGATGCCGATCTCTTGCAGATAGGCCACGGCAGCCCCCAGCCCGGCAATACCAACCGCATTGAGCGTGCCGGGTTCAAGCCGATCGGGAAAGACCTCCGGAGGAAGCTCCTCCTCTGAGCGGCTGCCCGTGCCACCCGAGTAGGCGGGACGGAACATCTCTGGCTGGAGGTGGGGCGCCAACACCATCCCTCCTGTGCCGGTGGGCCCAAGCAGCCCCTTGTGCCCGGTAAAGGCAAGAATATCCACCCCCAGTGCCGTAACGTCGATCGGCACAGTGCCGGCGGTCTGCGCTGCGTCCACCAGACAGAGGCTGCCGGCGGCGTGTACCATTGGCACGATCTCGTCCAGGGGCTGCAGCGTGCCTGTGACATTGCTGCCATGGTTGATCACCACCAGTTTTGCACCAGGCACCAGAGCGACTCGCAGAGCATCCAAGTCAAGCCTGCCCTGGGGGTCACACGGCACCACATCCACCAGCACGCCGCTGGCCTGCAGGCCGCGCAGGGGCCGCATCACCGAGTTGTGCTCCATGCCCGTGGTAACAACGCGATCGCCAGGGGTCAGCAGGCCCAGCAGGGCCGCATTCAAGGCATGCGTGACGTTGGGCGTGAGAATCACCCGCAAAGGGTCAGGGGCGTTCAAGAGTGCCGCCAGGCGATCCCTGGCGTCATCGACGATGCGGCCGGCGGCGATGGACAGCCGATGGCCCGAGCGGCCGGGGTTCCCCCCGGCTTGCTCGAGCATGGACACCATCGCCTCACCAACCATTGGCGGTTTGGGCCACGAGGTTGCGGCATTATCCAGGTAAATCATCTTGTCAGCAGCAGCTCGAATCCACCGTCCGCCGTCGCCTGCGACTCGACGCTCAGTCCCTCTCGCTGGGCGAGGCGGGTAACATTATCCCGCGAGGTAGCGCCGTCCACCAGAACGCGCAAGGGCCCCTGGTTCAGTTGACCAAGGGCCTTGCGCACCATGATCACAGGCTGGGGGCACGAGTACCCGCGCGCGTCGACCAATACCGGTTCCATGAGATCCCTCCTGTTACGCCGACTGATGATCGCGAGCGGTGAACCCGATCACCACGCAGAAAATCAAGCCCAGAACAACCGCTGCGGGTCCATACGGCGCCGGACCGGCGGGGGCGCTGGCCAGGCTGTAGATGTGCGATACGGCCGCTCCCGCAGCCATGCCCAGCACAAACACACCTGCATCGGCGTCGCCTTCGCCAGACATGAACAGCTGCCGTCCGGGACATCCGCCCGCCAAAGTAAAGGCCAGCCCGGCCAGCACCATGCCGCCGGCGTTCCACAGGGCGTTGGTGTGGCTGACCGGCTGATCGGCCAGGCCCAAGTGGAATTGCCCCAGCACCAGGTTGGTGACGAACGCGGCAAGCACCAAGGCGATGATGCCGCGCAACAGATGGGCATCACGCAAGAGAATCACGTCCCGAAAGGCGCCCACTGTACAGAACCGGCTGCGCTGCGCCAGAGCGCCGATCACCAGCCCAACCACCAGCGACAACGCCACCGGAGCCGCCATGGAGCCAGGACCTGTGCTGGAGAAATAGATGGGGCCCGTGGGCACTCCGTCCGCATCGCGCCCAAAGAGAGGCGCTGTCAGTAAGAGAACCAGTAACACCACGGCCAGCGCAGGCATGATCCAGCCGGCCGCGGCCGGGGCTGGACGGCTTCTGCCCAGACTGAACCCTCGGGCTAGAAACTGCACGCCGATGACGATGCCGATCACCAGGCCGACGATGCCAGGGATGGCGTTCACGTCTCCACCGGCGAGACGCAGGTAGGCACGCCAGGGACAACCCAAAAAGACCAGCGCGCCAATCATGGCGAACAACCCCAGGAAGAAACGTATCAGCGGCGAAGAGCCGCCGCGAGGACGAAACTCGCGCGCCGCCAGCGCCGCAAACAGGGCGCCCAACAACAGCCCGATGATCTCGGGTCTGATATACTGCACCGGCGCCGCACGATGCAGCCCCAAGGCCCCTGCGATGTCGCGGGTGAAACAGGCCACACAGATGCCCATGTTGCCTGGGTTGCCATAGTACACGAGGATCGGAGCGAGGATGCCAATGATGGCACCGGTGATGACCGGGCCCCACCGGGAAATAAGCAAGTTGCGCAGACGTGTCATGGAATGTGTCTCCTCTGGATGGATAGGTTCCGGTTCCGAACCCCCATCACCCAAGCCGAGACACTAGGATCTGCCACCAGCCTGGCGCAAAGGGAGGTCCGGACGTCGATCAGCCATTGTGCTGCACACCGTGCAGCCTGCGACCTCTGATCACGTTCGTCGATGCATCAGCATGGGCTACCCCCCTTTCACAAGCTCGGCTCTCGTGCACTGTAAAAGAGTCGTGCGCGCCCGTCAACCGATGCTCCGAGCCTGAGCGCAGCCCTCTCCGAACACTTTGACAGATTCCTCCATTAAGGTACCCTGTTGGCATGGATCAGCTACCGGTCCCCGTGCGACCTCATCGCACCATGCTTTTTCTACCGCTCAAGGGGCTGCTCGCACTCGTCATATTGGTGGCGGGCGTGGCTGCAGCCTGTGCGCGCCCGGAGCCCAGTGAGGAGACCCCAATGTATATCGCCACCAGACCGCCTATCGACCGGGCAGCCCACAAACAGACGGAAACGGCAGTCTTTTCACTCGGTTGATTCTGGGGTGTTGACGCCCGGTTCGGGCGTCTTCCTGGGGTTATCCGCACCCGAGTGGGATACACCGGTGGTACTGCCCCCTCCCCTACCTATCGCAGCATCGGCGATCATGCCGAGTCGGTGTGGATCGAGTTTGACCCGGCCATCATCACCTATGAGCAGCTGCTGAAAGAATTCTGGGAGGCGCATAACCCAGAGGACCAGTCGCCAAGCCGGCAATATCGCAACATGGTGCATTTCCAAACCGAGACGCAACGGGCTGCGGCCGAGGCCAGCCGAACAGCGATCGAAGAGAGATCTGGCGTTCCGGTAGCCACCGATATCGTGCCTGCGACACGCTTTTACGTGGCAGAGGACTATCACCAAAAGTACTATCTGCGGAGCGACCGCCGCTGGTCAGTTGCGGTGGCGCACGTATACGATTCTGCCGACGGCTTGCGTGACTCGACCTTGGCGGCGCGCCTCAATGGCTGTTTGGCCGGATACTGTACCCGTGACCAGCTGCGGCAAGAACAGGCCAGCTATGGACTGACAGATGAGGGCAACCAGGCCCTCGAACGGCTGGTGAGGACCACGCGTTAACCAGGCCATGCTTTTGGAGTTTACCTGCCTTTGACGCAGAGGCTCCATGCGCATATGATGCCTCTACGGTTACCAAGGCCGTGTTCGATGACGCAAGGATGCGATCAGCCCACATCGAGTTGGTGGAATGCGATCAACAAAAAAGCAGTTCGGTCCGCTCTGGTATGCGTTGCAACGCCTCCGCAGCCGTTCTTTTCTCAACATCCTCATTGCCCTCTCCATGGCCATTATTGTGGCCATCATGGCCGGTGTACCGGTGTTCTCCGAGGGCGTCAGTCGACTGATTCTGCGTGAAGAGCTCAACGTCCGAACCCAATCACTGAACCGCCCGCCCTTCTCGGTGCGCTACTATGGCTTGCCCAAGTCCAGAATGCCGTTGACCATCGACTCGGGTGGTCAGATCAAAGAATGGTTGGCTGACACGCTGCGCAGCGAGGTGGGCCTGCCCGTAGCAGAGCGTTACGCCCAGTATCAGAGCCCTCCCTTTCGTGTTCGCATCCCCGGCAGAGAGTACCGCGCCCAAGACCCTGACCTGGCCACCCTGCGCATCGCACTGGTAGACGACATCGAGAACCGTATCGACGTCGTGGCCGGGGCGCCCTTTGGACAGATCGACGACCCAAACGTCCTCAACGTCTGGATTACGCGTGAGATGTCCGAGGCATTGGCCATGCAGGTGGGCGAGACGCTGGACATGGCCTACTTTTTCCGTTCAGGGGTCACTCCCATCAAGCTGCGGATCGTCGGCTTTTGGGAAGCCACTGACCCGATGGACCCCTACTGGTACTGGGAGCCCGCCAAGCTCTTTCAGGATGTGGTGATAACTACCCGCGAGCAGTACGAGACTTTTGTGTCGCCCGTGACGCCCGAGGGTTTCGGCTTTGCGTTTTGGTATTTCGTCATGGACGATGGCCGGATGGCCCTGGACGACGTGCCACGGTACATCAAGGCGCTGGAGACCATCGAGGGCGAGGTTGCCAAGCGCATTCCCGACGGCAAGATGGACTATTCCCCAGGCCCGGAGCTGATCCAAGCCCAGTCTCGAAAGACGGTACTGTCGGACACGCTGCTGACCTTTGCACTGCCTCTGATGGGCATCCTCGCCTCTTTTATCGCCTCTGTGTCCTTTGTCACCGCGCGTTTTCAGGTTCGTGAGACGGCCATGGTGCGCAGCCGCGGTACCAGCCGCACCCAGCTGATGGTGCTGTCGCTGCTGGAGACGGTCCTGATTCTCGCCATCGCCGTGCCGGTGGGTCTGGCGCTGGGCCTGGCCCTGGCGCGTTTGATGGGATACTCTTATGGTTTTTTGCAGTTTGTGAATCGGGAGCCGCTGCAGGTCAACCTCATCGCCGCCAGCCCCGCACTGATCGCCATTGCGCTGCTGGTGAGTACCGTGTCGCGCCTGTTGCCGGTATGGTTGGCCACCCGGTTCAGCATCGTCACCTATGAGCAGCGTCACGCGCGGTCCTCCGCCGGCGCCAGCATCGCCCGCGTGTTTCTGCTGCTATTTTTGGGGCTCGTCACATATTATGCCTACTATCAGTTGCACCAGGGCGGCCCCCTCAGCCTGATGGGCTACCGGGGCGGTACCGATCAGGGGCGTGACCCGTTGCTGATCCTAGCGCCTACGCTGTTTCTCTTTTCCTCGAGCCTGTTGGCTTCAGAGCTGTTTATCCTGCTGATGCGGCCGCTGGCACTGGTGGCGCGTTTTCTACCCTCCACGCCTCTGTACTTTGGCTGGACGAGCCTGGTGCGGGAAGGGCAGCACTATCGCACGCCCGTCTTCCTGCTGGTGCTCTGCCTGAACCTGGGCGTGTTCTACGCGTCCCTGGCCAAGAGCGCGGACATCTGGATGGTGGACAGGCTGCGTTACCAGGTGGGCGCCGACCTCACCTTTGAACATCTCTCCACGGGCGATGCGGGCGCTTCGGGGCTGATCGCCTCTGACGCCTGGCTGTTGCCGGCTTCTGCTTACAAGAGCATCGCTGGAGTGGGTGCCGCTACCCGTGTAGCGCGCTTCCAGTCCAGCCTGAGCCTGCCCCGTGGAACCCTGGGCTCGCGCCCAGGAGGATCGGGCGAAGAGATGCCCGAGATGAACCTGCTGCTGGTGGATCGCATGGAGTTCCCCAGTGTGGTGTACTGGCGCCGTGACTTTGCGCCGCAATCACTGGGCAGCCTGATGAATCTGCTCGGGGCGACTCCCAACGGCTTGTTGGTGCAGCGCGCCGTAGCAGAGCGCCTGCCCGAGGGAGCGGCGGACGAGATGCCCATCGACATCAGTCTCGATGGTGTAGTACACACCATCACCTTTCGAGTGGTGGGCGTTTTTGACTATTGGCCCACCATGCCACAGTCCAACCCTGTGTACGTGGTTGGAAACATGGAGTACATCGAGCGAGAGATCGGCGGGGCCTTCCCACACGGCATCTGGATGCGCCTGAACGCCGGCGCTGATCCGCGGGCGATTCTGGATGGCATCAGCGCCATGCAGGTTACCCCTGCCCGGCCTGTGATCCTGAGCGAGCTGGTTGCCAAGGACCAGCAGAACCTGGAGCGGATCGGCATCTTTGGGCTGTTGACCGTCTGTTTTCTCACCGGTGCGCTGCTCTCGGGCACCGAGTTGCTCATTTACAGCTATGCCAACCTTACCGGCCGCACCACACGTTACGCCATGTTGCGGGCTATCGGTATGCGGGGGCGCGAGATCGTGGGCATCGTCTCCAGCGAATACATGCTGGTGCTGCTGTATGGCGTGGTGGCGGGCATCATCGTGGGCGTAACCGGGGCGCAACTGTACGTGCCCTACTTTCCACTCACGCAGGACCCTGCCTCCCAGATTCCGCCCTTCCTGCCGGTGGTGGACTGGCTGAGCACCAACTGGATGGCGGCGGGCGTGGCGTTGGCGCTGATCGTCATCGGTGGCGCCATCCTTTCCCGTGTGGTTCGACAGCAGCTGTTCCAGGTGCTGCGCATGGGTAACCAGGAATAGCCTGTGTTGGGCGGTGTGACGAGCGCAGGCTTTTGACACCGTCTCGCAAGCCAAGTATTCTCTGCACACAGTGTCACATTCCAGTCTGCAGCGCCGTTCAGTGCCGGTCGCGCGCTGCAGAGATGGCTGTCGGTAGTTGACACGCCCTGTTCCGTCTTTTAGAATGCCGCGCAACGGCAGGACAGGGTTCGTACCGACCGCCCAGGGTGAGCGTCAATCAATGGAGATCGATGTGGTCATCGAGAACCAACCGATTGGCAGGTTGGTTCGCTTTGTTTCAACCCCCCGTGGTTGCGGCAGAGCTCGCCGACAGGCGCAGTGCCCTGTGGCAGGGATTCCTTGAAAATAAAAGGTCCCGCAGAGGGGAGGTGATCAGGCACAGAGAGGTGAGCGTGGCGGTACTGGACTGCCGGGGGGACACCCCCAGGTTGCGGTGCAGACCACTGGGCGGCTCTGGACGCCGGATACGGATCACACAGGCACGGCAACTCCGGCCACGAGCGAGCTCGCCCACCAGTATCACGGCAGCCGCAATGATTACCTGACAGCGGTTACCCGATCGGAAGTGTTCTGAGGAATTCCTCCGTTCCCGGATACTGCAACTCTGGCAGGCGATCAGTCCTTTGAGCGGGACGCCCATATGCTGACCATGTACTACGCCCTCAAAGACACTTGGCAGATGTCCCTTTTGCACGATCGAGGCGCACAAGGCACCAGGTTCTCGCCCCTCCTGAATATCCAGCCTGGCTGGCATTCGGATCGGTACCGGGCCAAAGGGCATGGTGACAAGGCAATCGCCAACCGGAATCCTATCACTGTTTCGGGTTGTCGTGCGCAGGAGGATCGCGGTCCAGCCGCTTGGGCGGAGCCAAGTTCCGAGTACCGTGCAGCAGGGCAAAGAGTTCGGACAATTGGAGAAAGGAAACTATGAGAGCTTACATTGCCCGCCGGTTCTTGTACATGCTGCTGATGATGATCATGGCATCAGTCGTCTCCTTTGCAGTTATCACACTGCCACCGGGCGACTATATGACCTCATACATCATGCGCCTCAAGGCACAGGGACAGGACGTTGGTCTCGAGGAAGAGCTGGCGCTGCGCCGTCAGTACGGACTCGACCAGCCTTTGCCGGTCCAGTATTTCAAGTGGGTGTCGCGCTTTATCAAGGGCGACATGGGCCGATCGTTCGAGTACAACCGACCGGTGGTAGAGGTTCTGATGCCTCGCCTGGGAATGACCATGGTGGTGTCAGTGGCAGCACTGATCGTCACCTACCTCATCGCCATCCCCATCGGCATTTACTCGGCCCTCCACCAGTACTCGATCCCTGACTATATCTTTAGCATCATCGCCTTTATCGGCGTGTCCATGCCGAACTTTTTGCTGGCGCTGATCCTGATGGTGTTCGCCTATCGCACCTTTGGGATCAGTATCGGAGGCTTGTTCTCGCTCCAGTTCGTCGATGCGCCGTGGAGCTGGGCCAAGTTTGTTGACCTGCTCAGACACCTGCCCATCCCGCTGGCCGTCATCGGTCTCTCCGGTACCGCCTGGTTGATGCGCACCATGCGCGCCACCCTGTTGGACGAGATTCACAAGCCTTATGTGCAGACCGCACGCGCCAAGGGACTCAAAGAGGGTCAGGTACTTCGGCGGTATCCCATCCGCGTTGCCCTCAACCCGATTGCCAGCACCATCGGATGGCAGCTTCCCAACATCTTTTCCGGGCAGACGATCGTCTCCATTGTGTTGGACCTGCCCACCATCGGCCCGGTACTGCTGCGCGCCCTGATGACCGAAGACATGTTCCTGGCAGCCAGTACCGTGATGATCACCACGGCACTGACGCTGGTTGGAACACTGTTGTCCGACCTGCTGCTGGGCTGGCTGGATCCGCGTATTCAGGTCGGATAGTGGTTGGGACTTGTCCCTGCCGATTATTCTGTTGGGGAGTTAAAAATGGTTGAT
>JAAYED010000003.1 GCA_012728955.1 Chloroflexota bacterium
CCCGGCGGGCCGCGGCGATCACCTCCGGCGAGACGGGGATCGTCCAGATATCCCCCGCGGCCACGCGGCGATCCCACACGTCACGGTTGTGGGCGTAGACGTCCATCGCGCTCCCCTCCCCTCGCCGCCCCCTACGGGGCGACGCCATAGATCAGCAACTCGTTGCCATCTCCATCATACAGGATCAGGGCGTCCGAGGACAGGCTGTAACGGATTGCGGAGCGCAGCAACTCGAGATAGGACGCCTCGGCCTGCATGTCCTCCGCGGAGCCGGCCATGAGGGTGGATTCGATCTCGCCCAGGGCAAAGGCATCGCCCGGGCCGAGGGTGTAGGCGGCGCCGTAAGAGTTGACGCCGCTGTGGCCGCCGATGCGCCCGTCCTCAAAGAGGGCGGTGATACCGAAATCGTCCGGGCGGAGCGCGCTGAGGCGCCAGCCGGTGAGGGTCCAGGCGGTGCCATCGAGGGAGGCCTGAGGAGCGCGGCAGCCGGCGAGGCCCAAGAGCGCCGCGCCCACGAGAGCGGCGAGGGCCAGAAGAACGGTGAGCCGCAGGGCGCGGCCATGCGCGGCAGAAGTACGGATTCGAGTCCACATGGATCAGGCTCCTCCGAACAGTGTAGCGCGCCGGTGCGCGCTCACAGACAGGACGCGCCGGCGGCCGCGGTGGTTCCACGGAAGTGGCTGTAACGCTTTCCGGCCGGAGGGGATAGCGGTACAATGCCTGGCGGTAAACGCGCACGCCAGAGAGGAGGGGCCGATGGAACCGCTGGCACATTCGGCGAACACAGGGGGCGTGCCGCAGACGCTCGCCGACCATACCCGCCAGGTGGCCGCGCTGGCCGCCGAGTATGCCAGTGCCTTTGGGATGCGCGAGGCGGGGCATACCCTGGGCCTGTTGCATGACCTCGGCAAGGCCCACCCTGCTTTTCAGCGCTACCTGAAGCTCGCCAGCGAAGGGGGGCCACGCCCGCCACGCGGGCCAGACCACAAGATGGCGGGCACGCTGCGGGCCGGGGAACTGGGCTATGGCCCCTTTGCGCTGGCGCTGCAGGGGCATCATGGCGGGCTCCAGAGCCCGGCGGCGATCCGGGCCTGGCTGGCCGACGAGGGGCGCGCCCGCGCCGCCCGCGAGGCGCTGGCCGGCAGCGATGCGCTCCTCCCGGAGCTCGCCGGGCTGGAGCGGCCCGCCTGGGCCGCGGGAATCCGCGATCGCCTTCAGGGGGAGATGCTGCTGCGAATGCTTTTCTCCGCGCTGGTGGATGCCGACTATACCGATACGGCCGCCCACTTTGCCAGCGTCGCCCGCCTGCAGTTCCCCGATCTGGCCACGCTCTGGGAGCGGTTCGCTGCACGCCACGCGTGCTTTGGCCCGCCAGAGACCCCCGTGGACCGCATGCGGGCGGAGATCTACAACCACTGCCTGGCCGCCGCCGAGCTGCCTCCCGGCCTCTTCCGGCTGGCGGTGCCCACCGGCGGCGGCAAGACCCTCTCCGGCATGGCCTTTGCTCTGCGACACGCCATCAGGCACGGGCTGGAGCGCATCATCGTGGCAGTGCCCTACATCAGCATTACCGAGCAGACCGCCGACGAGTACCGCAAGGCGCTCGGGGCAGAGGCGGTGATCGAGCTTCACTCCCAGGCGGAGGCGGCCCAGGACGAGGAGGGAACGCTGCGTCTGGCGGCGGAGACCTGGGACGCACCCATCATCGTCACTACCACGGTGCAATTGCTGGAGAGTCTCTTTGCAAACCGGCCGCAGCGCGCCCGCAAGATCCACCGCCTGGCGCGGAGCGTGATCCTGCTGGACGAGGTGCAGGCCCTGCCGGTGCCACTGCTCGATCCGATTCTGGATGCGCTCAAATGGCTCGCCAGCGATTTCGGCGCGAGCGTGGTGTTCTCCACGGCAACGCAGCCCGCCTTTGACCTGATCCCCACCTTTCAGGACCCGGCGCTGCGGGACATTGTCCCCGAGCCGGCGCACTATTATACCGCGCTGGCCCGAGTGCGGTATGAGCAGCCGGGCACGGTCGGCTGGGAGGCGCTGGCGGCGGAGATGGTAGAGTGCCGCCAGGCCATGGCGGTGCTCAACACCAAAGCGGACGCCATGGCGCTGCTGGATGCGCTGGAGGCCCGCGGACAGGCGCCGCTGCACCTCTCCACGCAGCTCTGCGGCAAGCACCGGCACGCCGTGATCGAGGAGATCAAGCGCCGCCTCAAGGCCTGCGAGCCCTGCCTGCTGGTGGCCACCCAGGTGGTGGAGGCCGGCGTGGACATCGACTTTCCGGCCGTATACCGCGCGATGGCCCCGCTGGACAGCCTGATCCAGGCGGCGGGGCGCTGTAACCGGGAGGGCCGGCTGGCCGAGGGGCGCGTGGTGATCTTTGAGACGGAGGAGGGCCACATGCCCCCGGGATACTACCGCACGGGCACGGGGGAGACACGCAGCGTGCTGGCCACGGGTGTGGACCTGAACGCGCCGGATGCCGGGCGACCCTACTACCAGCGGCTCTATCGGGACGTCAACACCGACGCCGAGGGCATCCAGGCGCGGCGCCGGGCGCTGGAATACGGCGAGGTGGCGGAACGCTTCCGGCTGATCCCCTGCGCGACGGTACCTGTCGCGGTGACCGGGTATGGTGATCGTGACGAGGTGCTGGCGTTGCTGGAGCGGCTGGAGCGGGGCGAAGGGAGCCCGCGGGAACACCTGCGCCGACTGCAGCCCTACCTGGTGAACATCTACCGGGGGCAGGCCGCCGCGCTCGAGCAGCAGGGGCTTTTACACGCCGTCACCGACGGGCTGTACCGCTGGTACGGGCTCTACGATTCGATCCGTGGCGTCACTCCGGGCACGCCGGATGCCGCCTAGTTTGTGATCTAGGAGGTAGGCACATGGACTTGGTACCGCTGGCGGTGCGCGTATGGGGAGAGTATGCCTGCTTCACCCGGCCGGACATGAAGGTCGAGCGGGTGAGCTATGCCGTGCCGACCCCCTCAGGCGCGCGGGGCATGCTGGAGGCGATCTTTTGGAAGCCCGAGTTCCACTGGGTGGTGCTGGAGACGCGGGTGCACCGCCCCATCGGCTACGCGTCGTTCCTGCGCAACGAGGTGCAATC
>JAAYED010000029.1 GCA_012728955.1 Chloroflexota bacterium
CCATCGAGGCCGCTTCGTCGATGGCCGCAGAGGTCTCCTCCGTGGGGCTGATCGAGAGGATGTACAGCTGCTTGAGCCCCATGCCCACCGCTGCAAAGTCATCGCGCAGACGCACCCGTGCGGCCGCCGAGATCTCCTCAAACATGGAGGGCAGGTCCAGCACCGAGCGCACGGTGGTACCCAGCAGATCCGTCAAGCGGTTGATCACCATGGAACGCAGATAGTTGGTGATGTCCTCCGTGGAATAATAGCCGCGGGCGCCCACCACCTGGTTCACAAAGAGCTGCGGGTCAGCAATGGCCATGTTATAAGTGCCATGGGCCCGCACGCGCACCATGCGCAGCACCTCGTCCCGCAGGGTGATCGGCTCCGGAGTGCCCCAGCGCATGTCCATAAAGTCGCGCGTGTTGACGAAATAGACCTCGGCCGTAAAAGGCGTATCGCCACTGAAAATGGTCTGGACGAGATTTACCAAAAGCGGGATATTGGCTGTGGTGAGGGTGTGACGGCCGGGACCAAAGGTGTCCAGAGCCTTGCCGTCACGGAAAAAGACGGCCATTTGCCCTTCACGAACGATCAGCTGCGTCCCGATCCTGAAATCACCGGCACCGGTCTGCGGTACGCGACGAACCAGATCCCTGGGGCCCATATCAGGGGCTTGAACGATGTCCAGTATTCGCGCCATGTCGCTCTCCTGTCTTTATTGTGTTGGCAGGCGTACTAGCTCAGCATCACCTGTTGCCGCTCACTGAACAGCCTGTGCAGGCTTTCCAATTGTTCCATCAGGGCGTTGCCTGCCTCCTGCACCGCCTGGCCGGCCTGGCTGGCAGCCACCACCGCATCCAGTTTCTCGCCGAGAGCGGCAGCACCATCAAGCATCCCCTGATCAAAGTCATAAAGCCGGTCGAGGGCCGCCTCGTCCATCTTGATCGCATCGAACAACCCGGTATAGCCATAGCTGGCATTGCGGATACGATCGATAAGCAACTGGGTGCGACTGACCGCCCGCTCGAGCAGCATCATGCCCGTCAGATCACCGGCACTAACCAGATCGTATTGAACCCGATTGAGCCGGTCCAAAACATCCTCGTACTGGCTGGCGACGTGCAGCCGCAGGATCTTGTCCGCCTCCCGCCTCTGCTCCTTGGCGCGATAGCCGGCGAACCCGGGGATCTGCCCGATCAGCTGCTCCAGCTTGTTCTGCGATGACTGAATCTTTTCGGTGAGATCGTCCAACATGGCGTAACTCCTTCTCACATCAGCCCTGAGCCATTACAGCATCCGATCACTGTACGCGATGAACAGGATCAGGGTTGCACATGTGCATTGTAGACGATGCGCAACCCGCTGTAAACGGGAATTCACTGCTCTCTGGTGGCAGCAAGGCCGTGTGGGCAGATATCCAGCAGGGGGCAGCCCGAGCAGCGCGGGCGCTGTGCATGACACAGGGTGCGGCCATGCTCGATCATGAGCAGATGAAAGGAATAGTACAGATCCTGCGGAAGCAGCCCCTCGAGCAGGGTGTGAGCACGCTCTGCGTTGATGCGCGGACCCAGCAGGCCCAGACGCTGGGCCACGCGATGAACGTGGGTGTCCACCGGCATGGCGGGCATGTGCAAAGAGAACAGGAGGACGCAGGCTGCGGTTTTGGGCCCCACGCCGGGCAGGCTCGTCAGATAAGCGCGCGCCTCTTCCACAGCCAGCCCGTGCAACCAGTCCAGGCTGGGCTCGCCCCGCTCCTGAATCAGGTGACGGATGATCTGCTGAATGCGCGGCGCCTTGATGCGTGCCAGCCCGCCACTGCGGATAGCATGAGCCACGGCCTCCACATCGGCCTCGGCTACCGCCTCCCAACTGGGAAAAGCCTCGCGCAGGGAGGCAAAGGCACGGCCCGAATTCAGGTCCGACGTGTTCTGAGAGAGGATCGTCTGGATCAGCTCATCCAGCGGGGCTTGCTGAGGCTTGAGAGGACGCCGGCCATAGTGCGCCAACAGACGTTCGTGCACCAGCAGCGCTCGATCTGGAGTGGAATCTGCCTGCACCATTGCCTCCTGTACCACGGAATAAAGCGGGGAAGGCCCATTGAGCCATCCCCGCTTGGCGCGCGAACAAACCTCCACCGGAGGCTGATGCTAGGCCTCGGCCTGCGCCTCGGCACCCTCGAGCAGCGCATTGAGATCAGCCACCAGTGCATCGGTGTCGATCCCATGGGCCATGGCGCCCTGCGCCAGCGACTCGAACCTGGCCGCGGCGCAACCGACGCACATCAAGCCGTGCTTGAAAAAGACACGTACCGTCTCCGGATTGGCCGCGACGATATCCTGAATCCGCATCTCTTTGGTGATCGTCATCCTGACTCTTCCCCTCTGGCCATGGCTGGCACTGGCCCACCTGCTAGACTGGGAATAGTATACCACCATGCTCAAGAATGTCAATCGCGCGATGTCCCGGAGGACTCTGTCCGTCGCCCATGCAGCCCCCAGGCCGTGCCAGCTGCCACCAACAACAGGGTGGCACCAACGGCGAGGGGCTCGCCCATCTGGGGCCCGCGCACCGCGGTCTGCTCATAGGTGACCCTGTCCAGACACAGTTCCCCCGAACCGCTATAGGTCACCACCACCATCAAGGTGCGCGCCCGGTCACTGGCCACATCGAATGAAACAGGCGACCAATCTGAGGGCGACAAATCAGCGGCTCCCACATCCTGAGCATACAGCGGTTCGCCACTGCGCTCATCCAGCACACGCACCTGTCCCAGGCTGCCCTCGGCGGGACCCTCGCCACGCAGCCAGAAGGTCACCCGCATGGTGCCCGGCAGCATGCCCTTGCGGATGCCCCAGCTGAGAAAACCCTCCTGCGACCGCGGCTCCCGGGCACAAACGGGGCCGGGCGGTTCTCCGTAGGAACGCTTGTGTGTGGTGGTCACTCCACTGGTGGCGGCCACCTGCCGCAGCTCGGAAAATTCCTGCGAAGGTAGCAGCCCCTGCACCCGGTCCAACACGGGCATGGCCAATACGCCGGCGTTTCGCCAGTAAAAGCCTGTGGGCCAACGGATAGACAGCGCCAGTACTAACAGCCCGGCAGCCAGCAGCGGCAGGGCGGCCCAGCGTACCGGCGCACAACGCGCCACACCCCAGGCGGCCGCCAGAGCCAGCAGAGGGTACACCGGCAGCATAAAGCGCCACGGCAGCGACCAGCCCCAGTCCGCAACACCCGCTGCCAGAGCCAGCGCCAGCACCAGCACACAGGTCACAATGAGCGCCACCGGCAGCACCATCGCCCTGTCTCGGTGCAGTAGGGCGGCAGGGGCGGCCGCCATCGCCAGCACCAGCCACGGCGCCACTGGAACGATCCCCACCTCGCGCTCCCAAAACAGTCCGAGAACGATACCGGGCACACGACTCCAGTCTGCAGGCGCCGAGGAGAGATGCGCATACTGGGCATTCACCAGCGGATTGCCAAAGGACCACAGGTAAAAGGCGGCAAAGGCGGCGATACCCAGCGTCCACGAGCCGCTCCACACCAGCAGCGTCCTCCACTGCCCCCTCAGGCGCAGCGCCCAGGCCAGGCCCAGCACCACCGCCAGTGGTACGTACCGCACATGCAAAAAGGGCAGCCCCCACAGGATGGCGGTCAGCAGAGCACCCCACCTCCTGGAGGGAGCACGCCGGACTGCCTGTACCCCCAGCAAAATGGCCAGTGCCGCGGGGATGTCGGGATAGACTTGCCCAGCCAGATAGAGCAGGGGCACCGAGGTGGCCACTATGAGCCAGGCAGCCAGAGCAACGCCCGTTGACCCTGTGATCTGGCGACACAACAGGTAGAACTGGATCAGCGTGAGCGCCGTCACGAGCAACATGGTTGCCCGCGCAGCCCGCACTGGGTTCTCCATCAAGAGATAGCCCGGCAACAGCAGCACCGGCAGACCGGGGGTATGCACCGAAATCTGCTGCCCATCTCCACGATAGTCGAACACGTGCTCGTCCGCATCCAGATCTGGGTACCAGGCATCGGAGGCATCGCCCCCATAGTCATTGGTCAGATCGAGGTCTCGGTCCGTGGCAAGGCTGTGGGTAATCATCAGATAGTGGGGCTCATCGCCGGTAAGGCCCACGTAAGGTGCCGTGGCAACGTGGTGCCATCCGTAAGGTATGGCCAGGCTGCCCACCATCACCAGGCAGAGCAGAGCGAGACGCAACCACGGGCGTCGCCCGGCGCGTGCGGGCATCCCGCGGGGCGCCTCAGCTTTTGCCTCGCTGACGGAACCGAGGGCGCGGCTCAAGAGAACAGGCTCCACATGCTGCGCAGGGTATCCATGTAGTAGAGGGCGTTCGCGACGGGGACATTGCTGGGGATGTGGTTCCCCACCGCCGCCACCAGCCCCCTGCATCGGCGCCCCAAGGCCACCGTAGCGCGCACCTCGGCCAGGATGCCCTCTCGGTTACCAAAGGTCAACGTGCGGGCATCCACCTTGCTTGACAGAAGCGCGTGAGTCTGACCGTAGCGCTCTACCACCGGCTCCAGCGGGGTGAGTGCCTCAAAGCAGAGCGCATCCGCTCCTGCCTCCACCAGGTCGTCCACAAAAAGCGACATGTCACCATCCGAGGTAAAGATCACACGCTTGCCGGCCCGATGCAACAGCGCAAAGAGATCGGCATAGCGCGGGATGATCTCCTCTCGATAAAAAGCGGGCCGCATGAATGGCCCCTGTGACCAGACCATGTCATCGTGACACATGAACCACTGAATGCTGGTCTGCGCCCAGGCCTCGGCGTGATGGCGGGTTTGCCGATAGACACTGTCCAGCACCCGGGCGAACCGTACCGGCTGGGCAGCGGCCTGCAACAACATATCCCAGCCATACAGCGCGATGGCCCCCGATATGAGCGTCTTGTAATAGCCGCCCATGTGTAACTGGTTCGGGAACTGGACGCAGGCAGCGTCGTAGGACCGCTGATAGTGCGCGATCAGCTCCTGTTGCGGGTGCAAACCAAACTCGGCCACAGCATCCACGGCCAGGGCCTCTTCCACCGAGTGAAACGGGCAGGCGCTCGCAGAACGACGATCCCGCCCGGCCTCCAGGAACTCGGCGTGTCCCATATCTGTGGTGCGCCCACGAGCCGACCAGTCCACCGGGCCATCGTCGGTATGCCAGATCAGATCGATATCCCAGGCGTCCAAGAAGGCGCGCTCTTGCTCGGGCCCCTCCTGGTCGATGCCCGTTACCCGCCGCTTGAGTGCCGCATGACTGCAGTACTCGGTGTGCGCCAGGCGGGGCACCGGCTCCAGGTTTAGCGCTGCAGCTGCGATGGCTCTGCTCAACAGTCCTGCTCCCTGACCAAGTGTTGTTGCCATACTAGCCCGCCCGGCGCTGCCCGTCCACTGCTGCGCCCCAACGGCCAACGATCCGAGAAAACGCTGGCGGATTGTCGTAAATGCGACAAAAGTCGTATCGCGGCCGTCAGGTATCCACTAAACTTGATGGGACCGTGAGGAGGGGTGAGTATGGAGCCCGAGCAGCCAAAACCGACCATCGATGCAGAACGTTGCACAGGCTGTGGCAGCTGCATCGAGGCGTGCCCGTCTGACGCCTTGGAAGATGGCAATGAATCGCCCGTATTGATTGAGGAACGCTGCGGTGGCTGTGAGGCATGCGCCTATGCCTGCCCTGAGCAAGCCATCGACGTAGCTTTTTCAATTGTCTGGGGAGACAGCGATACACCCGAGTTGGGAATCGAGTAACCAGGAGGAGTCCGTGACCGACCGATTTGTGTACCTCGACAATGCCGCAGCCACGCGCACCGACGAGCGTGTGGTGCAGGCCATGTTGCCCTATATGACGGACAAGTATGCCGTAGCCACATCCCAGTTTGGCTACTCACTGGGGCTGGAAAGCAAAGTCGCCCTGGATCGGGCCCGCGACACGCTGGCCAACAGCCTGGGCGCAAGCCCGGACGAGTTCGTGTTCACCTCGGGCGATGCGGAATCCAGCAATATGGCCATCAAGGGAGTGGCAGCGGCCCTGGGGGAGAAAAAAGGCCGCCATCTGATCACAACAGCTATCGAAGACTTTCCGGTGCTGTACAGCATGCGGGCCCTGGAGCGCCAGGGCTTTACGGTGGACCAGGTCCGGCTGGACGAACAGGGCACGGTCGATTTGGATCATCTGGCCAGCCTCATTCGCCCGGATACGATCCTCGTGTCCATTCAGGCGGCCAACCAAGAGATCGGCACGCTGCAGGATCTGGATGCCATCGGGGCGCTCACGCGCGAACGGGGTGTGCTGCTGCACAGCGACGCCACCCACACTTTTGGGCGCGTACCGCTGGATGTACAGCAGACGCCCGTGGACCTGTTGACGGTGTCGTCTCACGTGCTGCATGGGCCCAAGGGCGTGGGCGGACTCTACATCCGCGAGGGAACGCCCCTCGTCAAGTGGATGGACGGAGGGTTCCAGGAGAACAACCGTCGAGGCGGCACAGAGAATATTCCGGGAATTGTAGGATTTGCAGCTGCAGTGGCGCTGCTCACGCCAGAGGAGAACGAACGGCTGCGCAGCCTGCGCGATCGGCTCACTGCCCGACTGTTGGAGATCCCCCAATCGCGGGTGAATGGACACCCCACGCGCCGCACACCGCAAAACTGCAACGTCTCTTTCCGGTACGTAGAGGGCGAATCTGTGCTGCTGCACCTCGACATGCGCGGCATCGCCGTGAGCACCGGCTCGGCCTGTTTCAGCCGGTCGTTGGAGGGCAGCCACGTCATTTTGGGCATCGGGGGGGACCACGAGCGCGCCCATGGTTCGATCCGGTTTACCTTTGGCCGCTACAACGAGGAATCGGACGTCGACCGCGCCGCCGACGCCCTGGCTGACGTGATCGGCCGCTTGCGGGCTATCAGCCCGCTCGGCAAGGAGTAGAAAAGCATGACGCTACCGTATAACGAGATCGTGATGGAGTATTTTCAGAACCCGCGGAACGTGGGGCGCATCGAGGATCCCGATGGCAAGGCCATCGAGGGCAGCCCAGCTTGCGGCGACATGGTGGCCGTTTACCTCAAGGTAAATGACGACACGCACCGTATCGAGGACATCAAGTTCGAGTCCTACGGTTGCGCCTCCAACATCGCCACGGGGTCGATCATTACCGAGCTCGCCAAGGGCAAGACCATCGAAGAGGCGCGGGAGATCACCTGGCAGGAGGCCTCAGACGCCCTGGGCGGTTTGCCTGCCATCAAAACCCACTGCTCTGTGCTGGCGGTGGACGGCCTGCAGGCTGCCATCCAGAACTATGAAGAGCGCAAGGGGCTGATCACCGAACGCGTCCCCACCGACGAAAAAGAGATTCGCCGCAGACTCAAGCGAGTGATGAACCCTCAAGCCGGACTGGACCTGATCCGCACCAAGACGGTGACCTCCATCGAGCTGGATAACGGCACGGTACGGATCGCCCTGGACATGCCTGCCGACCACCAGTTCGCCAACAATGTCCGGGACGAGATCATTGAAAAGATCGAGCCGTTGTGGGATGTGAACGAGGTCCAGGTGATCTTTGCATCGTAGGGGGACACATGGCGCACATCAGTGTGGACGTTCGGGGAGAGACCTGCCCGATTCCCTTGATCGAGTTTCGCAAAGCGATTCGCACGGCGGCTGCGGGCGACACCATCGAAATACAGGGCACCCATCCTGCCTCCCAGAAAGAGATCCCCATGGCAGCAGAGGCACTGGGGGCCCAGCTGCTGGGAGTTGATGGCTCGCCCAACGACTGGACCATCCGCATCCGGCGCTGACAGGGGGAGGCATGGGCGATCGCACCACCATTGTCGTCGCCAGCGGCGAGATGGACCGGCTGTACAGTACCCTGATCATCGCCAATGGCTCGCTGGCCATGGGGATGGATGTCTCCCTGTATTTTACCTTTTGGGGCTTGGAGCGCCTCAAGAAGGGCGGCCTGGAGCGTGGTCGGCTGTCGCGCATGCATCTGGCGGGGCTGGGCAAAGGACTGATGCGCCTGCGCATGAAAAAAGCGCGGGTGGCCTCACTGGAACGCCTGATGGCCGAGTTTCGCGATCTGGGCGGCAGGATCATCGCTTGTGAGATGACCATGGAGATCATGGGGCTCTCGCGAGAGGACATGCGTGAGAATCTGATTGACGAGTACGGCGCGGTGGGCACCTATATTCGCGACGCACGGGACTCGCGCATCACCCTGCTGGTTTAGCCAACGGAGTGGAACGATTGTGACGGATTCAGGCCAACGCTTTCAGCAAGAGACTCGCTACACCCGGGGCCAGCTGCCCACCGGTCGGGTGGCCGGCGCACCGATGACGGCTCCGTACAAGGAATACCCCGGGTTCAAGCGCATCGTCCTTCCCACCCCCAGCACCGAGGGGGGTATGGGCCTGTGGCAGGCGTTGCGTGGCCGCCACAGCGTGCGCAGTTTTGTGCCTGGGCAAGTCACGCTAGCGCAGCTTGCGCAGTTGCTGTGGGCCTGCGATGGTGCCACGCGCGTGCTTGGCCCGCGCACCCTGCGCACCGCTCCAAGTGCGGGAGCGCTGTACCCCATCGAGACCTATGTGGTTGCCCATCAGGTGGAGGGCCTGACGCCCGGGATCTACCACTATCAGGTGCGCACCCACGAGCTGGTGCAGCTCGCCGAGGGTGATTACCGCTCAGCGGTCGCCGCCGCGGCGCTGGATCAGGACATGGCCGGCCATGCGGACCTGGTACTGCTGTGGAGCGCCGTCTTTGGTCGCACCACTGCCAAGTACCAGCAACGTGGCTATCGCTATGTATACCTCGATGCAGGGCACCTGGCGCAGAACGCGTCCCTGGCCGCCGTGGCGCTGGGGCTGGGATCCTGTCAGATCGCCGCCCTGTATGATGGCGAGGCTGATGCGCTGCTGCAGTTGGACGGTGATACCGAGAGCGTCCTCTACATGACCGCCATCGGTCGCGAACGGCGGCGTGGAGCCGTGCGATGAGCAACCGACTGGCCACCGCCACCAGCCCCTATCTGCGACAACATGCGGACAATCCCGTAGACTGGCATCCCTGGGACCAGCAGGCGCTGGACCTGGCCCTGCGAGATGATCGCCCCATCTTTTTGTCCATTGGGTACTCGGCCTGTCACTGGTGCCACGTGATGGCACACGAGTCCTTTGAGGATCCCGAGATCGCCCGGATTCTGAACGCGCACTTTGTTCCCATCAAGGTCGATCGAGAGGAACGGCCCGATCTCGACCGGATCTATATGGCGGCCGTTCAAACGCTTACGGGCCGTGGGGGATGGCCCATGTCGGTCTTTCTCACGCCCGACGGCAAGCCTTTCTACGGCGGGACCTACTTTCCGCCCGAGCCGCGTTACAACCTGCCGGGATTTCGCCAGCTGCTGCTGCAGGTTGCCCAGGCCTGGAATGAGCGACGGCAGGAGGTAGAGCGTGCCGGTCGAGACCTGGCAGCGCAACTGGAGTTGCAGGCCGGCCCTCCCGTCACCCATGGGCAAGACAGTTCCCTGCGTGGTGAGCAGATGCTGGATGCCGCGACGGCACGACTGGTCGCAGAGCATGATGAGCGCTACGGTGGCTGGGGGACCGACACCAAGTTCCCCCAACCGATGGTGCTCGAGTTCCTGTTGCGCACCTGGCGCGCCACCGGGAATGAGGAACTGCTGCAGGTGGTGGTCGCTGCCCTGGATGCCATGGCCCGCGGCGGCCTGTATGACCAGCTCGGTGGTGGCTTTCACCGCTACACCGTGGATGTGCGCTGGCAGGTCCCGCACCTGGAAAAGATGCTCTATGACAACGCCCAGCTGGCGCGCATCTACCTGCACGCCTGGCAGGTGACGGCCAACCCTTTGTACGCGGACATTGTGCGCGAAACGCTCGGCTGGATGTTGCGTGAACTGCGCCTGGAGGGCACAGCAGCATTTGCCAGTGCCCTGGATGCCGACACTCTGGGAGTGGAGGGCGCCACCTACCTGTGGACGCCCTCGGAGATTCGAGAGGTACTGGGAGAGCAGGCCGATCTCTTTTTGGCGGCCTATCCGGTCACGGAGAAGGGTAACCTGAACGGCCGCAACGTATTGGCCTTGACCGGAGATCTGGCCCAGCGGCAAGCATTGGCGCCCCTGTGCCGCCGCCTGCTGGAGGTGCGCTCCACAAGGCCCCAGCCCAACAGGGACGACAAGGTGTTGGCAGCCTGGAACGGGCTGGCCCTGATTGCTCTGGCGGAGGCGGGCACGGCGCTGCAGGAGCCCCGGTTCGTCACTGCGGCGCAAGGGTTGGCAACCTTTTTGCTGACCGAGATGGCTACAGACGACGGACGTCTGCGCCGGGTGTGGCAGGGGGAGGACAAGCAGCAGCCTGGCTATCTGGAGGACCAGGCGGCAGTAATCCAGGGACTGCTGGCGGTGTACCGCACCACCTTTGACGTGCACTGGCTCCACCGGGCTCGCCGGTTGATGGACCTCGCACTTGAACACTATTGGAGTGACGGCTGGTATGACACGGCCGACGACCATGAACGGCTCATCTTTCGCCCGGCAGAGCATCAGGACAATGCCACGCCCTCGGGGGCTGCGCTGGCCACGCTGAGCCTGCTGCAACTGGCGCGTCTCTTTGAGGACGACGATTTCGCCCGCCTGGCAGAGACAGCGCTGGCGCCCATGCGTGCCATAGCCAGCCGGTATCCCACCGCATTCGGCCAATGGCTGTGCGTTTTGGACTATGCAGAGCGCCCGCAGGTGGATGTGGCCCTTGTGGGAACCGTGGAACAGGCGTTGCCCTTGCTGAACACGTTGAACGAGTACGCGCCGGAGCGATTGTTGGTGCTGGGAGAACAGGGAGCACTCCCCCTGCTCCGCGGACGCGCCGCTCTCCACGGACGCGCCACCGCATATGTGTGCCGGGGGCACTATTGCCTCGAGCCGACGACGGAAGCAACGGTTTTGGAACGCATCCTCAAAGGGATGCCCAGTGAACTGGATCAGCAGGAGGTAGACATGTCATTGCAGGGAAAAAAGGTCATTGTACTGGCGGAGGATGATTACGAGGACCAGGAGCTCTGGTACCCGTACTATCGCCTGGTGGAGGCAGGCGCCACGGTCACCATCGTGGGCCCCAAGGCAGAGTCCTATGCCTCCAAGCACGGCTACCCGGCCAAGGCGACCCTCGCGGCCGCCGATGCCAGGGCCGCTGACTATGCAGGAATCGTCATTCCCGGCGGGTACGCCCCCGATCGCATGCGGCGTTATCCCGCTCTGCTCAAGCTGGTGCGGGATATCCATGAACAGGGTGGCGTAGTGGCCTTTATCTGCCACGCCGGATGGGTTCCCATCTCCGCCGGGATCGTCAAGGGCAAGCGGCTCACCGCGACCGCAGCGATCAAGGACGACCTGGTGAATGCCGGCGCCGAGTTCGTGGACGAGGCGGTAGTGGTCGACGGCAAGATGGTCACCTCGCGGGCGCCCGCGGATCTGCCGGTGTTCATGCCGGCAGTGATCGAGGCGCTGCGAAGCTGACAGACAGGCTCGGCAGGCGATGGGCAGGACCTTCGCCTGCCGAGCCTTGCGAGACCACGTCACTGATGTTATAGTGAAAGCGTTCGTTGCCTGCGATCAGGTTCGCAGTGCATGAATCAGATGACCTGTGCCTATTGTAAGGGAGGTATCGGAATGGCAACGGTTGGTCAGTTTGTTCAGTCTGCTGATTGGAAGAATGAAAAGCACGTCCCCGTGATCGAATGTGCCGACACCGTAACCGACGGCAAGCTTGAGGTGACCGTAAGCGTGGGCAAAGAGATCGCCCACCCGAACACGACCGAGCACCACATCGCCTGGATCAGCTTGTATTTCAAGCCGGCCAACGACAAGTTCATCTATGAGGTGGGGCGGTACGAGTTCAGTGCGCACGGCCAGGCCGTGGCGGGCGCGAACCAGGGCCCCGTATTCAGCGATCCCAAGGTCACCACGTCCCTGAAGACCTCGCAGGCGGGCACGCTGATCGCGGTTGCCTACTGCAACATCCACGGCTTGTGGGAGAGCAGCAAAGAGGTCGCCCTCGCCTGAGCTGTCGGGCGGGGACGCCACCCTCGGGTGAATCGTAAAGACAGGTGCCGCACCAGTGTGGCACCTGTTCCGTTACAGTAGCTGCGCCACACAACTCTGGCCAGCGGAGCACCTTGGCCAGGTCAGCGGCGGGCCGTGCGCCCAACCAGGCTCAGGGTAGCAAAGCAGAGCAGCAGCATCAGGGCGAGCACTTCTCGGTTCATCGTTCCCCTCCGCTGCCTGAAACCCCACCGGCGGGCAGGAGTTACGGCTGCTTGAGGCTGTCACCATCCTTCAGCGACTGCGATACGTGCTCGCTCAGCGGGCGCACCAGTCCCAGCAGCTCGCTGGGGATGATGAACTTGGTGGCGGCGCCTTCTCCCAGCATCCGCAGGGCATCCAGGTACTGCAATGTCAGTGTTCGACTGTCCGCCTGCTGCGCCACCTTGTTCACTTCTGCCAGCCCCAGGGCCTGTCCCTCGGCGCGCAAAATGGCCGACTGTCGCTCCGCCTCCGCCCGCAGGATGGTAGCCTGCCGCTCGCCCTCGGCCCGCAGGATGGTGGCCTGACGTTCCCCCTCAGCGGTGGCAATGGCCGCCTCACGATTACCCTCCGCCGTGGTTACGATGGCGCGCCGGTCGCGTTCGGCCGCCATCTGCCGCGTCATGGCCTGCTCGATAGCAGGGGGTGGCACCACCTCACGAATCTCTACGGCGGTAACCTTGACCCCCCAGCGATCAGTCACCTCATCCAGCTTTTGGTGCAGGATCTCGTTGATCTCGTCCCGGTTGGAGAGCACCTGGTCGAGGGTCATGGCGCCCACCACGGCACGGAGCGTGGTGATGGCAAGGCCCCGGGCGGCCCCTGTAAAGTTCTCCACTTCCAGTACACTGCGCACGGGATCGATCAGCTGGTCATACACCAAAAAGTCGATCGAGACGGAGGCATTGTCCGAGGTGATGCAGGTTTGTGGCTGCACATCAAAGAACGCCTCGCGCAAATCGGTGCTCACGCCTCGATCGACGTAGGGAATCAGGATCACCAGGCCAGGGCCCTTGGCTCCGAGGCAGCGCCCCAGGCGGAACACCACCAGACGACGATACTCAGGCACCACGCGAATCGACATGGCCAGGACCACGAGCCCGAGTACGACGAGCAGGCTGGGTACAATCAGTTTCTCCACAAACTAGCCTCCTGAATGCGTGTCTTCAACCACCACCAGATGAATTCCTTCCACCGCCACCACGCGCACCTTCGTCCCTGCTGCCACAGGCCGGCCCGGCACGCGGGCGCTCCAGCGCGCAGACCCCACGCGCACTGCCCCCTCCGGGTCCAGCGCTGAGAGCGCCACGCCTGCCATCCCTACCAGGCGTTCAGCCCCAGACTGGGGCGGCAGGGTTGTTGCGCGCAATACCGCGCGCAATACCAGGAACACCACTCCTCCCAGCAGCACCGCCATCGTGCCGATCAGCCAGGGGCTGACGTGTACCAGCGGCTGGCCCAGCTGGCCGGGCGGGTTGTACAGGATGAGCGAGCCCAGCACAAAGGGGATGATGGCACTGCCGGTTACCACCGGATTGGCGTCCGACAGCAGCGCCACCACCAGCATCGTGGCAGCTACCAGCAGCAGCGCCGCACCCGCCCAGTTCAACGGCAGGCTGCCCAGAGCGATAAAGGCCAGGATAAAAGCCACAGCGGCGCCCCCGCCACCCACCCCCAGCCCGGGCTCGGCCAGCTCTACCAGCAGCAGCAGCGTCCCCACAGTAAGCAAGAGGTAGGCGATGTCAGGGTGGGTGATGCTGTGAATCAGCTGCTCGTCCCAGCGCATGGGCACCAGCCGCTCTTGCGCATCCGCCGTGTGCAGCGTCACAACCCGACCCCCTACGGTGACACTGCGGCCGTCGACGGCGGCCAGCAGAGCGTCTACGCTGGGCGACACGAGATCGATCACCCCCGCTTGCCGTGCCTCGGCGGCGATGAGCGAAACGCTGGAGCGCACTGCCAGGGCTGGCCACTCCAGATTCCGCCCGCGCACGCTGGCGATGCTTTGGGCCAGGGCCTCCGCATCGCGCGTGATTTTGGCCATGGCCAGCTCGTTGGCCTGCACTCCCAGTGCCACCGGGTGCGCCGCCCCTACGTGTGTTCCCGGCGCCATGGACGCCACGTGCGCTGCCAGCAGCACAAACATGCCTGCAGAGGAGGCTCGAGCTCCATCCGGTGCGACGTACACCAAAACAGGGAGAGGCGCATCCAGAAGGCTCTGTACCATGGCGCGCATGGTCCCCTCCGGTCCGCCAGGGGTGTCAAGCACGAGCACCACAGCGGCAGCGTCAGCCTGCACGGCCAGCTTCAGCACCCGCTCCAGATAGCGCTCGGACATCGGGTTCAGCACGCCCTGCAGGTTCGCAACGATCACCATATCGCTCTCGGGCATCTGGGCTGCGGCATGCCCAACCTGCAGGACCGCCAACAAGAGAGTGGCACACAAGAGCACAAGGATAGAGGTGCGGCGCATCGTTCTCCCCCCAGTTCTGCAAGCGTCGCTGTAATCAGTATAGTATGGCTGCACCTGCCACTCAAGCCCCTGTGCAAGCGGTCCTCTCCACATGAAATGATTGACAGCCATCCGGCGTGGTCCTACATTAGGCCTGCTCGCTGAACCGTGAGGTGACTTGCCATCAGCCGTCAGGGAGGCCCCATGAAAAAGGTAACGATCACCGGCGTTCGTCAGGCCACCATCGTCGAGGTGCCAACGCCGCACGCGGTTGGCGACTGGGCCCTGGTCAAGGTTCACGCCATCCCCATGTGCACCGAGTACAAGGCCTTTGCGGGAGGCTGGCAGAGCCAGCATCTGGGGCACGAAGCGGCCGGGGAAGTGGTGGAGGTGGCCCAGCCCGGACGCGTCAAAGTGGGTGATCGGGTGGTGGCCATGCCCTTTTACCCCTGCGGCAAATGCCCGCGCTGCGTCGCTGGCGACTTTATTTACTGTCAACACGGGTACAACTATGAGGCCTATGCCGGCACGCCCGAAGGACAGGCCACCTACAACGAGTACCTGCTCAAGCCTGGCTGGATCCTCCCACGCATTCCTGATGGCGTCTCTTACGAGTTGGGCTCGCTGGCGGTGTGCGGACTAGGCCCGACCTTTGGCGCCATGGACCGCATGGGCGTGGACGCCTTTGACACGCTGATGATCACCGGTATGGGCCCCGTAGGATTGGGCGGCGTGGTCAACGCGCGCTTTCGGGGTACCCGGGTGATCGCCGTCGAATCCATCCCCTACCGCGTCCAAAAGGCTCTCGATCTGGGTGCCGAAGTGGTTATCGATCCACGCGACCCGCAGGCACTGGAACAGGTCATGGAGTTGACCGGCGGCGTGGGCGTGGACGCATCCCTCGACTGCTCCGGCACCGTGGCTGCGGAACGTTTCTGCATCGACGCCACCCGACGCCGCGGACAGGTGGCCTTTGTGGGCGAGTGCCACGACGATCTTGCCATCAAGATCAGCCCCGACATGATCCGCAAAGGCCTCACGCTGCACGGCTCCTGGCACTATAACCTGAGCCTGTTCCCCAAGATCATGCAGGTCATCCAAGAGTCGCCGGTGGTGGAGCAGCTCATCAGCCACACCTTTCCCTTTTCGCAGGTGCAGCAGGCGCTGGAGCTCTGCGCTACCAACCAAACCGCCAAAGTGATACTCAAGCCAAAAGTCTGAAACCAGGGGAGAGAGATTCGTGACCAGACAGTTTGTCGCGGCCATTGACCAGGGTACCACCGGCACCCGCTGCATGGTGTTTGACCATGCCGGCCGGGAGGTGGGCATGTCGTACAAGCCTCACGAGCAGATCATGCCCCGCCCCGGCTGGGTGGAGCACGATCCGCTGGAGATCTGGCACGCGGTGCAAGAGACCGTCAACGGCGCTCTTTCCCAGGCGCGGGTGGATGCGGATCAACTGATCGCTCTGGGCATCACCAACCAGCGCGAGACGACGCTGGTATGGAACCGCCGCACAGGCCGTCCGTACCACAATGCCATCGTGTGGCAGTGCATGCGCACCCAGGAGATTTGTCACCAGTTGGAGGCAGATGGCCTGGAGGGGATGATCCGCGACCGCACCGGCCTGCTGATCTCGGTGTACTTTTCCGGCCCCAAAATCCGCTGGCTGCTGGACAACATCCCCGGCCTGCGCCAGGCAGCCGAGGAAGGCGATGCCCTGTTCGGTACCATCGACACGTGGCTGATCTGGAACCTCACCGGTGGGCCGCAGGGGGGCGTGCACGTAACGGACGTCACAAATGCATCGCGCACCCTGCTGATGGACATCCGCAGGCGCCAGTGGGACCCGGAGTTGCTGGCCATGCTGGAAATCCCGCCGCAGATGCTGCCCGAGATCCGTCCGTCCAGCGACAGCCGCACCTATGGCGCCACACCCGCTGATCTCTTTGGAGCGCCCATTCCCGTCTGCGGCTGCCTGGGCGACCAGCAGGGCGCTCTGGTGGGCCAGACCTGCTTCCTCCCCGGCGAGGCCAAAAACACCTACGGAACCGGATCCTTTCTGCTGATGAACACCGGCAGTGAGTTGGTGAGATCCAACAATGGCCTGTTGACCACCCTGGCCTATGGACTGGGTGACGGAACCTGCGCCTATGCCCTGGAGGGCTCCATCGCTGTAACCGGCGCAGCAGTGCAGTGGCTGCGCGACAGCCTGGGGCTGGTGCAGACCGCCGCCGAGACCGAGACGCTTGCCGCCACCGTGGAGGATACAGGCGGGGTCTACTTTGTACCGGCCTTTTCGGGCTTGTTCGCGCCCTATTGGGACATGTACGCCCGCGGAGCCATCCTGGGGTTGACGGGCTTTGCCAGCAAGGCGCACCTGGTGCGCGCCACGCTGGAATCGATCTGTTACAGCACACGGGACGTGTTGCAAGCCATGGAGACCGACGCCCAACTGGAGCTGCGCGCCCTCAAGGTGGATGGTGGTGCCGCTGCCAATAACCTGCTCATGCAGATCCAGTCGGACGTGTTGAACAAGAGCGTCATCCGACCTACGGTCAGTGAAACCACGGCCCTGGGCTCCGCCTATATGGCGGGGCTGGCCACCGGATTTTGGAGCGGCCTGGACGACCTGCGGCAGAACTGGCAGGTGGAGCGCACCTTTACCCCAGCCTGGAACGATGCGCGCCGCGCACAGGCCTACGCCGGCTGGCTCAAAGCCGTCTCGCGCACCCGCGGATGGTTGTCTGACGAGGAACACATCCCCCATGCCTGATGCCACCTATGATGTGATCATTGTGGGCGCTGGCGTGGTGGGCGCTCATATCGCCCGTCAGCTCTCGCGCTATCGGCTGCGCACCCTCCTGCTGGACAAGGCCGCGGATGTGGGGGACGGCACCACCAAAGCCAACACAGCCATCGTCCACGCGGGCTATGATGCCCGGCCAGGCAGCAAAAAGGCCCTGTTCAACGTGGCTGGCAACGCCATGTTTGATCAGGTGTGTGCTGAGCTGGACGTCGAGTTTGATCGTTGTGGCACCTATGTGGTGGCCACCAGCGAGACGGACCTCGCCACACTGCAGGACCTGGCCTCCCGCGGCAGGGCCAACGGCGTAACAGGGCTGGAGCTGATCAGCGGCGAGGAGATGCGTCGCCGCGAGCCGGGCCTCACCGAGGCCGCCACCGGTGCCTTGTACGCGCCCACCGGCGGCATTGTGGATCCTTTTGCGCTCTGCTTTGCCGCAGCCGAGAACGCGGTGAGCAACGGCGTCGAGCTCGCCCTGAACACGACGGTCTCGCGCCTGCTGCTGGAGGGGAACCGTGTGGTCGGGGTGGACACCAACAGGGGGATGTTTCGTTCCCGCTGGACCATCATCGCCGCGGGCCTGCACGCCGATGACCTCATGCGCACCGCAGGGCTGGAGGGCTTGGTGATCCGCCCTCGTAAAGGCGAATATTTCGTGCTCGACCGTGCCGCACGCTCACAGCTCCGCAATGTGCTCTTTCCCTGCCCCACGCCGGTCAGCAAGGGCATTATGGTGACACCCACGATCCATGGAAACATTCTGCTGGGCCCCACCGCTAACGACGTGGACGACAAGGAGGACCTGGGCACCACCGCCGCCGGGCTCAACGAAACGCTGACGGGAGCGCTCAAGCTGATCCCTGGACTCGATCCTCGCCTGATGATCCGGTCGTTTACGGGGCTGCGTGCCACGGGCAGTACGGGCGACTTTGAGATCTCTACGCCCGCCGAACGGCCGGGCCTGCTGGTTCTGGCAGGTATCGAGTCGCCGGGGCTGACGGCCTCGCCCGCCATTGCGCTGCACGTGGTCGATATGTTGCGTGAAGCGGGCTTGACTCTTCAAGAGCGCCCCGAGTACGTGCCCACTCGCAAAGGGATCCCGCGCTTTTCACTGATGACAACCGCCGAGCAAGAGGCGCTGATTGCACAGGACGCGCGTTATGGCCGCGTGGTATGTCGCTGTGAAACGGTTACCGAAGGCGAGGTGGTGGCCGCCTGCCACAGCCCGATCCCGGCGCGCACCTATGATGCGCTCAAGCGCCGCACCCGCATCGGAACGGGGCGCTGCCAGGGTGGCTTTGACCTGCCCCTGGTGCTCGAGATCATGGCCCGCGAATACAACGTATCGCCCTTGGAGATTACGCAAAAGGGGGGTGCTTCGGCCCTGGTGTTCCGGCGCACCAAAGAGGTGGGCCTGTGAAATCCATCAGCTGCGACGTGTTGGTGGTGGGCAGCGGTCCCGCCGGCCTGGCGGCGGCACTGGAGGCCCGGCAAACCGGTGCCCAGGAAGTACTGCTGCTGGAGCGAAACGACGAACTGGGCGGCATTCTGCAGCAGTGCATCCATACGGGCTTTGGCCTGCGCGAATTCGGTCAGGACCTCTCTGGGCCCGAGTACGCCTGGCGCTGGATCGACCAGGTTCACGACGCCGGCCTGCAGGTGCTCAGCGAGACCATGGTCCTGAGTGTGGATGCCACCCGTCGGGTGGTGGCCACCAGCAAGGCCCTGGGGATGATCGAGATCCTGCCCCGGGCGCTGGTGCTGGCCATGGGCTGCCGCGAACGTCCCCGGGGGGCCCTCGCCATACCGGGCACCCGACCGGCCGGCGTGTATACCGCCGGCACCGCGCAACGGCTGGTCAATATCGACGGATATATGCCCGGCAACCGCTTTGTGATCCTGGGTTCGGGCGACATCGGCATGATCATGGCCCGCCGGCTGACGCTGGAAGGAGCCGAGGTGGCTGCCGTCTGCGAGATCCTGCCCTATCTCAGCGGTCTGCGGCGCAACCTGGTGCAGTGCATCCGCGATTACGATATCCCGCTGCATCTCTGCACCACGGTCACCGAGGTGCGTGGCCAGGACCGTGTGACCTCGGTGGTGGTAAGCGGTGTGGATGCCGATCGGCGCCCACTGCCCGGTACCGAGCGAGAGATCCCCTGTGACACTCTGCTGCTCTCGGTAGGCCTGGTTCCCGAAAATGAGCTCACCCGCATGGCCGGCGCCTCTATGGATGCGGTGACCGGAGGGCCCCGCGTGAACGAAGGATACGCCACGGACATCCCGGGCATCTTTGCCGCAGGCAACGTGGTGCATGTGTACGATCTGGTGGACGACGTAAGCCAGGCCGCCCGCATCGCGGGCCGCTCTGCCGCGCGGTATGCATGCTCCACTCAAGCCCCGACGGGACCAACGGTGCGTCTGGTGGCCGGTGAGAATGTCCGCGCGGTAGTGCCCCAGCTGGTGCACCCGGCGGCCCTGGAGCAGGAATCCATCGCGCTGCACATGCGGGTGCGCACACCGATCGAGGCACCGGTGAACCTGGACCTGCGACTGGGCGAGCGCACACTGCTCTCACGGCGTTTTCGCTATGTGCGACCTGCAGAGATGCTCACCCTCACGCTGCCACAGCGCCTGGCGGGAGAACTGGCCGGTGCCACAGAGCTCTCTGTGCACGTCCGCACCTGACATGCCCAATCCGGAGGCTATCCGATGATCGATATCCAAGAGTTTATCTGCGTCACGTGTCCCGTGGGGTGCAACATCCGCGCCGAGGTGGTCAACAACCAGTTGGTGGCGATCCACGGGCAGTCCTGCCAGCGTGGCGAGGCCTTTGTGCAGGAAGAGCTGAGGGATGCGCGCCGCATGCTGACCACCACGGTACAGGTGGTGGGCGGGACCCTGCCGTTGCTCCCCGTACGCACCGCCAGCCCCATCCCCAAACGGCTCTTGCTGCTGCTGGCCAGCGAACTGCGCCGGCTGCAGGTGCAGGCGCCCGTTGAGGCCGGGCAACCCGTACTGCCAAACGCCCTGGGTACGGGGGTGGACGTGATTGCCACCAGAGGGATCACCGCGGCCTGACGGGTGCCGAGCGGTCGCCGCCAGAGCAACATGCACGGCAACCAACACCTTGGCGGCTTTCCTATTGGCGTAACGGTGCGACGGTACGGGCCTCGCCCGGAAACCAGGGCTGCACCCGAGCCACTGAGCAGCGATGCTGCCTGACCAGTGAGTCCCGCCTCCCCCTGAGCGCTGCGATGCCAGCCTGCCACAGCCGCGCCAGGAGCGGGGGGCGATGGTACATGATCCGCCCACCGACTGCATATTCTCTGGGATACAGACTGCGGTCGACCCCGCCGAGAATCACCAGCACCACCATGGCTCCCAGAATGATCTCCATCCTGATCTCCTGATCTAGAACGTCTGTTCTAGTCCAAAGATAGCACATATGTTCTAACCAGTCAAGAGTCTACAGCTGCCAGCCATGGATTGGTGCACCTGCCAGGCACGACTATAATCCGTCGAGCAGGGCCACGCCCTGCAAACAACAGGGGAGCAGCATGGGCGACGACCTCATCAGCACGCGCCTGGCGGGCCTGCCGGAGCGGCCCGGGGTATATCTCTTTAAGGACGTGCGGGGCACGGTTCTGTACGTGGGCAAGGCCATCGTACTGCGCAACCGCGTTCGGTCGTACTTTCATGCCTCAGCGGGCCACACCCCCAAGACGGAGCGGCTTGTCGCGGAGATTGCCGACCTGGAGTGGATCGTCACCGAGTCCGAGCTGGAAGCTCTGATCCTCGAGAACGAACTCATCAAGCGGCACCAGCCGCGTTACAACGTGCGCCTCAAGGACGACAAGCGTTATCCGTACATCAAGATCTCGATGCAGGAAGACTTTCCACGCATCTATACCGTGCGCTCGGCACAGCAGGATGGCGCGCGTTACTTTGGCCCCTTTACCTCGTCACAGGCTGTGCACCAAACCCTCGAAGTGCTCCGACGGCTCTTTCCCTATCGCACCTGCAACCGAGACATCACCGGGCGGGACGCGCGCCCCTGCCTCTACTATCACATCAAACTGTGTACCGGTCCCTGCATTGGAGCCATCGATCGCGAGGGCTATCGCAACGTTATCGATCAGGCCTGCCTGTTTCTGGAGGGCAAGTCCGAGCTGGTGATCGATGCCATGTCAGCGCAGATGGAGCAGGCTGCCACCGCATTGGACTTTGAGAGGGCCGCCGTCCTGCGGGACCAGATCGCCTCCATCAACCTGATCATTGAGAGGCAGCGGATCGTCTCGGGACACCTGCATGACCATGACATCATCGCCTTTGCCCGTGACAATGGCCAGGCCTGCGTGCAGGTGTTTTTCATCCGCAATGGCAAGCTCATCGGCCGCGAGTACTTTTTGCTCACGGGCACGCAGGATGAGGACGAATCCGCGGTGATGGGCTCGTTCATCAAGCAGTTTTATAACGAGGCGACGCAGATTCCGCCGGACGTCATCGTGCAGCATGACCTGGAAGAGTTTACGGTGATCCAGTCATGGCTGCGGCAGCGGCGGGGCGCCCGGGTAACACTGCAGGTGCCCAAACGGGGAGAGAAAAAGGCGCTGCTCTCCATGGCGCACGAAAACGCCGTAGAGACGCTGGCGCGGCTGCGGGACGAATGGAATGCCGATACCCACCGCCACACCGAGGCGCTCACCCAGTTACAGGAGGCGCTGGGCCTGCCAGTTCCTCCGGCCCGCATCGAGTGTTACGACATCTCGACACTGCAGGGCAAGAATACGGTGGGCAGCATGGTGGTATTTGTGCAGGGTGCGCCCAGCAAGCAGGACTATCGGCGCTTTCGCATTCGAACCATCACGGGGCAGGACGACTTTGCCTCCATGGCGGAGATGATCTCCCGCCGCTTTGCCCGCGCTCGCCAGTCCGCCGAGGACGAGGCGACTTCCAAGGGAGACCGTTGGGCCATCATGCCTGACCTGATCATCCTGGACGGCGGCAAGGGCCAGCTGAGCACGGTACGAGAGGTCATGGAGGAGTTGGGAGTAGACCACATCCCAACCGTCGGTCTGGCCAAACAGGAGGAAGAGATTTTCAGCCCCGGGCGCTCCGACTCGATCCGCCTGCCAGCCGGTTCAGAGGCGCTATTTCTCGTACAGCGCATTCGTGACGAAGCGCACCGCTTTGCGGTCACCTATCACCGCAAGCTCAGAGGCCAGGACAGCACCCGTTCCCTGCTGGACGGCATCCCCGGCATCGGTCCGCGGCGGCGGCTGGCTCTGCTCAAGCACTTTGGCTCGCTGGAAGGGATCCGGAACGCTACGCTGGACCAGTTGGCCGCAGTGCCCGGCATGAACCGCTCAGCGGCTGAGAAACTGCGAGAGTATCTGTAGGGCTGCGGCTCTTGAACGCCTTACTCGGCGCTCTCCAGACGTACCACGGTCACCCCGGCACCGCCCTCACCCTGCTCGCCGCCACGGAAGGAAGCCACCAGCGCATTGTTGCTGAGCTGCTCGCGAACGATCTGTTGCAGAATGCCCTGACCCTTGCCGTGAATGATGTGGACCCAGGGCAGACCCGCGAGGTAAGCCTGCTCGATATAGCGATCCAAAAGCTCCGGCACCTCGGCGGCGCGCAGCCCGCGCAAATGCAGCTCCATGCCCGGTGAGGGTGTGAGCCCGCGCCGCACGGTAGTCTGGTCAGCGGTGCGCACGGACACCGTTGGCCTGCCACGAAACTGGAGCCGATGCAGCTCGGTACGCAGCCGAAAGCCCCCCAGGCTCACCAGCGCATCATCGCCGTCGATCTCCTCCAGCACGCCCTCCTGGGCCAGCGAGGAAAGCCACACACGGTCCCCCACCTGCAGGGGCCCATCGGCAGCGGCCTGCGGAGGCATGCCGGCCGGCTCTACGGGCTCCAGCCGATCCTCCATTTCATCGAGCGTCGCCAGAGCCTCACGGACGGGTTGCTCAGCAGGGCTGCTTGACGAACGGCGGCGCAGTTGTCGCAACTCGGAGCGCAGCTCGTCCAGCTCCTGGCGGGCCTGTTCCCGCGCTTCGGCCAGCACCAGGCGCCGCGCCTCTTCGATCTGCCCCAGCCGCTGCTTGAGATCCGCCTCGAGCCGTTGCACACGCTGATGCGCCTCTTCAGCCGCGGCTCTTTCACGCGCGGCCTCGTCGTGGGCCGCCTTGACATTGGCCAACAGCGTGTCGGCGCCGGCATCCTCAGCCGAGACCAGCGCCCGCGCCTGATCGAGCACCGCCTGTGGCAACCCCAGCCGCTCGGCAATGGCAAAGGCATTGCTCCGCCCGGGCAGGCCGATGCTCAGGTGATAAGTGGCAGACAGTGTGTTGACGTCAAACTCGACGCTGGCGTTCTCCACACGCGGGGTGGAAAAGGCATACACCTTGAGTTCGGAATAGTGAGAAGAACAGAGCGTCAGGGCGCCCTGCTCCAGCAGGCTGGTGATCAGAGCCTGCGCCAGCGCGGCGCCCTCGACGGGGTCGGTACCGGCGCCGATCTCGTCCAGCAGCACCAGCGAGCGCGGGCCCGCCTGCCGCAGGATGTTGACGATACGCGTCATATGGGACGAAAAGGTGGACAGGCTTTGCTCGATGGACTGCTCGTCGCCAATGTCGGCGTGGATGGCATCAAACACGGGAAGGCGGGCACCTTCCCCGGCGGGAATGTGCAGGCCCGCCTGATTCATGGCCGCCAGCAGGCCCACCGTCTTGAGCGAAACCGTCTTGCCACCGGTGTTGGGCCCGGTAATGACCAGCACCGTGTTGGCACCGCCCAGGTATACGTCGATGGGCACTACGGTGGCGGCATCCAGCAGTGGATGCCGAGCCCGAGGCAGATAGAGCGGGTGGCTCCAGGGGGCTACCTCGGCCTCTGGCTCGGCTGTTGGCCAACGTGCCTCGCTGGGCTCGGCAGGCATGCCATGAATGGCATAGGAATAGTGCGCTTTGGCCAGCGCCAGATCCAGCTCTCCCAACAGGCGAACGTTGTTGACGATGTTGTCCGCCTCGTCCCCCACCAGCTGGCTCAGCACGCGCAGAATGCGCTGCACCTCATGGTACTCGGCTGACTGCAGCTCGTGCCAGTGGTTGTTGAGCTCGACCGTGGCCAGCGGCTCGATAAAGAGCGTGGCGCCGCTGGAGGACTGGTCCTGCACCAGCCCGGGGATACGACCCCGATACTCGACCTTGAGTGGGATTACATAGCGCCCGTTGCGCTCGGTTACGATGGTCTCTTGCAGATAACGCGCGGTGCCCGGATCGCTCACCAGCCGTCGCAGGCGCTCCAGCAGACGCTCCCGGGCGGTCCAGATCTCGCGTCGCAGACGGGCGAGCTCGGGGCTGGCGGCATCCACCACCTGCCCGTCGGCATCCAGGCAGCGCGCCAGCTCGTCGATCACATGGTTCAGCGGCCGAATCTCCCCCGCCCGTTCCGCCAACAGGGGATACTCGTCCGCCAGAGGCGCCAGCTTGCGATAGATCTCACGGGCACTGTTTAACGTGATCTCTACCTGCAGCAGGTCCTCTGCAGGCAGCGAGGCGCCCAGTGAGGCGCGCCTGGCGGCATCGCGCACGTCATGGGCACCGCCCACCGAGATCTCGGCCCGGCTGGCCAGCAGCGCCTTGGCCTCGGTAGTCTCCTGCTGCCGCCTGCGCACCTCTTGCTCATCAGTGGAGGGCCAAAGGGCACGCGCCAGTGCCTGGCTCGCCGAAAAGGACGCAAATTGCCCCAACTGCTGCAGGATGAGGGGATACTCGAGGGTGTTGAGCGAATGGGCATCCATGTTTGATATCTCTTGCGCTGGTTCCATACGACGCAATCGGGTACTATAAACGCGTTATTGGGCACTGTCAAAGCCACAATGAGCCCAGAACGCGGATACACCCTTCCCTGGCTGGAGGTTACCGATGCTCCCTTTGCCCCTCATGGTGTCGACACCCGGTTCCTTTGCCGAGCACACAATTGTGGTGCGCAAGCCCGGCATCATCGCCAAGGTACTGGCCACACAGCACTATTCTGACAAGATCGTGCAGGCCCTGGAGCGTTTTCGCGCCGAAGTGCGCGACAGCCCTGTGGCTCCCCTGCGCGAAGAGACCAGCGACCGTGGGGACTGGAACCTGGCGCTGCAGCCCTGGGAAGGCAGGCGATGGACGGAACTGCCCTGGTTCCTGGCCGAAACGTACTTTTACCGGAGACTGCTGGAAGCGGTGCGCTATTTTCAACCAGGCCCCACCTTTTTACTGGATCCCTTTGAACCACAAAAGCGAGAGGCTCTGGGCGAAGGACTGCAGGCTACCGTGCGCTTTTACGAGCAATGGCACCATGAATACGCTCTGAGAGATCAGGTGATGGTGGCGCTGCGCAGAAGCCTGTGGGGCAACCGCGCCGATCTCTCCAATATCACGGTGACCGGCTCTGCCGAGACGGACAGCGACGAACAGCACAGGATCCTGATCGACCACCGTGAGACCATCTGGGAGCTGCTGTCCGCCGGGCGCGTCAAACGGTTGGATCTGATAGCCGACAATTGCGGGCCCGAGATTCTGGCGGATATGGGGCTGATCGGCCTGCTGCTGGCGCACAACCTGGTGCAAGAGATCCATCTCCATCTAAAGGCACAGCCCTTTTTTGTCTCTGACACCATGCCCAAGGACTATCGGCTGGCGCGCCGGGCCTTGGAGGCGATGGCTGCACCGAGCCCCCGCGCCCTGGGGAACACCCTGCGTCATGCCGCCGAATCGGGACGTCTGGTTCTCCGCTCGCACCCCTTCTGGAGCACCAGCAACCATCTGCCCGCCCTGCCGCCCGACCTGCGGGCGGATCTCGCCC
>JAAYED010000030.1 GCA_012728955.1 Chloroflexota bacterium
CACGGGCAACACCCCCATGGCCGTTTCGCTGCCGACGAGGCCCGCTGCCACCTCACCGATGGTACCATCGCCACCCATGGCCACCACCATGTCGAACCCGTGAGCAACTGCGTGCCGCGCCAAGCGCGTGGCGTCGCCCTGACCGGAGGTCTCGCGGACTTTTGTTTCCCAACCTTCGCCACGCAGGTACGACAATACGCGCGCGAGGTCGTCATCGACATCGCGCTGGCCTGCCACGGGGTTGCGCACCAAAAGCACTTGCATGTCTCCAGTCTAGTTGCAACAGCCCCACTTGTCCACACTTGACGTCCCGCTCAAGCGGTAGCACCATTCCGCCACCATGATCATCGATGGCCACGTACACATTGTGCCGCCCAGTATCGTGCGAGATCGCGCCCACTATATGGCTGCCGATCGCTGGTTTGGCATACTGCATGCTTCCCCCAGGGCGCGCCTGGTCAGCGCGGAGGAGCTTATCCACAGCATGGACGATGCAGAGGTGGATGCCGCGCTCTGTTTTGGGTTCGCCTTTGCCGACAACGCCATCTGCCGATTGTGCAATGATCACGTTCTGGAGGCGGCCGCTCGCTGGCCCAGTCGATTGATCCCTTTTGCCGTGGTGAATCCAGCAGAGGAGGCCGGCCTGGCCGAAGCCGAGCGCTGCCTCGCCGCCGGCGCCGCCGGGGTGGGGGAATTGATGCCCGATGGACAGGGCTTTGGGCTGGGTGACCCATCGCTGGAGCCTCTGTTGGCATTGCTCCAGCAGCACGCCGCCCCACTCATGCTGCACATCAGCGAGTTGGTGGGACATCAGTATGCCGGCAAGGGGACGGTCGGCCCGCTGGCGGCCTATACTCTGGCGGCTGCCCATCCCGAGTTGCGGCTGATCCTGTCGCATTGGGGAGGAGGACTGGCCCTTTACGAGCTGATGCCCAAAGCCCGCCCCTCCCTCGCCAACGTCTGGTATGACACCGCCGCCTCACCGCTCTTGTATGAGGATCGCATTTTCTCCGAGGTCTCGCTCTGGGCGCCCACCAAGATTGTGTTTGGAACCGACTATCCCCTGCTCAGCCAAAAGCGCATGGTGGCAAGGGTGCGCGCCCTGGGGCTGAACCAGGAGCAGGAAGAGGCGATCCTGGCCACCAATTTGCTCCGTGCGCTGGGTCGCCTGCAGGCGGATGAGGTCGCCCCATGACAGGGCTGCGTGTCTTTGTGGCTGTGTTGCTCCCCAGAGCGATCCAACAGGTTCTGTTCGACACAGCTCGGGCGTTGAGCGAGGCTCCTGGCGGACGCTTGGTACGCTGGACACCCCGGGACAATCTGCACCTCACGCTCAAGTTTATCGGGCAGGTTGAGGCGTCACGCATCGCCTCGCTCAGCGCTGCTATCCAAAGGGCATGCCGCTTGTTGACGCCTTTTGACATCACGCTGGCTCACCTGGGCTGCTTTCCCAACCCCCATCGCCCGCGCATCGTGTGGGCTGGGGTGACGGAGGGGACCGGCCAACTCGTCCCGCTGGCAAACGAGATCGATCGCGCGTTAGAGCCCCTGGGGGTGCAGCGAGAGCAGCGTCCCTTTACACCGCACCTGACGCTGGGACGTGCGCGAGCAGAGGCGCCAACAGCGGCATTGAACCAGCTGGGAATGGCGCTCGTCACCCAGGCGCCCCATGTGTTTGGCTCCTTCCGGGTGGACTCTATCAGCCTCATGGCCAGCGACCTGCGTCCACAGGGCGCCGTGTATCGCGTACTGGCCGACATCCAGCTGGGTGCGATTGACCCGACACGCCACAATTCGCAGCACTGATGGGGCGTGCTGGTTTCGCAGGCAGGTCGACTCACCTTGACGCTGACTTGGAGCGAGACTAGAATGCCAGCAATTTCAACTGAATAGCCTTCGGGGCAGGGTGAGACAGGCGTCAATTCCCTACCGGCGGTGTGGCGGCGATCGCTGCCGAGCCCGCGAGCCAGTTTCTGGTGGATCCGGTCGAGCCGGAGCCGACGGTACAGTCCGGATGAGAGAAGGCAAGTTTCCCTCGCATTGTGTGAACACGCCCCGCAGGCAATCTTACGGGGCGTTTTCTTGTACAGTCCAAGGGTCACAGAGCATCCGCAAACCCATCACCCTCGGCGGCCTGCCATCGGCCGACGCCTGGCGCCCCTGCTGGCGCTGGCA
>JAAYED010000031.1 GCA_012728955.1 Chloroflexota bacterium
AAAGGCGACCATTGTCCCCTGTCCCCTCGAAAATCTGCGCAATCGGCGAGTGTCGTGCGTGCTTCTCTTGCAGCTCTTGGATCGCGAATACAGCATAGTAGTCCCTCGTCACGGTTACACTTGAGTGCCCCATCAGGTCAGCCAGGCTTGCCAGATCGCCGCCGTGCATCAGAAAGTCCCGCGCAAACGCATGCCGGAAACTGTGCGGGTTCACCGGCCCCTCGATACCCGCCTCAGTCGCCCGACGCTGTAGTATCCTGTTGACCCCGTTCGCGGCCATGCGGTCATGCGCCGTGGGCCCCATGCCCACAAACAGCCACGGCCCCCGATCCTCAGGTCGCACCTGCAGCCAATCGCTGAGCGCCGCCGCCGTTGTCTGCGTGAACGGCACCAACCGCGTCCTGTCGCCCTTCTCCGTCACCGAGGCCAACCCTGCCGTCAGGTTGACCTCGTGCACCTGGAGGCCACACAGACCGCCCACCCGGCAGCCCGTGTCAGCCAGAAACAGCATGATCGCCCGATCCCGCAAGTCGTGCACCGTGCCCGCCTTCGTCGTGGCCAGCAGCGCCAGAAAGTCAGCACGCTTGATCCCCTTGGGCTTGCGCTGCTTCGGACGCGGCACTTTGACGCGCCGAGCCGGATTCGCCTCGATCACCCCTTCGTCCTCCAGGAAGTTGAACAGCCGCTTGAGGGCCCGTGCCCGGCCCCCAATCGTGTAAGGCGACAGGCTCCCCGGTGTTTCCCCGACGCGCGGATGCCCCCCGTAACGGGTGGGCCGATCCATCAAGTCAGCCAGGTAGCGCCGCAAGTCCGCCGTCGTGATGCTTTCAACTGGCACATCGCCCAGAAACGCGACCAGGTGTCCAAGCTTCTCACGGTAGGCGCCCACAGTCCGGGCCGACCGCCCGTTGACTTTGGTGGCTATCGCCAGTGTTTCGATTGCCTCAGATAACAGCATTGCCAATGCATGATAACAAGCATAATGGTGGGTCAGAGCGGCTCGACTCTGAACCAACGGCCGTCTTCCTGGTCGATAGGCAGCACCCGGGCCAGCCTGTGCATCAGACGCCATGCGCCACCCCACGTCATGCCCAGGCGCTCAGCCAGCTCCGCGGTGGTGAGCTGCGCGCCGTCGTTCAGCCACACCACGGCCAGCGCCGCTCGCTCTTGACTGGTCAAATCCCTTGCGTAGTCCAGGGCGCCGCCTCTCTATCAGCCTTGTACAAAACGGGAAAAAGTGGCCTTTTTCGGCATTTTCGCGTGTACCCATATCAAATTGACCTTGAGTGATAGGTAGGCCCCAAAAACCTTGTACAATCGCCAAAAAAAACGCTCCTACGGGCTTCTAGCGGCATGCGTCGGCTGCAACTGGCGCCGCTGCCTCTGTGTGCTCGCCATTCCTTGCAGAACGCACCTCAGCCAGCACGCGCGCCCGCTCATGCCCCGTTGTGCGCTCCCATCGCTCTACCGCTGCCAGCTCTCTCGGAAACAACCCCCGCCACGGCAAAACGGCGCCCAGTTCCAGACGCTGCGCCTTCGGCAACCGACAGTGCGGCTCTTCGTCTGGCGGGCTCCCTGCCTGGCACTCGGGCATGTGCGGGTCCAGCGGACACACGGGCGCGCTGCAGCCGTCCCACTTCGGGCACCGGATCATCGGCATCAGCTCAGGGTGTAGCTCAAGCGTCTTCTGGTTCATTGCCTACCACCAAAAAAAGCGGCACGTCCTCAGTCACCGGCTCTGGCGTGTTTTGCCGCGCCTCGACCTGACGTGCAATCTGACCGGCTCTCTCGCGGGTGATGTGATAGTCAGCCGCAATCTGTGCCAGCGTTTCACCCGCCTCGTGGCGCTCATGGATTGCCTCGTGCTCGGCTTTGGGAACCGAAACCCGTTGGTCGGGGATGGAAGCATTGTCGGTTTCGACATTATTTCCCCGTTCCCAATCCGAGACAGTGTTTCGCGCCACCCCTACTGCCTCAGCCGCCTCGGCCTGTGTTTTCCCCAGAGATCGCAATGTTAGCGCCGCCTCGCGTTCTACCACCCAACCAGCAGCGCGAGTGCCCACGCCTGGAACGCGTAGCCAGCCAGGAGCAATGTGCATGCAAAGACAAGCGGCTTGTTCCTACGTACCGTGCTCATATCTGCCTCCAGATCGCCTCTGAGGGGGATGGTGAGAGCTGCCCCACCATCCCACACTCACGAGGTAACGGGGGAAACATTATCGGTTTCGATATTATTTCCCCGCCACCATCCCACACTCACGAGGAGGACACCCGAAAAGTCCTGTCTACGGGATGCGCAACTGGTTCTTGCTTCCGCCCTGTTCGAAGGCTGCGAGATCCGCCCTGTTCGAAGGCTGCGAGATCCGCGGCAATCGCAGCGCCCGCACGATGCTCAACCCTGCCCAGCCACCAGTTGAGCGCCCGCCGGGTGTCGCTGTCGAAGTAGTTCACAGTCGGCCCCCCGAGTTTTCTCAGCTTGGAGCTCGCCTCATCGGCCTCACGAATGGCGGCCATCGCTGCCAACAGGGCCCGCGCTGCCTTCACGTGAGCCGCGCGCTCTGCAGGCTGCAGGGCCTCGATCTCGCGCTGGCGCTCCTCGGCGCGAATGACGGCAATCTTCCGCGCGATCTCTTCGAGCTTGTCGTCAACCAGCTCCAGGGCAGCCAGCGCCTGGTCACGCTCGGCGCTCCAGTTCTGCAAGTTCAGGATCGCCGTGGCCGGTTTCACGGTCAGATCGATCGCGTTGATCTGCTCTCCCAACTCACGCGCCTTGGTGGCGAGCTTGGTACGCTCAGCGGCCATCTCGCTCTTGATTTTCTCCAGTTCATCAGCCAGTTTCTGTGCCATCTCTCCCCCCTCCAGGATATCAGCGGGCCGGGCCCGCAATCTGCCAACCGTCACCACGCGCCTGCCAGGCGCATCAGGGCAAGCCCCTCGGCTTGATACAGCTCTTCGCCACCGAGGGGGCTCACCATCTTGGGCCACCATTTGGGCAGCTCAGCCAACGCGAAAGCCTCAGCCCGGCGCTCGCGCGGGGCCTGCTCCCATCGCTCCCACCGCCGCGCCCTTGCGGCCTCGTCGCTGAGCATTGCGACCAGCATCTCACTGGCTACACGCCGCTGGCTACGCGACAGGTGTGCAAGCTTTGGTATCTCTGGCAATGGCCCGCCAATCATCCAGTCATCGACCTGCGCATCCTTCGAGCCCGGCCACACCGGGTGCGCGTCTACATCCCCGGCCAGGATGTGCCCAAGCTCGTGCAACAGCACCTGTAGCGCCTTCCGCTGGGGCCATGCGCCTGCTCCGAGCCAGATCACGAGCCGGTCAGTGATGGCCTCTCGGAAAAACAAGCCCAAGCGTGTTCAGCCCTGGCCGGAACTCGACGAGGCGCACCTCCACCGGCTCACGGATGTACCGCGGCACAATCACGGCCTCGAAGTATCGGCAAACCTGTTTCACGTCCATATCACCCCTCCCCTAAGTTCTGCTCGAGCTCAGTAACGCGCTCGGCTAGGTCTAGTGCCTCTCGCAACCTTGGCGCGCATTCCAGGATAGCTCGCGCTGCCGAAACCCGCGCACCGGTCGGTGCTTTCGGATTCTTGTGGATCGTGCTCAGTGTCTTGATCGCCTCGGTCATCGCGTCGACCGCCAACCGTACCGCCTGCCCTTCGGCCTCGTCCAACAGCTCTCGCAAGGCGGTCTTGACAGCAGGGTCGCGCAGGTAGCGATAAGCTGTCCGCTCACTAATCTTGGCCTTTTTCGCGGCATCCCGGACGGACCGCGCGCCCATCAGGCTTGCGATAAACCGCCGCTGTGCCGTCGTCAGTGTGCCAGAATCTGCCAAGGTATGCCATCCTCGCTACTCGTCGAGTATCAGCCACGGCTGCCGAGGGCTGCCCGTGGCCGCCATGCGAGCCTCGGCCTCTTCCGGGGGCAGGATTTCGCCGTCCGGAAACTGCAGCCACCCGTCACCGACAGGAACCACGATGTGGACCTCCTCGGTCGCCGGTGCGTGCTGGCGCTCTAGCCGCTCAATCCGAGCTCTCATACTGCGCATATTGCCCTCCGAACACTCCCGTACAGAACGCGCCGCGGCAATGCCACGCGCACCCGAATGCTGGGCAGCTCAGGCAGCTTCCGGCACTCGTACCCCAGCATCTGCGCCGCTCTCACGAAGGCGCCCTCAGTCACGTATGTGTACTGCGTCAGCGGGGCACCGGCGGGCCGCGTCCAGGCCTCAACGAGGTGCTTCAACTGGTATGCCCCCACCGGGCACCAACTCGTGCTGGGCCTGCCAAAGAGCGAGAGCCAGGCCCCACATACTGCGACTTGCTGTTCATACTCTTCCGGCGTTCTTGTTCTCATCTCGCCCCCAGACCAACGATTACGGTGCTTATCATGGGTCTCTGACTGCCCCTCAGTGTATAGTTTTGGCTCCAGTGTATAGTTGTGTATACTCTCCCAGGATTTTTTCATGAAAAAATCTCATGTAAAGAAAAGTCCTGGAAAACCATACACAACTATGCACTATACACTACGGCACCCCC
>JAAYED010000032.1 GCA_012728955.1 Chloroflexota bacterium
CAACCTCCAGCGCGATCGCTGGGAGGACTTTATGGCGCGGCTCACCGCCTGGCTGGCGGCGCACTGACCACTCGGTACAGATGATCGTACTCTGCACAACAGAACGGGCCCCAGCCATCGGCTGGGGCCCGTTGCCTTGCCTCCACGCACCGATACTCAGGTGCGATAGTGGGCGTTGATATCCACATAGGCATGAGAAAGGTCCGAGGTCCACACGGTAGCGCTGGCCTCGCCCTGACCCAGGTCGATGTGGATGGGGATCTCGCGCTGGGCGAGGATCTGGCTGGCCCGCTCTTCGTCCACCTGGTAGGGGCCCCCATCGCGCACCAGCTCCAGATCGCCCAGCCACACGCGCACCCTGGCGGGGTCCAGCGGCACGCCGGCATAGCCCACCGCGCACACGATGCGCCCCCAGTTGGCGTCCTGCCCATAAATGGCTGTCTTGACCAGGGAGGACTTGGCCACCGACATGGCCACCTGTTTGGCCGCGGCGGCATCCTCCACACCGGTGACCCTGATCTCGACAAAGCGCGTAGCGCCCTCGCCGTCCATCACCAGGGCCCGGGCCAGGGCCACGGTCACCGCCTCCAGCCCCTCACAAAAGGCCGCGTACAGCGGCGACTCGGTATCGGTGATCTCGGGCATGAGCGCCGTGCCATTGGCCAGCAGCACCGCCGTATCGTTGGTGCTCATGTCGCCATCCACGGTGATCATGTTCAGGCTCTCGCCCACGGCATGCAGCAGCGCCGCACGGGCTGGGATCGGGGCGATGCGCGCGTCGCTGGTGAGCGTGACCAGCAGCGTGGCCATGTTGGGGCTGATCATGCCCGCGCCTTTGGCCATCCCCGCGATGGTAAAGCGGACGCCATCCATATCCACCACCACGCCCACTTCCTTGGGCACCGTGTCGGTGGTCATGATGGCGCGGGCAGCGCGGTGGCCCGCCTCTGCATCGTCGCCCAGGCTCCCTGCCGCCTGCCGAATGCCCTCCAGCACCTGCGCCATGGGCAAGGGCTGCCCGATGACGCCGGTGGACATCACCATATAGTCCTGTGCCTCGCCGCCCAGCAGGTGCGCCGCCGCGGCGGCCATGGCCTGTGCGTCCTCCAGGCCCTGCTGGCCGGTGCAGGCGTTGGCGCAGCCACTGTTAATCACCACGCCGCGTTTGCCGGAGGGGTTCGCCAGAATAGCCTGCTGGTCATAGATCACCGGGGCGGCCTTGAACAGGTTGGTGGTGAACACTGCTGCACCGGTGCAGGGGGTCAGCGAGCGCACCACCGCCAGATCCAGCTTGCCAGCCTGCTTGATTCCCGCCGCCACACCGGCCGCCTCAAAACCCGGCACCAGGGTAACCGCAGGATCGGAGAGAGCCCGGATCGATACTGCCATAAGGGGTTGCCTCCAAAGACATCCTTCGAGCTTCGCGAGTGTAGAGCGAGCGCAGCACCCTGTCAACCGCCGACCCGGCACTGCCCGGGCGCCGACGGTGGACAGCCCCCCTCCCCTGTGGTAGACTCACGGAAACTGCTCCACGGGAGGTTGCGCCATGAAGCGATCCTGGGAATCGATACTCACCTTGAGCGTGGTTCACTTTATGCTCTTTCCCGAGACGACGCCGGGTACCGGCCCGGTGGTCGAGACCATAGAAAAGCTGGCCAAGGATGACTTTTTGGGTGGCGTCGAGATCACCCGCATCAAGAGCGCCGAGGATCGCGCCGCTGTGCGCAGCATCGCCGCCCAGAGCGGGCTCAAGCTGGGCTTTGGCGCCCAGCCGGCGCTGCTGTCCACCGGCCTCAGCCTGAATGATCTGGACGAGGATCGGCGCCTGGCTGCAGTAGAGCTCATCAAGGGCTGCGTCGACGAGGCGGTGGAGATGGGCTGCGCGCGCATGTCCTTCCTCACGGGGCGCGACCCGGGGGATGCCGACCGTCCCCGTGCCCTCGATGCACTGAACACCTCCATGCACACCCTCTGCCAGTATGCGGAGGACCAGGGGCTGGCGCTGGCCATCGAGACCTTTGACCGCGACGTGGACAAAAAGTCGCTGCTGGGCCCCTAGGATCTCTCGGCGCAGTTCGCCGGGCAGCTGCGGCGCGACTTTCCCAGCTTTGGCCTGCTGTACGATCTGAGCCACATGCCCTTGCTGCGCGAGAGCGCCCGCGAGGCCCTCAGCACGCTGGCGCCCTACCTGGTGCACATCCACGTAGGCAACGCCGTGGCCGAGCCGGGCAAGGCTGCCTATGGCGACTTGCATCCTCGCTTTGGGTATCCTAACGGCTCGAACGATGTCCCCGAACTGGTCGAGTTCCTGAAGGCGCTCTTCAAGGTGGGCTATCTGGACAAAAAGGGCTGCTGCGAGCGCCCCTGGGTGGGCATCGAGGTCAAGCCGCAGGCCCCGGAGCAGTCCGAGCTGGTGTGGGCGCAGACCAAGCGCACCTGGCGCACGGCCTGGGCGGCCCTCTAGAATCGGCGAGCCACCGGAAGGAGCGCGGTGCGCAATCGGTTGGTGCTCGGAGTCCTGGTGATCCTGGCGCTGCTGAGCTGGGCGGCCCTGCTGACCTTTATGCAGAGACAGCCGCCCGTCATGGTGAACCAGCTGATCTTTGTGGCCATGTTCAGCTGCGGTGCGGTGTGCACGCTCACGCCCCTCTCCTACGCGATCAACGCCCGGGTGGCGCCCTCGCTGGGCAGCGGTGGCGATATGAACCGCGCGCTGCGGCAGGGGATGCTCTTTGGGATGGTGGGCGGCGTAATCATGGCGCTGCACCTCATCCGCATGCTGCCCCCGGAGCGGGGACTGGTGCTCTTGGCTATCGTAGCCTTGGTGGAGGCCCTGTTCTACATCCGACGGCGCTGAGCCGCCGCCCGGCGCAACAAAAAGCGTCCGCAGGGAGTTTCCCTGCGGACGCTGCCGTTTCCCTCGGGCTCAGCGGATGGCCTGCTCGGTCTCTCGATCGAACACGTGCATGTTGTCCATGTTGAACAGCACCCGCGCCTGATTGCCGACCCGGTAGCTCGTGCGGGGGTCCACACGGGCGATAAAGCTCTTGGAGCCGGCCAGCAGGTACAGGAACACCTCGTTACCCATCAACTCGGTCACGTCCACGTTGGCTTCCACCGGCGCGCCATTGATGCCGGGCGCGGCGTAGGAAGGATCGTGCACGTCCTCGGGACGGATGCCAAAGATGACCTCGCGGCCCAGATAGGGGCGCAGGCCCGCGGCGCGCTCGCTGGGCACAGCCACGCGAAAGCCGCCCGTATCCAGGTAGAGGCGATCCTGGTCGCCGGTAACGGTGGCATCGAAAAAGTTCATGGCGGGGCTGCCGATAAAGCCAGCCACGAACACGTTCGACGGATAGTTGTACAGCGTCTGCGGCGTATCCACCTGCTGCAGAATGCCGTCGCGCATGACGACGATACGGGTACCCATCGTCATGGCTTCCATCTGGTCGTGAGTCACATAGATAAAGGTGGTCTCGAGCCGCTGGTGGAGCTTGCTCAACTCGGCACGGGTGGCCACGCGGAGCTTGGCGTCCAGGTTGGAGAGCGGCTCGTCCATGAGGAACACCGCTGGGTCACGCACGATGGCGCGGCCGAGGGCCACGCGCTGCCGCTGGCCGCCCGAGAGCGCCTTGGGCTTGCGATCCAACAGCTCCTGAATACCGAGGATGCGGGCCGCCTCGTTCACGCGGCTGTCGATCTCGGCCTTGGGCGTCTTGCGCAGCTTG
>JAAYED010000033.1 GCA_012728955.1 Chloroflexota bacterium
ACCGGCAGAGCTGAGAGATCGGTGGCCGGGAATGTCCTTGACGCCGGACTTTGTCGGTGCGATTCGGGGTGACAGTGCCTTTATGCCGACCTTTTACGACGGTATGCGTGTGCAACAGGTGCTCGATGCCTTGCTGCAATCCAACGCTGAGCGGTGCTGGGTGCAACTACCTTCCGCCGAGAAAAAATGATCTAGAGAGGAGCAGAGCATGAAGCTGGGTGTGGACACCTACAGCATCCGTTCGCAGGGATGGGATGCCTTTGGGTACCTCGATTACTCGAAAAAGATCGGGTTGGACATCGTGCACTTTTCGGACATGGGCTCTTTTGCATCCCTCGAAACGCCCTACCTTCGAGAGGTCAAAGCACATGCCGATGAGCTTGGGCTGCTTATCGAGGCCGGTATGGGCTCGATCTGTCCCACCTCGACAACCTTCCGTCCCGCCAGGGGAACGGCCGTGGAGCAGGTGGAGCGCATGCTGGATATCGCCGTGGAGCTGGGCTCCCCCGTGCTGCGGTGTTTTCTCGGCTCCAGTGCCGATCGTCGCACCGACTTGCCTCTGGAAGCGCACATTCAGTCCACCATCGATACCTGCCTGGCCGTCAAGGCCAAGTGTCGCGATACGGGCGTCAAGCTCGCCCTGGAGAATCACGCTGGAGACCTGCAGGGACGCGAGTTGCGTGAGCTGGTAGAGCGCGCTGGCCCCGACACGGTTGGGGTCTGCATTGATAACGGGAACCCGCTCTGGACGCTGGAGGATCCCCTGGTGACGCTGGAGCACCTGGGCCCCTACACCGTCACCAGCCACATCCGCGATACCAGCGCCTGGGCGCATCCCCGGGGAGCGGCGGTGCAGTGGGTGGCCATGGGGGATGGCAACACCGGCCTGGACGCTTTTATCAACGAGTACAAGCGGGTGTGTGCCGATGTACCGGTGACCCTGGAGATCATCACTGGGGGCGCCCCCCGGGTGTTGCCCTACCTAGAGCCCGACTTTTGGGGCCCGTACAAGGGTGTTCTTGCTCACGAGTTCGCGCGCTTTGAGAAGCTTGTGCGCGAGGGCCAGCCTTTTATCGGCACCATGCTCACAGCCACTCAGAACCCGGAGCTTCCGGATGAGTATCGGGCGGCTCTGGTGGCCCAGCAGCGGGTGGATCTGGAGCGCAGCGTGCAGTACTGCAAACAGGTGCATCAGCTGGGCGAATCCCAGCCCTGAATCGGCAAGCGGGGCGCCTGCCAAGGCGCCCCGCTCTTTTGTGACCAAACTGTTTTTCCAGGCTGGCAGCTCTGCCCTGTCAGCGGGCCCCTCAGCGCGCCGTTTGTGCCAGGCGGGGGTGGGGCGTCTTGATCACCAGAAAGCGAAACGGAACCGTTCCCTCCAGGTTGGCCGGTCGATGCGGGATCCCCTTGGGGCTGAAAACCAGCGTATCGACCCCGACGGGCGTAGTCTCATCGCCCACCTCCACCGTGCCCTCACCCTCCAAGCCGTAAAACAGAACGTCCACCGGGGTGATGTGCGACAGCATGGCCTGGCCAGGCTGGATGGTGATCATCACCGCTTGAACGTCGTCACTGTTCCAAAGGACTTGGGAACGCACGCCATGGGGATTGGGGCTTGAAGCCACGCCTGAGGCTTGTACAACTTGCATCGGTGCACTCCTTTGCGATCCGGATGCCAGCAGCATACGCCATCGCTCGCGGTTGTGCGGTAACCAGGGTTACAGGAGCGGCACTCGTTACTCCCAGCCGAGCCAGCGCGTAAAGCTGGAGACCTCCTCGCGCGGGGAACGGCCCTGATTGGCGGGAGCACTGTCATCCGGATACCCCAGGGCGATAAAATCGGAAGGTTGCTCATCCTCGGGGATGGCGAGCACCTCGCGGATGATCTCCCTTTGTCCCATGGGCCAGCGCAGCCACACGGCACCCACACCACGGGCCTCGGCCGCCAGCAGCAGGGTGGTGGCAAAGGCGTGCACACCCGCCGGGGCAGGGGCATGCTCTCCGCCGGGGAAGGACAGCACCAGGGCCACCGGGGCGTCGAAAAAGGTCATGCTGCGGATGGGCAGGAAATAGTCGATCGGCTCCTGGATGTGATCCAGCAAAAAGGCCATGGGGCCCCGCGCAATGCGCTGGCGATAGGCCGCAGCCTGATCGGGCGCCATGCGCTGCCCCTCGGCTGCCTCGCCCAGCCGTCTGCGGAGCTCTTCTGCCACGCTGCCCGTCGCAACCGTCACGCGCCAGGGCTGGGCATTGCTGGCCGAGGGCGCCCAACGCGCCACCTCCAGCAGCTCTTTAATCACCTGCTTCGGGACAGGCTGCGGCAAAAAGGCCCGGGAACTTCTGCGGTTGCGGATGATGCGGTCAATCGTCTCACGATCGCCCATACGGCTCCTTACGGCAGGCTAGTCAAAGTCCGTCGGTCCGCCGTTCCGCGCCAGCGTGTACAGGTGCCGGATCTGCCTGGCGGTGACGCGACCCAGCGACAGGGGAGGCAATGCCTCCACGGGAAAAAAGTTCACGCCGCTGGTCTCAGAACTGACGGCCGGCGCACCGCCGGTGAGTTCGCACAGAAAAAACAGCTTGAAGACACTAAAGGGATGGGGCGGCTCGTGTCCCTGGGTGGCGCGGTCATACAGCGCCAGCAGACGTACCGCACGGGCGACGTACCCCGATTCCTCCCAGATCTCGCGCTCCACCGCCCGGGAGGGAGTATCCCCTGGATCTGCCCATCCACCAGGCGCCGTCCACAGCCCATCGGAGAGCTCTTGCACCAGCAGCACCTGCTCATCGCGAAACACCAGCCCGCGCACGTCTACCTTGGGCGTGGCATAGCCCGCCTGGGCGCTGAACAGCCCCTCGATGTGCTCCAGCGGCGTATCCGCTGCCTCGTGTATGATCTCGGCAGCGATGCGCGACACGGCCTGGTAGCGATCCCGGTCAAAGGGATTTGCCGCGTACAGCAGTCCGTCCTGCGCCAGGGCCTGCAGGCGCACAGCCCATCCCAGCCACCGGTGCTCCGTCTGCTGAGCGTGATCCTTGTCCGTCATCGAACACCTCATGAGACTGTGGACAATCAGGCTACGTGCACGGCCAAACCAAGCACCCCCGGCCCTCCATGCGTGCCAACCACTGGCCCAACCAGGGTGTGGACCTCTTCGATGACGTTGGCTCGCTGGCGCATCTGGGAGAACACTGTTTCGGCATCCTCATAGGCCAGCCCGTGCATCACGCCCACGCGCAGGGGTTGGCTGCCGTCGAGACGCTCCAAGACATACTCGGGCAGGCGCAGCAGCGACTTTTTTCGTGAACGCACGCGCTCGACGGCATCGATCTGGCCATCGGGTGCCAGGTTCAGCACCGGCTTGAGCTGCAGGGCGGTGCCCAACACCTTGGCTGCCGCGCCGATACGACCTCCCCGATGGAGGAACTCGAGCGTCTCTACCGTAAAGACAACATGCAGCGTCGAGCGTACCCGCTCGATCTCGGCCAGAATCTCGTCCACGCTGGCACCAGCGTTGCGTGCCCGCGCGGCGGCCATCACCTGAAATCCAAGCCCCATCGATACGGACAGGCTGTCCACCACGTGTACCTTGCGATTCACGATCTCGCGGGCGGCGTTGGCCGAGATGCCCGTGCCGCTCAGGCGATGGGTGATGTGCAGGCAGATCACCTCTTCGGCCTCGGTGGCCTCGATGGCGCGCACAAAATCGGCGGTGGTGGGCTGCGACGTGCTGGGATGTACCTTGTCCGCCGCCAGTCGCTGGTAAAACCCAGGGGTGTCGATATCCACGCCGTCACGCAGATGGTCTTCACCAAAGAGCACATACAGTGGCACGACGACAATCCCCAGCTCCTCGAGGAGCGCACTGGGCAGGTCGCAAGTGCTGTCGGACATGATGGCGATGCGATGAGCGGCCATGGCTGTTCCTCCGGCGATGGTGCAATCTGATTGGATAACCCTGCTGCAGGCGCTCCGATGCGGCTGTCTACACCACCGGTGCAATGATTGACGGAAAGCTCCTTTTGGGCGAAACTGGGTGCAGGTTCACTGCGAGCCTGCTACCCAGTTGCTGTAAGGCTATTATGAACAAGTGCTGCATTTGTGGCAAGGTCCTCACCGGCGCGACCCCTTATCTGTGTGCCGCCTGTGCTGGTGAGCATGATCTGCCTCTGTCAATCGAAGAATGGCCCGCCTGGGCACGCTCCGAACTGGAGCGCGAAAAGGCGCGCCGCCGCTTTCGCCCGGGCTATGGCGTGTCAGGCACCGATCTGGCCTTTGCGCCCTACAGCAGGGTGCGCGATAACCAGACCTATCGCCGCTTGAATGGGGTGCGCAAGGGGCAGGGCCGGAGCACGCAGCGCGTGGGTGCGGACAATCTGCTCTACAGTACGGGCGATGTCTCGGAAGCGTCGGAGCGGGTATATGAGCAGCTGTTGGGAGCCCTGCCCGGGCCTCTGCAACAGGGCCTCGGACAGGGGCTGGATCTCAGGGTGATACTGTCTGACGCGCTTTCTTCGCTGCCTCTCATTTCCCAGCGGGCCATGCGCGCCTTTGCTGCGGGGCACGACGTGGCTGAGATCGCCGAGGCCGAAGGGGTCAGCCCCACCACGATGAACTGGCTGATCACCAGCGCCCAGGAGCACCTCCGGGCGATCCTGGAGGGGCAGCTGGGCGCCGATGACGGGAGTCGATTTCGCGAGGGCAAGGGCCGCTCGCGGCGCTAAGCCTCCTGCTGGCCTGCCTGCGGCGCCTTGAGTGCCACCCCCATTGCTTCCAACCTCTGCTGCACCTGTTCGACGGGCAATGCCCGGGGCAGCACGCCCTGTTGTGCGCAGAGGGCGGCAGCCACGCCGGCCGCCTGGCCGAGCGCCATCATGTTGCCCATGCTCTTGCCTGCGGCGTGTCCCAGAAAGGTCGCCGAGCCGCAGCGCCCTGCCACCAGCAGGCCCTCCACCTCCAGCGGGAGCAGCGCCCGGTAAGGGTAGGCGAATCCTGAGGCCATGGGGCCCGTGTACAGTTGGTTGGCGTCGATGGCGCCATACTTGCGGGCGATCACGTCCGGGAACTCGGCACCCTGGCGGGCATCCTCCACGGTGACCACATACTCGCCCACAATGCGTCGGGTATCGCGCACGCCCACCGCGGCGCCGGTGCGCGCCAGCGAACAGTGCTCCAGCCCGGGAATGCGGTACTGCCGCGCCAGCCGGACAAAATCCACCGCCACCTGCATGCCTGTGCGCTCGGCCAGGGTCAGGTCCGCGCTGCGAGTGCCGTCGATGTTGTCGGCGCCGCGCCAGCCACCATTGTTGACCGTCACCATGCCCGGCACCGTAGTGCGATCAAAGGCGTACCAGGCGGCCACGGCAAAGCCTGCCTGTTCTGCCTGGTCATAGATCGCGCGCAGCTCCTCGGGGTGCTGATCGGCGCAGGCCAGCAGGCGATCCACGTCCACATTGGCCAGCGCAAACACCAGCGATACGGGCATCGACCGTCCATCCTCCTCGCGCCCCATGACCGTGGGGGCGCCGGCCCGAAAGGCCACATCCCCGTCTCCCGTGGCATCGACGATCACCTGGCCGAGGTAGCTCTTGGGCCCCTCCTTGGCGCTCACCACTACGCCAGTGATGCGCCGGCCCTCCATCAGCACGTCGGTGACGGGGCTGTACAGGTTATAGGCGCAGCCCACCTCTTCCAACGCCTCCAGGGCAGCCATGCGCAGGTACTCGGGATGCACATCCAGCCCATCGCCATTGATCCAGTTGTCACGGCCGGGGGTCCATGCGTCGGGCCCATAACGCAGGAGGTGCCGCAGGAGGATGGCGTGCGCGCCGCCACGGCTGCCGCCCTCCAGCAGCATGCGATTCATGGGCATCCACAGCGCCACACCGGCCACGCCGCCCAGGAAGGAGCGTGCCTCCAGCAGGAGCGTACGCGCCCCACTGTGTGCAGCGGCCAGGGCGGCTCCCAGCCCGGCTGGCCCGCCGCCGGCCACGATCACCTTATAGCTGCCTGCTTTCGAGGGAATCCGTTCGCGAAGCCAGGTGTTATCCAACATGTGGGTCTTCCTCCCTTGACCAAAGCCTTGTGTCCAACCGCTGATGGTCTATAATAGCCGCTGCCTTTTGGCGGGGGAAGCATGAAAAGAGGACTGCGGCCCGGCGACGTGGCCTTGATAACCGGCGCCTCGAGCGGCATCGGGCGGGCGCTGGCGTTGGAATTTGCCCGGCGTGGTCTGCGGGTGGCCCTGGTGGCGCGCCGCCAGCCGGAGCTCTCCGCGCTGGCTCGGGAGATCGCCGCCGCCGGCGGTTCAGCCCTGGTCGTGGTGGGAGACGTCACCAGCGATGATGACCTGGCCGACGCTGTCACCCAGGTATTGAGGCACTGGGGTCACGTTGACGTACTGGTCGCCAATGCGGGGGCATACGTGCAGGCAACCGCCGTGGACACCACCCTCGCCGATCTGCAGCGGGCGCTCTCGGTGAACGTGCTGGGCGCAGCGCGGGCGGTGCTGGCGGTTCTACCCCACATGCTCCAGCGCGGCAGCGGCCACCTGGTGCTGATGGCCTCGCAGGACGCCTTTATCCCTATCCCTGGGGATGGTCCCTACAACGCCAGCAAGGCGGCGCTCAGCGCCTGGGGCCAGACGCTGCGGCAGGAGCTGCGCCCCCGTGGCGTGGGCGTGACGGTGGTCTATCCGGGTCGCATCGATACGCCCCTGATCGCGCATCTGCGCGTGCCGGCCATCTCCCCCAAGGCGTCGCCTGCCCGGCTGGCCGCCCTGGTTGTGAGGGCCGTGGCCCAGCGGCGCGCCCGTTTGGTGTATCCTGCCACCGGTTACCTGTATCTCGTGCGCGAGGTTTGGCCTGCACTGGGCGACTGGTTGATTCGGGTGCTGCGCCTGCAGGGCTGGGAAGCGCCCCAGAGCAAGGTCTGAAAGGAATCATATGGTCTCAGAAGAGGGTGGTTCGATCGTACCAGGCCAGATACATCCGTGGCTGCGCCACGTGCGGGCGGCCTTTGTCCCCCATGACAGGGACCTCCTGCTGGACCAGGTGTCCGCCGGCATACGCCAGGCGCTGTCGCAGCTGGGGCACGACGTGGTGGATACGCCCGACCAGCAGACCGACCTGCTGGTGACGACCTACCGCTATGGCGAGCCGCTCAGCTGGCGCCACGCTCAGAGCTTTGTGGCGCGACGACGCTACCGGCTCAGCCACTCGCCGACGGTGTTTACCCTGGTGCACATGACCACCGCCGAATTCGATGCGCTGATGGCTCGCCTCGAGGCGGCACTGGCTCAGGATCCCGTGCGTCCTGCCGATCTCGCCTTTCCCGGGCTGGCTCCCGAGGCCTGGGAGGTGCTGGCGGATCAGGGCAAGCGTGGGGGGGCGATCCTCTCTCTGCTGCGGGTGCTCCAGGCGCAGTCCAAATGCATTCGCCTGTTGCTGGCGCTGGGAGACGAGTGCCCGGAAAAGCTCTATCACTTTGACCTGGTTGGTGCCCACCCCAGCAGCGATCCGGCACAGGGCGACGCCTTTTACACCGATATCGCCCTGCGTATGGTGACCTCGGTCAGCACCAACGAGGTCACCGATCATCAGGTGGTGGGCGAGACCATCTCCGCGGCCCAGTGGCAGCAGGCTACCGTGCCCGCGGCCATGCGCCGTGCCGGCGCCGAACTGGGCAGCCGTGGCTTTTTCACCAACATGATCCGTATCGCCGATCTGGTGCATGTGCCTGCCGTGTCTGACGCCATCTCCAGCCAGTACAGCGAAGGCTGTTTTTCCAGCTGGGAGCCCCGTCTGCCCGGGCTGGTCGCCACGGTGACCGGCAGCGCGCGTCCTGTGGACAAGGGACGCCTCACCGACGATGACCTCGCCGTGCTGGTGGGCATTACCCCCGGCGGTGGAGGCGCACAGGTGCGCCACGTGGCGGGACTCGCCAATACGGCGCCCTCCACCGAGGCAGTGGAGATGCTGCTGATGGATGTGCCGCTGCCCCAGGTTACCCTGGATGCAGCCCAGTGGGGAGGGGACTGGCGGGTGCCGGTCATTCGCTCGCGCCTGCATGGCCACCGGGGGGTCTCGGCCTATGATCCGCGTTTTGTGGCCTTTGCCCCCCTGGACGAGCCCTATTACCGCTATCTGGTCTCTTGCGGCACCGATGCCCAGGCAGAGGGCATCCGCGCGGCCTTTGCCCGCACCCCCGCGCTGCTGAATCCGGATGATCCCCGCAAGGTGGTCTTTACCGTCCTGCCGGGCCACGGCGCCATGATCGTGGAAAAATGGATCCCCGGCAGTGAGCCCTTTCAGACCATCTGGGAGTACATGGATGCCGGGTACATCCTCATCGATCGCCTGGTGCCCCAGGGGCAGGTGTCCTACCTCCCGGGCGCAGGGGGCCTGATGCGCCTGGTGACCCTGGAGGGGTAGCCAGAACAGGGCAAGAAAAAGAGGGCGGGGCCAAGCACCCCGCCCTCTGATATTCCGGGCCTAGTGATAGGCGGGCAGATAGTTGCCGTGGGCGGCGATCAGGTCGTCGCACATGGCCACGATCTGGTCGATGGTGAGCTGTGCCGCAGTGTGCGGGTCCAGCATGGCCGCCTGATAGATGGCGTCCTTGCGGAGCGTCAGGGCGGCCTCGATGGTCAGGTCCTGCACATTGATGCTGGTGCGGTTCAACGCGGCGCACTGGGCGGGCAGGTCGCCCACGTAGGTGGGCGTCACGCCGCTGCGGTCGGCCACGCACATGACCTCTACAGTGGCCTGCGGAGGCAGGTTGGTGATCAGATTGGTGTTGCGCACGTTGCCGCCAAAGGTAAAGGGCTGGCCCGTCTCGATGGCCTCAAAGATGTACGAGGCGTACTCGTGGCCCCGCTCGTGGGCAATGGGATGGTCGGCCAGCAGCTCGGCACGCATCCCCTCCCACCGCTCGATCTGGCGCACGCAGCGGCGCGGATACTCGTCGAGCGGGACGTGAAAGCGGTCGATCAGCTCGGGGGCATCGTTACGGATGAACCAGGGCACATACTCGGACATGTGCTCACTGGACTCGGTTACGTAATAGCCGAACCACTTCATCACCTCAAAGCGCACGGCATCCCGCGCATTGTACTCGGGCAGCGCGGCGCGGCGCTTGATCTCGGGGTACAGGTCCTCCCCGTGCCGGGAAATCTCCAGCAGCCAACCCATGTGGTTGATGCCGGCGATCTTCCACTGCAGGTCGTCGGTGGGCAGGTCCAGCTCGCCGCACAGATGTGAGGCACAGACTTGGACGCTGTGGCACAGCCCCACGGTTTTCACGCCGGTGGCCCGCAGGATCGCGCCGGTGAGCATGGCCATGGGATTGCTATAGTTGAGCAGCAGCGCGTCGGGCGCCTCCTGCTCGATGATGCGGCAGTAATCCAGCATCACGGGGATGGTGCGCAGCGCGCGAAAGATGCCGCCGATGCCCAGGGTGTCCGCAATGGTCTGGCGCAGACCGTACTTTTTGGGGATCTCAAAGTCGATCACCGTAGAGGGCTCATAGCCGCCCACCTGGATGGCGTTGACGATATAGTCCGCACCGCGAAATGCCGCTGCGGCCTCGCTCCCCAGGTACGAGTGCACCGTGGCCTTGGCGCCCAGCGTGCGGTTGATATTCTTGACCATCACTTCGGAAACATTCAGGCGATCGGGGTCCACGTCCACCAGGGCGATCTCGGCGTCCCGCAGGGCGGGAACGTGGAGTGAATCGCCCAGCACACTGCGCGCAAAAATGGTGCTGCCTGCGCCGAGAAAGACGATCTTGGCCATTGCCTGCTCCTCTTGATGCTCTACAGATATCTTGAGACGTTCTCTACCTGCCAGATCCGCTGACTCGCGATGGTGCTGTGCGGCTTGTAGGGCCGGGTGACCTCCTCCGGCGTTACGCTGCCCAGGATCTCGATCTCCTCGGGTTCTCCCTGGCCCAGGCCGCCCAGCAGCGCATAGTGCAGGTAACCCACCCCGTGCGGGTCAAAACCCATCAGGCGCGCGGTCAGGCAATCCAGCGCCAGGGCGTCGGTGCTGGCCAGGGCAATGCCCCAGTCCACCGCGGTGCCCCGGGTAGGGCCATCGCCCTCCATGCCCACAAACCCGTCGATCACCGCCAGATGCGGGTGCGTGGCCCGTGCCAGCCGATAGATGTTCAGGTTGAGGGCCTGGTTGCCCTCGTGGATCATGCGCTTGCCCACCACACTGCCTACGGCATAGTTCTTGAGCGACAGCGTCACGATGACGCCGTCGTGCGTTTTGGGCGGGCCTACCGAGACGCGCATGTCGCTCTCCAGCACCGTGCGTGACACCCGCAAAGTTCTGGGTCGCAGCTGAGAATCGAATCCCTCAACGGGCAGCGTCTCGTCCTGGTTCAGGTCCACCAGCGACAGGCCGAACCGTTCGATCAACGGGCGATAGCCATAGGCATCCAAACCGGCGGCAAAGGTGCCCGAGGCAGGACCTTCCGCCAGGGTGATGTGGCGCGCACCGTGCTCCAGCAGAAACGCGATCACGGCGCGCGTGGCGTCCACATGGGTGGCGGAAAGAGGACGGTTGGTGCTCACAAAATTGGGCTTGACGACGATGCGCTCTTTGCTGGACAGGTCCAGATTGTCCGCAACAGCGGCGAGCGCGGCGGTAACGTTGGCGCTGCGGTCCGTGCCGCGCACCAGTGCAACCTGGCTCATGGGGTATCCTCCAGTGGGTCGAATGCCAAGAGTGTAATGTCTGGCAGCGCCTTTGGCAAACCTCTCGCCGTCAGAGCCTTGTCAGAGGCTTCCCTCCGCGCTACCATACCCGCATCAAGTGGGGGGAGGTTGACCATGGATCCCACGCGCGCGTTGCTCTCGCAGGTAAGCCGTGATCGTCTGGACCGCTGGCTGCGCTATCTCACCTTGGATCCGCTGCACTGCCGGCAGGTCAACTATGCCCGGCCGGGCCAGGACAAGAGCACCCTGGCTGAGGCGGACGCCTACATTGCCTCCGAACTGGAGGCCATGGGCTATACGGTGGCCTGGGAGCCCCATCAGGCTCAGGCCTTTCGCTGCGACATGTCCAAGCCCGTCGCTCACCGCTACAGCCGGCCCATGCCTGAGGATCCCTGGTACACGCTGCACGACCTGGTGATACGCCGCCCGGCACAGGATCCCAACGCCGAGCTGCTGATTGTGGTGGCCCACAAGGACTCGCAATCCTGGCTGCAGTGCGCCCCCGCCGCCTATGACAATGGCACCGGTACGGTGGCACTCATGGAGCTGGCAAATCTCCTGACGCAATATGAAAACCAGCGCGAGCTGATGATGATCTTTTGCAATGAAGAGCACTGGCCCTGGACCAGCGTGGCCAAGGCGCAGCAGATCGCGGCGTCTGGCAGAGCGGTGGCGGCGGTGCTCAACTTGGATGCTGTGGGAGTGCGCTCGCCAGAGGATGTCGCCGCTGGGCGTTACACCGTGGTCACGCGATTCAGCGCCGATGCCGGGCGCGAGCTCGCCGATCTGATGGCCGAACTGGTTGGCCGCTACGATATCGGGCTGGCACATGGCATTCGTCGCGCCGAGCGGCCCAACGATGATGATGGTTCCTACATCAGAGCCGGCATCGAGAAGGCCATCCTGATGATGGGCATGCTGCCTTATCCCGACCCGCACTATCACACCTATGAGGACGCCTACGAGTACGTCGATCTCACCGGTGTGTGCCGCAGCGTCAAGCTGGCGTTGAGCTTTGTGCTGCACGTCGATCGTAACGGCGCACCGTAGGCTGCGCCGTAATTGGCAAGGGGGCTGCCATGAAAACGACCTTTGAGTTTGGCAACGATCCCGCCAAGATCGCGCGCTATCGGGCCTTCTGGGCCCGGGAGGAGGTGGACCGGCCGCTGGTTGGTTTTTCCTTCAAGAGCTGGTTCCCTCTGCAAGAGTTTGCCGCCAGCGCCGCCTGGCAGGATGAGGACGTGCTCACGCCCGACATGGTGGTGCCGGCAGCCTTTCTCGATGATCAGGAGCGCCTGCTGCGCGAGGGGGAGCTCATTCAGGATGACATTATGAGGGGTGCCTGCCCCTCGCAGGCTGTGCCCTGGCTGGATGGCATGCTGGGGGCGACCTTGAGGATCCTGCCGGGCAGCATCCTGGGCGAGGACCGCTGCCTGCCCTGGGATACGCTCTCTGCCATGACCCTGGATCTGGAGGGCGCCTGGGCCTCGGTCTATCTGGGCTTTATCGATGCACTGGTCGAGCGCTCCGCAGGCCGCTACCCCATCAGCCACGGCACGCTGCATGGCCCGTCGGATATGACCGCCGCCCTGCGCGGGCACAGCCAGAGCGTGTTGGACCTCTTGCACGAGCCGGTGCGTTCCACCCGGCTGCTGGAGCAGATGGCACAGATGTTCCGCGACGTCACGCTGGCCGCCTGGGAGCGCATCCCTCTCTGGCATGGCGGCTGTTACGATGCGCAATACCAGCTCTGGGCGCCTGGTCCCATTATCCGCATGCAGGAGGACGCCTCCGGCCTGTACTCACCGGCCCTCTATCGCCGCTTTTTGCAGCCCGTGGACGCCTGGCTGGCGGGGCAGTTTGCCTGCGCCTTTATGCATCTGCACTCGACTTCCATGTTCCTGCTGGACGAGTTTCTGGCCATCGACGCCCTGCGCTGCTTTGAGGTGAACTATGAGCTTGTCTCCGGCGGGCCGCCGGTGGCGGGCATGCTCCCCTACTGGCGTCGCATCCAGCAGGCGGGGCGCTCGCTGCTCATCCGGGGCTCCTTTACGCCCGAGGAGGCGCAAGAGCTGGTGGAAGGGCTGGATCCCCGCGGGCTGTACCTGTACATCATGGTGGAGGATCAGGCCGAAATCGCCCGGGTGCGTCCGCGCTTGGGGCTGCCGCCCGGGCAGGAGGCCGGCTGAGGTCGACGGGGCCATCGCAGGCAACATTGCTTCCTCGCCGAGGGCTGGAGAGCGCTTCTCCAGCCCTCGGCGCTGCACCACTAGGGGCGCACCATGATCTTGACCGAGTTGCCCGTAGCGAACAGCTTGTAGGCCTCGGCGATCTGCTCCAGGGGATAGCTGTGGCTGGCCAGGGGCGCGGTGTTCAGTTTGCCATCCAGAATCATCTGCTGGTTCTCATAGAACTCGGGGATGGTAAAGTAGAACGAGCGGATGAGGGTGATGTCGTTGATCATCCAGGCCCGCTTGGCGCCCTCGTAGGTGATGGGGCCCCAGTATTCGCCCACCAGCGAGATCCTGCCGCCCGGCCGCACCATGTCAAAGGACTGCCAGATGGTGGGCAGGGAGCCGACGGCCTCTACCACCAGATCGACGCCATAGGGGTGGCTGTCGCGGATGCGCGTCTCCAGGTCCTCGCGGCTGGGGTTCACGGGGATGGCCCCATATCCCCGGGCCACCTCGAGGCGGTAATCCGAAAGCTCGGACACGTACACGTCGGGCACGCCCACAGCGCGCAGATAGGCCACCGCGCCCATGCCCACCGGGCCCGCACCGATCACCAGCGCCGAGCCAGCCTCCGCCGCACGCGCCAGCCGCAGCCCATGGCTGGATGTGCCCAAGGTGTCCAGCAGCAGCACGCCCTGGTCCAGCGTGAGGCGATCGTCGATGCGCAGAGCGTTGCGCTCGGGGAGGGCCATGTACTCGGCATAGCCGCCATTAGTGGCCCAGCCCAGTAGGCCAGGCTTGTTCGGACACAGGTTGCCCCGTCCGCTCTGGCAATACTCGCACACGCCACAGTAGCGGGGAATGTACACGGCCACGCGAGCCCCTATCGGCGTGGTGCAGCCCGGCGTCACCTCCACCACCGTGCCCGATACCTCGTGCCCTGGAACCAGGTCGTGGCCTCCTCGCAGAATCTTGCGGTCCGAGCCACACACCCCATTGGCGCCCACCCGAATGAGCACCTCGCCAGGGGCGAGCTCGGGCTTGGGAATATCGACCAGCTCGATGACCTCGTTACCTCGAAAATATGCTGCGCGCATGGGACCTCCCAAAAGAACTCGTTCTGCCTGGCAGTGTATTGCCACCGGCGGAGGGATGTCAATGGGCTCAAGCCTTGAGAGGCCTCTCTGGCTGCCGTATACTGGCCGCAGCACCAGCGGGAGAGGTGAGATGAAGATCACGGCTGTAAACGTTTTTTCCGTCGAGGGGGGCTTGCGCAGCGGTGAGGCCCTCTATGAGACCGAGCGCCTGGGCCTGGCCCCTCTGGAGGCAACCCCTTATCGCGCCACTTTTACCGAGATCGAGACCGATGCCGGTTTCACAGGGCTGTGCTATGGCGGATCGGCAGCGGTGGCGGCGCTGGGATCCAGCCTCATCGGCGAGGACCCGCTTGCCATCGAGTATCTCTGGGAGAAGATGTACACCGGTACCTACACCCGCTTGGAGCGCCTGCCTGCACTCTCGGCGATCAACTGTGCGCTGTGGGATCTGGCGGGCAAGGTGCGCGGCGAGCCCGTGTACCGGCTCTTGGGTGGCCCCACGCAACGACGCGTGCGGGCCTATGCCGGCATGCTGGGCTATGCCACCACGCCCGAGCGCGCCGCGGAGGCCTCGCGGCTGGCGGTTGCCCAGGGATTTGGCGCACTCAAGTGGTACCTGACCTTTAACGCCAGCGCTGGTGAGGAGGGGCTGGCCTGGAACGTGGCCACCATCCGCGCCGTCCGTGAGGCGGTGGGGCCCGACGTCGAGATCATGGTGGACTGGTTGCTGGCCGATCCCACCGAGAACTCGCTCCTGTATGCCATCAGGCTTGCCCGGCGGCTGGAAGAGTTTGAGCCCACCTGGATCGAGGAACCTCTTCCCTTTGATGCGCAAGAGGCGCATCTGCGTCTGGCTCGCGCCACCCGCATTCCCCTGGCCTATGGTGAGCACTTTTGCGGTCGCTGGCAGATCAAGGAACTGCTGGATCTGGGGGCCGCCTCGGTGTTGCAGCCCGAGACCATGGTGGCCGGTGGCATCTCAGAGATGAAGCGCATCCAGACGGTGGCCTCGCTGTACGGCGTGCCCATCGTGCCGCACGGCAACGAGTCCGGCTATATCGTGCCTCACCTGCTCTTTTCGGCTCCTGCCTCCATCGCTCCCCTGTGCGAATGGGGCATCAAGATCAATGCCAACGTCCAGTACTTTAACGCTGCCGAGTTCCACCCGGTGGACGGGTACTTTATGCCGCCAGAGGGCCCCGGCCTGGGCTATGTGCTGAACGAGGAGCGCGTCGAGCGGCGCACGCCCATCCTGCCGGCGAGCCATTAGAGCAAGGGCAGGGCGTCAGGGGGGCACTCCTCCCATCGCGACCTGCCTCTGAAGCGCATCCGGCCGCCGGTGTGGACGCAGCATGGCGCCCCGCTCCATCTCGCCTGCCCGCAATGGTCGGGACTGTAACACGCCTGCGGGCGAAAGGCACCTCTGCCCGAAGGAGCGCGCGCTGCTCGGGTTGCGCGATGCCGGGCAGGGGTGCGGCGGGCTCTGGCAGCTCGTGCCTGGAGAGCCATGCCCTGCGTCCGCCGTTGGTTTGTCACCGGCCTGCAGTGGGGCGATAATACTTCGTGGTCAGAGACTCCTGCAGGAGGCAGCGTGTCGGCTCATTCCATGCATCACCATGGCTCGGAACACGGCCACATCCACGACGATACCGACGATATCCGGCTGGCCTTTGTGCTCAACCTGAGCTTTGCCTTTATCGAGTTGGTGGGAGGGTTGCTCACTGGCAGCCTTGCCATCCTTTCCGATGCACTGCATGACCTGGGAGACAGCATCTCGCTGGCCCTGGCCTGGCTGCTTCAGCGGCTCAGCAGGCGCCACGGCGACTATCGTTTTTCCTTTGGCTACCGCCGCTTTTCGCTGTTGGGGGCGCTGCTCAATACCGTCATCCTGGTGGGGGGTGCGGTTTTTGTGCTTTCTGAGGCCATCCCCAAGCTCAAGGAGCCGGCTCAACCCTATGCCCCGGGCATGCTGGGGCTGGCGGTGCTGGGCATCGCCGCCAATGGCATCGCCGCCCTGCGGCTCTCCCGTGATCCCAGCCTCAACGGCCGCGCCGTGATGATGCACTTGATGGAAGACGTGCTGGGCTGGGCGGCCGTGCTCCTGGCCAGCATCGTGATGATGTTCGTCGATGTGCCCATCCTCGACCCTCTCATCTCCATCGGCATCAGCATCTGGGTGCTGGTCAGTGCTCTGCTGGGCGTGCGAGAGGCGGCGGGCCTGTTTCTGCAGCGGGTGCCCGGCAACGTGGACCTGCGGGCCATCGAACAGCGGCTCAGCGCCATCCCCGGCGTGGTGTCCACCCATCACACCCACATCTGGTCGTTGGATGGCCAACGCCACGTGTTTTCCACCCATCTCGTGGTCCCTCAGGGCACCGATGCGGCACAATTGGTGGCCATCAAGTGCGCCGCACGGCAGGCTGTGGACGTGCCGGCCGTGGTGCACACTACCCTGGAGCTGGAATTCGAGGGAGAGGGCTGCCCCATGGCGGGGGTACCCTGCGGAGAGGATCCAGAGATGGAACCGGCTCTGGCCGAGCAGTGAACAACAGAGGGCGCCCCGGGGCGCCCTCTGCGTCACACATGCAGGTCGTCAGGGGAGCAGGGCGGCAGGCAGCTCTACACCGAGCTCGCGAGCAGCCTCGCGCAGGTTTGCCACGGTGCCTTCGGGCAGCGGCACGCCCTGGGCACTGCGTTCGGCCCGCACGCGATTCTCGATCTCTCCCGGCACCAGCACCTCGCTGAATCCCTCTGCGGTGGGCAGCCCCTTGATGCCCTCGATCAGGCGATCGATCTCGGCCTTGAAGGCGGGCACCTCGGTAAAGGCGGCGATATTGATGGCGGCCACCACGCTGTTCTGTGCCCCAGGCCGAGGCTTGTCTCCGCCCACCAGGAAGGGCGTCAGCACGCCGTTGCCGGCCATCACGCTGGAGAGCGTCTCAAACATGAGCGCCAGCGAGGAGGCCTTGTAACCTCCAAAGGGCAGCAGGATGCGCGCCTGGTTGGGGTCGGTGGTGGGGTTGCCCTCGGCATCCAGGGCCCAGCCCTCGGGAATGGGGATCCCCTTGTCCTGCGCCAGGTTGACCTTGCCAAAGGCCGCCATGCTGGTGGCCATGTCCAGCACCAGAGGATCGTGGCACTGGGCAGGCACCGCTATCGCCAGCGGGCTGTTGTGCACGCCGGCGGCGCGGGCGCCATAGGGCGCCATGTTGGGAGGATTACACACCAGCGCCAGGCCGGCCATATCCTGCTCCACCGCCATCATCGGATAGTAGGCCATGCAGCCCTGGTGGGTGGTGTTGCGTATCACCACCCAGCCGATGCCGATCTGCCGCGCTTTTTCGATGGCGAGGTTCATCGCATAGGTGGTGACCACCGGTCCAAAGGCACAGTCCGCCTCTACCAGCGCGATGGCCGGCGTCTCGCGCTCCACGCGAATCCTGGCGTGGGGATTCATGCCCCCCCGACGGATATTGGCCAGATACTGACGTACGCGCAGCACGCCGTGGGAATCGACGCCCCGCAGGTTGGCCCAAACCAGTACGTGCGCCTCGGTGGAGGCATCCTCGGCGCTGAACCCCGCACGCTCGAAAATGGCGGCAACGAACGCCTCGAGAGACTGGGAATCGATGCGAATCTCTGGCATGGCTGACCTCGCTTTCGGAAGTGCTCAGGCTGCGGCAAGGGTATCCCGTGGCGTGGGCGGCGTCAACCGAATGGGTGGACACCGGTGCGCTTTGACCGGCGGGCCCCAGACCGCTATAATGCTGGCCAGTGAGGAGTTTGGAGGATTCGATGGCCAAGAGACGACGCTCGCCCCAGCCCAGGGTGCGCACAGCAGCCCCAGTGGTGCCTGTGGCTGATTTCGCAACCGAGTATCATTACGTGTTGATGGACCTCAAGCGTCTGGGCGGTGTGGCCGCGGCCCTCTTTGCCCTGCTGATCGTATTGGCCCTGGTGCTCTAGCTCACCGAAGAGCGAGATGAGAGCCGGCTGCCCCGCAGGGCGGCCGGCTTTTTGTTGTCCCCTGCCGGTTGTGGCTGCCGGTGACGGCTGCCTCAACCATGCTGCAGGCGCGGCTCTATCAGCAGCAGGCTCAGTGCCTGCACCCGTCCGGGCTGTCCCGGCACGCGCCCCCGCTCGTACAGGCAGGCCAGCCTGCCGCTTGGCAGCACGGCCAGGTCCGAATAACCCGCGCTGCCCGCATCCAGCGAGCAACCCGACGTCCAGCGCCGCCCCCCGTCCAGCGAGGCTCGCAGCGACAGATTGACCCGCGCCGTCTGGGGCAGCGTCGGGTCCTCCAGCCCCAGCGGGTCCGGGTTGCAGAACCACAGGATGCCCTGTCCCTGCGCGCCCCACTCGCCCACCATGCTGCCAAAGCAGCGGGGCTCGGGCAGGTCCTCCGCCAGCTGCGGTGGTGACCAGGGGCCGCTTCCCGTGTCGCTCCAGGCCAGCGCCCGCCGGTGCTCTGCGCCCAGATTGCGCATGTTGAGCAATACGCGCCCGTCGGGCAGTTCCGCCGCCTCGGACTCGTTGCAGGAGGGCACCGAATCCGGCACCAGGGGGCTGGCGAGCCAGTTGCTGCCCCCGTCGTCGCTGTAGAGCATGGCGGCGCGATTGGGCTCGTGGTTGCGGTCGGCCTGCGCCGAGAGCCAGATGGGCACCAGCAGCCGCCCGCTGCTGTGCGCGATGCCGTGCCCCGGGCCCAGCGCTACCACCGTCCAGGGCAGAGCGGTGCGCAGGCTCTCCAGGGACGAGGTGATCTCTGTGGGCGGGCCAAAGCGCGCGCCCTCGTCCTCGCTGACGCGATGAAACACCCGGCGATAGTCATGGCAGTAGAACAGGTGGATGTGCCCGCGGTCGCGGTCCACCAGCAGCACCGGATTGTTCATGCAGCTGGGACCATAGTCGGCGTGGGCCGCCAGCCGTTCGGGTGGGCTCCAGGTCCGGCCTTGGTCGTCGCTGCGGCAGAGCAGGATGTCGCTGGGCGCCCAGTCACCCTGCTGGAGCCTTGCCTCGCAACAGGCCAGCAGTCGGCCGCCGGGGGTGCACACCAGTCCCGGGATGCGATAGTGGCAATAGGGGCCGTTGCCCGCCAGAAATACGTCCGAGCGGTGCAGAATCCGTGCGCTCAGGCAGACTGGCTCGCTCACGATATGGTCCCTCCCGCTTCCTTTGGCGCCTCACGTATCTCGCGCAGCTCGCACACTTCGCCTTCGGCCCCGTACAAGTAGGCCACCCGCACCCCTGGCCGTATCTCGACGGTCTCGCCAAGCCAGCGCACGCCCCGCTGCTGCAGCCTGCCCTGCATCTCGTCCAGGTCACTCACGAGAAATCCGATGTGCGTCAAGCCCAGATCGCTTTGGCGTGCGTCCGGGCGTGGAGGGCGGCCCTGCGGGGTGCGATAGTGGAACAGTTCCAGCACGGTGTCCTCCAGCTGGAGGTGCACGATGCGCACCTCGGCCTG
>JAAYED010000034.1 GCA_012728955.1 Chloroflexota bacterium
CCTTTCTTTTTTCCTCCGGCGGCAGCTCGCCCGTCGATAGAGTTGACAACGTTGTCAGCAGATGTTACACTCGCGCAAGGTTTTGGCTACCCAACGCTGCACAGGTCAGGTTCCGGAGGCCATGGAGAGACGACGCCCAACCATCAAAGATGTGGCGCGCCATGCCGGCGTGTCTTTCAAGACGGTCTCCCGCGTTATCAACGGCCAACGGGGCGTTTCCGGCCAGGTTGAGGCGCGGGTGCGCGCCGCCATCGCCGAGCTGGGCTATGTGGTCAACTATTCCGCCCGCTCCCTGGCTCAGGGCGCCAGCGGCGTGATGGGCATTATCATCCCCCGTGTCACCGATCCCCGCAGCCTCGACCTGATCTATCATGTGGGCGAGGCCGCCGAGCGCGCCGAGATCCCTATCGCCATCCTCAGCCGTACCTCCATCGATCCCGCCTCTGGCGTGGGCGAGATCATCGGGCACGGCTTTTTTGGTTCTTTGATGGTCATGGGGCCCCGTTCCGTCAACACCTATCTGCCCATCATCCGGGCTCTCAACATTCCCACGGTGGTGGTAGAATCGCTGATGGACGGCGAGGCGGAAGGTGTGGTACCCTGCGTAGCGTCCGACAATCTGGGTGGGGCCCGGCGCGGCGTAGAGTATCTCGTCGGCCTGGGCCACCAGCGCATCGCCTATATCGCCGGCAACGACTCGTACCAGAACCGCAAGCGACAGCAGGGCTATGCCGAGGCCCTGTGCGAGGCGGGGCTGGATACGCCCGCCGAGTATGTGCGGGTGGGGCGCTGGTCGTGGCAGGGCGGCCACGAGCAGGTGCTGGAGCTGATGCAGCTGCCCCAGCCTCCCACCGCCGTGTTTTGCGCTAACGACACCATGGCCCTGGGCGCCATGTGTGCCCTGCGTGAGCGCGGCTTGAACGTGCCCGCCGATATCTCTGTGTTGGGCTTTGATGACATCCCGGCGGCCTGGGGCAACCGCCCGGCCCTCACCACCGTGCGCCAGCCCACCGCCGAGATGGTCGAGCTGGCCTTTGATCTGTTGCGTCGCGCCCGAGAAGGGGAAGAGATCCCCGCCGTCAATCATGTGTTGCCCACCGAACTCATCCTGCGCGCCTCCTGTGCTGCACCGGAGGGCGCTGCGCCCTGAGATCGTGTTGGACTGACAGACCCGTGTGCTATCGGCTCGAGATTTTTGGAGGAAGTGATGAGCGTCAAGGTCAAGCTGGGTTTCGTTCCATCCTATCGGTTCCGTTTCTCCGAGTGGTGCTCGCAGCTGCGTGACGAGTCTCTGGCGGTGCTGCGCAGCATCGAGGGCGTCGAGGTTGTGGTTCCCGAGCGTGCCGCCGAAGGCACCACCCCCTGCCCGGCCTGTGGCACCACCGCCACTGGTGCCGTGTGCGGCCTGGATGAGGGTGAGGGCGTCGCCGAGTATTTCGCCAGCCAAAAGGTGGACGGCGTGATCCTCTGCCCCCTGGATTTCGGTGACGAGCGCTCCGCCAGCAAGATCGCCGAAAAGCTGCAGGTGCCCGTGCTGCTCTATGCCACCAAGGAGCCGCCGGCAATCGAGGGCCCCGGCCTGGCCCGCCAGTCCGACTCGTACTGCGGCAACCTCTCCATGGCCTCGGGCCTGTATCGCCGCAACATCCCCTTCCGCTACGCGGGCATCTTTTTCCCCAACGAGCCCGAACTCCGTCAGGAGTTTGAGACCTTTGCCGCCGCCGTGGCCGTGGTCAAGGCTCTGGTGGGCGCCCGCATCGGGCAGGTGGGCGTGCGTCCGGTGACCTTTGAGACCGTGGCCTATGATGAAGTGGCCATGATCCAAAAGTTCCAGCAGAACGTGATCCCCCTCAACATGGCGGACATTGTGGCTGCGGCCAAGTCCTTTGCCGATGATGATCCCGCGGTGCAAGAGATCATCGCCAACAACCGTGCCTCGCACCCCATCCTCACGGTAGCCGATGACTATTTGCTCAACGAGGCCAAGGTCGAGCTGGCGCTGCGCAATTTCTACACCGAGAACAAGCTCTCGGCCATGGCCGTGCAGTGCTGGCCCTCGATCGGGCGCGAGATGGGCATCTCGGTATGCTCCATGTACGGCCGCCTCACCGAGGACGAGATGCTCACCGCCTGCGAGGTGGACGTGCTGGGCGCCCTGGCCATGATCTGCAATTATTACGGCGCCATGGGCCGCATCAAGCCGCACTTTATCGACTGGACCATCCAGCATCGCGAGAACCCCAACTGGCTGCTGGCCTGGCACTGTGGCAACGCTCCCGTGAGCCTGGCGGCGGATCCGGAAAAGGTCGCCCTGCGCTCCCGCGCCAACATGACCGGCGAGCTGCCCGTCAAGGAGGGCGATGCTACCGCAGGCTTGAACCAGTTCCAGGTCAAGCCCGGCGTGGTGACCTTCTGCCGGCTGCAAGAGTATGACAACGAGTGGAAGATGCTCATCGCCACCGGCGAAATCGTGCACACCGACGAAGAGCTCGCAGGTACCTGGAGCTGGGTCGAGGTGCGTGATCATGAGGAGCTCTACCGTACGCTGGTGGAAGAGGGCTTTGTGCACCACGCCAGCATGATCCATGGCGACCAGACGGACGTGTTGCTGCAGGTATGTGACTACCTGGACATCGAGCCCGTGGTCGTTCTGTAGGATAGCGCCATATGCCAACAGTCGTCGGCGTGGGGATGGCGTGTCTGGACGTGTTGATTCGCCTGCGCGACATGCCCACCTGGGAGCGTGGCGGTCGCATCAGCGCCTTTGGCTTTGACGGAGGCGGCCCGGTGGGCACGGCCATGGTGGCTGTGCAAAAGCTGGGCGTCTCGGCGGGTTACCTGGGCACCGTGGGCACCGACCGGGTGGCCGCGCTCAAACTCGGCTTTCTCACCGAGTATGGCGTGGATGTCAGTCGGGTGGCGGTGCGCGAGGGCCCCGAGACGTCGATCGTCATCGTGTATGTGGATGAGGTCACCGGCGAGCGCACGTTCGCCGGTGTCCGCCGCGAGGGCGAGCGCGCCGTGCCGCTGCTCCCCAGCGAGCTCGATCGGGACTATGTGCTCTCGGCGGACTATTTGCATCTGGACGGCATGAACTATGAGGCGGGCATGGAGGCGGCGCGCTGGATAAAGGCCGCCGGCAAGACCGTGGTCTATGATGGTCACAAGACCAACGCGGACACGGTTCCGCAGCAGGTGCGCGATGCCATCTCACTGGTGGATGTGCTCATCTGCGGCGAAGGCTTTGGCCACGCCCTCACCGGCCAGAGCGATCTCTATGAGGCCGGCCGGGCGGCGCTGGACCTGGGGCCGCGCATCGTGGTGCAGACTGAGGGCGCCCGGGGCAGCTATACCGTCACGCGGGATGAGCGTTTTCATGTGCCGGCATTTGAGGTGCCCGTGATCGACACCACGGGCGCTGGCGATGTGTTCCACGGGGCGTACATCGTCGGGATGAGCCACGGCTGGGGGCTGCAGGATGTGGCCCGCTTTGCCACCGCCGTCTCGGCCATCAAATGCACCGGGCTGGGGGGCCGCGCCCCGATCCCCAGTTTCGATCAGGTCATGTCCTTTTTGTCCGAGCGCGGAATTCGAATCGAGGAGTAATTCACTATGGGACTCGAGTCATTTGTTGGTCTCTTGCAGCGGGCGAATCGTGAAGGTTGGGGTATTCCCCTGTTTGACATCTTTGAGCGCGAAGGTACCGACGGTATCTTTGCCGCCGCCGAGGCCAAGCGCGCCCCGACCATCGTCGGCACCGGCGGGCATATTTTCGATCGCCCCGGTGGCCCCGAGTTCATGGGCTACCTGGTGGCCCGCGCCAGGAGCGCTACGGTGCCCATCACCGTGTATCTGGATCATGGCGACAGCTTTGAGCGCTGCATCCAGGCCCTGCGCCTCGGCTTTACCGACGTCATGTTCGATGGCTCGCGCCTGCCCATCGACGAGAACATCGCCATCACCAAAAAGGTGGTGCAGGCGGCCCATGCCGTGGGCGCTGGCGTCGAGGCCGAGATCGGCCATGTGGGTCAGGGCAGCCAGTACGAGAGCTTTGGCAGCCAGCGCGAGGGCTTTACCAAGCCCGACGACGCCGAGCGCTTTGTCGCCGAGACGGGGGTCGACATCCTGGCCGTGGCCATCGGTACGGCGCACGGGCCCTATCGCGGCGAGCCCAAGCTCGACTATGAGCTGCTGGCCGAGATCCATCGCCGCCTGCCCGAGATCCCCCTGGTGATGCATGGTGGTTCGGGCCTCTCGGATGAGCAGTTCCGCACCGCCATCCGCACCGGCATCAGCAAGGTCAACATCTTTACCGACCTGGCGCAGAGCGCCACGGCCGCCGTGCAAGAAATCGCCGCCCGCGAGCATGCCAACATCATGGCCATGTCCAACGCGTTCCGCGACGCCTTCCAGAGCCGCAGCGAACACTATCTCGACGTGTTCGGCACCAGCGGCCGGGCCTGATTACGACCGGGTTGAGGGGCGCGCTGAGCGCCCCTCAACGGTTCTTGGCAGCAACAGGAGGAACTGTGGATTACACCGTAAAACTGGGGTTCGTCCCCTCGATCCGCTCGCGCTCGGGCATCAGCGCCTGGTGTGACGAGCTGCGCACCCGCTGCATCGATGCTCTGGAGGGGATGGAGGGCATCGAGGTCCTGTATCCCACCGCCGCCCCCGACGGCAAGACGGTCTGCGGCAAGCAGGGACACACCACCACCGGCGCCGTGGCCAACCTGGACGAGGGCGACGCCGTGGCCGAGTACTTTTCCCGGGAGGGCGTGGACGGCCTCATCCTCTGCTCCCTCAACTTTGGTGACGAGCGCTCCTGCAGCAACATCGCCGAGCGCCTGGGCGTGCCCGTGCTGGTGATCGCCACCAAAGAGCCCGAGGCCATGACCAACGCCAGCCTGGCGCGGCTCTCGGATTCCTACTGCGGCAACCTGTCCATCTGTTCGGGGCTGTATCGCCGCAGCATTCCCTTTTACTATGCGGGCATCTTTTTCCCCGAGGAGGACGAGTTCCTCGCCGAGGTCGACGTGTTTGCCCGTGCCGTGGCCGCCGTCAAGGCCCTCAAGGGTGCTCGCATCGGGCAGGTGGGCGTGCGCCCCGAGACCTTTGAGACCGTGGGCTATGACGAAGTCGCCATGATCAACAAGTTCGGTCAGAACGTGATCCCCTGCAACGTGGCGGATCTCAAGGCGCGGGCCAACGCCCTGGCGGATGACGATCCCGCGGTGCTGGCCAAGGCGGAGGCCATCCGCAACTCGGTGGTCACCGCCACCGTGGCTGAAGACTATTTCGTCAAGGCTGCCAAGTTTGAGCTGGCGCTCACCGAGTTCTGGCAGGAGAACAAGCTCTCTGCCATGGCGGTACAGTGCTGGGCCACCACCCGTGAGCTCTTTGGCATTTCGGTGTGCTCCAGCTATGGCCGCATGACGGAGCAGGGTATGCTCACCGCCTGCGAGACGGACGTCATGGGCTCGCTGGCCATGCTCACCCAGTACGCCGCGGGGCGGGGCGAGCTGGCGCCGCACTTTATCGACTGGACCATCCAGCATCGCGAGAACCCCAACTGGCTGCTGGCCTGGCACTGTGGCAATGCCCCCGCCTGCCTGGCGGCCGATCCCAGCAGCACGGCGCTGCGCTCGCGTCCCAACATGACCGGTGAACTGGCGCCCAAAGAATGCGATCTCTCAGCGGGGCTCTATCAGTTCCAGGTCAAGCCCGGTCTGGTGACCTTTTGCCGCCTGCAAGAGTACGAGGGCCAGTGGAAGATGCTCATCGCCACCGGCGAGATCGTCTCCTCGGAAGAGACGCTGGCCGGCACCTGGGGCTGGGTGGAGGTCTCGGATCACGCCGAGCTCTATCGCACCCTGGTGGAAGAGGGCTTTATCCACCACGCCAACATGATCCATGGTGACCAGGTGGATGTGCTGCTGGAGGTGTGCCAGTTCCTGGATATCGAGCCCGTGTTGGTAGAGTGAGGTCGTGATGGCTGAAGGTGTACAGATCGTTGGGCTGGGCCTGGCCACGCTGGATGTGCTCATCCGCACCGAGAACATGCCCCAGTGGGATCTGGGTGGCCGCTTTGAGGCCTTTGGCTTTGACGGCGGCGGCCCGGTGGGCACCGCCATGTGCGCCGCTTCGCGCCTGGGGGCCCGCGTCGGTTTTGTAGGCACCGCCGGCAACGACCACGTGGCCGATCTCAAAGTACAGCTGCTGCGCGATTTCGACATGGATCTCTCGCGGCTGCTCCGGCGCGACCAGCCAGAAGACCAGGTGGTGATCGTCTATGTGGATGCGCGTACCGGGGAGCGGGTGTTCACCGGCTTTGGCAGGCCGCGCGACAACCTGCTGCGTCCCGACGAGCTCGATCGCGATTACATCACCTCGGCCGACATGCTGCATCTGGAGGGCATGCACCCCGAGGCCGCCCTGCAGGCGGCCAAGTGGATGCGCGAGGCGGGCAAGCCCGTCATGCTGGACGGCAGCAAAACCCGCGAGGCCAGCATCCGGCCCCATCTGCAGGCGCTGATCCCCTATGTCTCGATCCTGATCTGTGGCGAAGGCTTTGGCCGCGCCCTCTCGGGCGTCGAGGGGCTCTACGAGGCCGGAGAGCGCATCCTGGAGATGGGCCCCGAGATCGTCGTGCAGACCGAAGGCGCCGATGGAAGCTACACCGTCACCCGTGACGACCGCTTTCACACCCCCGCCTTTGAGGTCGACGTGGTGGATACCACCGGTGCGGGCGACGTGTTCCACGGTGCCTGGCTGGTGGGTATGCTGCACCACTGGGATTTGCGCACGGTGGCGCGCTTTGCCACTGCCGTCTCGGCGCTCAAGTGCATGGGCCTGGGCGGGCGCGGCCCCATCCCCACCATGCCCCAGGTGGCCGAGTTTCTGGAGCAGCGCGGGCAGCCGCTGCCCTGATGGGAAGCGGCCCTGGCCGCCGACAGTGCTGGACGCACACAGCCCCCGGAGAGCGATCCCCGGGGGCTGTTCCTTGTGCAGGCCTTACTGGCGCAGGCTGGCCTCCCGCTGAAAGAACTCGCTCTCCAGCGCCGGGGTCGCCTGGTCCGCCTTGACGGCGGCGATCAGCTCCACCAACTGGTCCACCCGCAGTTGCACCAGGCGGCGCCCCTTTTCCGCCGAGGCAGTGCGGGCGTCGCCGGCATAGTGCTCCGGGTGGTTGGCGTACCATGAGATCCCCGCAAAGCTGGGCTGTACGTGGGCCATGCGGCCCAGTGGCAGTGCCGGCTCCTGAGGCACCCGCTCCATGTGCACCAGCTCGGGTACGTTGGCCAGCGTCACGCTGGTTTCGCACTCGCAGGCGTGGCCGTGGAACTCGCTTTCAGTGATAGCCTTCCAGGCGGCCTGCCGCTCGGGCGAGAGCCCGCCGGCCAGGTACAGGGCATATGGCTTTTGCTGCCAAAGGCTGCACTGGGCGAGGAATCCCAGCAGGTTGTTGTTGCCCCCATGCCCGTTGACGATGATGATCTTGTGCAGGCCGTTGCGGGCGATCTCATCCAGCACCGCCTCCACCAGCGAGAGCAGCAGCGTGGGCGCGATGGTCACCGTGCCGGGAAAGCAACGGGCCTCATAGATCTGGCCAAAGTACCACTGGGGAAAGACGATGGCGGGCTCGCGCTCGGCCGCCAGGCAGGCGATGCGGTGGCTGTTGAGCATGTCGGTGCCCAGGGGCAGGTGGGTGCTGTGGCGCTCCAGCACCCCCATGGGCAGCAGGCACACCCCCGATTCGGCAACGGCCCGTGCAAAATCATCCGCGGTGAGTTGTTCCCATTGCATAGTAGCCTCCCTGTTTGGTACACTCGCGCCAGCCGGTGCAGAGGTCGCGCTCCAGCGGGTTGTCCGCAAGAGATCTCGCGCGGCCGGATGGCTGGGTCCATCCGATTGTAGCGTTCGCCCAGGGACATGTCGAGGGAGGAGAGCCGTGGCAGAAAAAGTGGGCATGGGCGTGGTGGGGGCTGGTTCCATCGGGATTCGCGCGGCGCTGGCGCACCTGAGCCAGCAGGATGTGCAGGATCGGGTATACCTGGCCGCGGTGTGCGACCCGGTGCCCGGCCGGGCCGAGGCGGCCAAGGAACGCTTTGGCGTGGTGTCTGCCTATGAGCGCTATGAGGATCTGCTGGCCGATCCCGCGGTGGATGCCATTACGCTGTGCACGCCGATCGGCATGCACTATGCGCAGGCCCTGCAGGCCATCGAGGCCGGCAAGCACATCCATTTCAACAAGACCATGACGGTGGAATCGGCCGAGGCCAGCGACGTGATCGCCCGGGCGCAGGCGCGCGGCCTGAAGCTGGTGGCCTCGCCGGGCATGATGCTCTGGCCGCACAACCAGCGGGCGCGGCGTGCCATACTCGAAGGGCGCCTGGGCACCCTGGTGTGGGGCGCCGCCGGGGCTTCGGGCGTGGCCCAGTATCACCTCAAGGAGCCGGTGCGCCAGGGCAACGACCTGCTCAGCAACATCGATCCCTCCTGGTATTTCCGTCGTCCGGGCGGCGGGCCCCAGTACGACGTCACGGTGTACTGCCTGCACAACCTCACCGGCATTTTGGGGCCGGCGCGCCGCGTCACCGCCCTCTCGGGCCTGGTGATCCCCGAACGTGAGTACCGCGGGCAGCGCATCCATTGCGACATGGATGACAGCACCGTCATGCTGCTGGATTTCGGTAACGCCTTTTACGCTTTTGTGTACGGCACGGTGACGGGCAAGCTCACCGATGGCTTTCAGCCCAGCATTTTCGGCACAGAGGGATCGATCATCGGGACGCAGCTGGGCGACATCGACCTGACTCTGCCCGGCGACCTCATGCCGCACCACGAGGGCGCCCACAAGACCATGGAGGAGCGCCACGTCTTTGAGGACCTGATGCAGTTGGTGGATTGGATCCGCGATGACAAGGCCTCTATCGCCACGGCCGAGCATGCGCGGCACGTCATCGAGATCATCGAGGCGGGCTATCGCGCCGCCGAGACGGGCCAGACGCAGGATCTCACCACCACCTTTGATGTCCTGCCGTTGGATCAGCTGGCCGAGCTGCCAGCCTGACCGGCAGCCACGCGATCACCAGGGAGGGTGTCATGAAAGTCTTGATCACCGGGGGGAGCGGGCGCCTGGCCCGCTGGATTGTACGGGCGCTGCGCGCCGATCACGAGTTGGTGCTCTTTTCGCGGACGGCGCCGCCCGAAGAGTGCGCCGATCTGCCCTGGATCCAGGGAGACCTGAACGTGGCCGCCGATTGCGAACGCGCCGTGGAGGGTGTGGATGCCATCCAGCATCTGGGGGCGGTGCCCTCCCCCAGCGATCATCCGCAGGAGCGCGCCAATCGCGAGCGCAGCGGCGCCCCCCTGCCTCCCATGGATGCCACCATGCACACCAACATCATGGGCACCTACTATCTGCTGCAGGCGGCGGTGCACGCCGGCGTGGAGACCATGGTCATGGCCGGCTCCAACTGCGCCTTTGGCCACGGCTATCGCATCTCCAGCCGGCCCTTTCCCTTCTCGTACCTCCCGCTGGATGAGGAGCATCCCTCCGATGTGGAGGACTCGTACTCGTACAGCAAGCTGGTGGGCGAGGAGCTGCTGGCCTCTTTTACCCGCGCCTATGGCATTCGCACCTATGTCACCCGGCCCGCGGGCATCTGCCCGCCCGAACGGCTGCAGCAGATGGCGGCCAATGCCGCTCCGGCCCGCGCCTGGTCCGACTGGCTGTGGGGTTATGTGCCCAGCGAGGACCTGGCCGAGATGCACAAGATCCTGATGGAGCGCGCCCAGTCGCTCCCCGAGCACCGGGTATATGTGGCCAATGGCCGTGACAGCACCGCCCTGGAGCCCACTCTGGAGCTGATCGAGCGCTACCGGGCCGACCTGCTGCCTTTGGCGGGCGGGCTCAGTGGGCACCAGGCCTTTTTCAGTACAGAGCGCGCTCGCAGGGAGCTGGATTGGGAGCCCAGGCACTCCTGGCGCGACTATCTCTAGCCGCTCAATGTACCTCAAGGGCAGGGCCACCCAGAGGGGTAGCCCTGCCCCCCGTTAAGGCACAACCTGCCCGAAATCGATAAAGCCGCGCTGCACATCCACCGCCAGCAGCTCCACATGGATCCGGTCGCCCACGTCGACGCCGCGGGTGCCTCGCACCAGTTTGCCTTCCACCGGCAGATCCAGCAGCCTCACCCAGCTGCCCTTGTCCGCCGCCCCCGTCACAATCGCCGCAAAGGTCTCGCCGACGCGCTCCCGCAGCAGCAGCGCCGCGGCGGATTTGTAGGTCTGGCGTTCCACTTTGCTGGCCTGGTCCTCCTGCTCGGTACAGTGCTCAGCCAGCGCCTCCAGCTCGGCATCCGAGTAGGGCGGGCGCCTGCCCGCCAGGGCCGCCTTGAGCAGCCGTTGGGTGATGACATCCGGGTAGCGCCGGTTGGGCGCGGTGGAGTGGGCGTAATCCTGCACCGCCAGGCCAAAGTGCCCGGGTGCGTCCTCGCCCGCCAGCGCAGCCACATACTCGCCCGAGCCCAGCAGCTTGATCACTGCCAGCGAGAGATCAGGAAAGCGCAGCGGGTCGGCCTGCCGCGCCTGCATGAGAAAGGCATCCAGGGCCCGGGCATCGGGCTGCTCCGGCAGCTGATAGTGATGCTCCGCCGCCAGCGCCACGATACGGTCCCAACGGGCGGGGGTGCGCACCACGCGCCGCAGCGAAGGGCTGCCCACCTGCTCCAGGTAGCGTGCCGTCACCTCGTTGGCGGCGATCATCAAGTCCTCGATCAGGTCGGTGGCGCGGTTGCGTCCCCGGGCGGCGATCCCCGACACGCGATCGCCCTCAAAGAGGATCTCACCCTCGATGGTCTGAAACTGGAGCGCCCCGTGGGCCACACGCAACGCTCGCAGTCGCTGTGCGGTTTCGTCCTGCTGGCGGATGTTCTCCGCCAGGCCGGGCACCGCCATCATCGCCGCGGGGGGATCGCCGCGCCCCTCCAGCCAGGCCCCCAGGGCGTTATAGGCAAGCTTGGCGTGGTTGCGCACCCAGGCGGCCTGGCAGCCCGTCGCCCCCAGAGAGCCGTCTGGGGCAACGTCATAGCTGATCACCATCGCCAGCCGATCCACGTCAGGGTTGAGGGAGGTGATGTCGGTAGAGAGGCGCTCTGGCAGCATGGCGTACATGTGCCCCGGAGGGTACACCGAGGTGGTGTTGTGCGCGGCGTGCCGGTCGACCGCCGAGCCCTTGAGCACCACGGCGTCCACATCGGCGATGGCCACCCGGATGCGCACCCCGCCGCCCTCGACCGGCTCGGCCACCGTCAGCTGGTCCAGATCCCTCGAGTCGTCATTATCGATCGAGCACCACAAGAGGCCCCGCAGGTCTCTTACGGGCAGGTGCCCGGCATAGCTTTCGGGCGTGGCCGCCTGCAGGGCGCCGGCCTCGCGCATCACCCGGGGGGAATACTCGGGCCACAGGCCCCGATCACGCATGGCGCGCTGCGCGATCTCTTGCAGCAGCGCCCGGTCGCTCATCATGGGTTGTTCCTTTCGCGGCCATCCGCAGGGGGAGCCGTGTTGTGCTGGACCCAGTATAGTCCCATCCGGGCGGCACCGGCATTACAACCCCCAAGACTGCCTTGCCCAGCGCTTGACAGCACCCCATTGTCGAGTATTCTAAGGAACAATCTTTGGCAACGGTGCCTGCAGGCCCCCCGGCTGGGGAGCCGCCCCCACGACACTGCCCGAGGATGAGGACAGCATGGCCCCTCTGGCGCCCACAACAGTTCTGCGACGGTTTTGGCGATCTCCCTGGCGGGACATCGCCCAATTTGTGCTGCTGATCGTCGTGGTGGTGTGGCTGGTTACCCTCAGCAGTGCCCGCCTGGGTTACAACTGGCAGTGGTACCGCATCCCGCGCTACTTTTGGACGGTGCGCAACGGGCGCCCCGTGGTGGGTGAGCTGCTGCAGGGGCTGGGCTATACGCTGCAGCTCTCTGCCGTCAGCCTGGTGTGTGCCCTGACGCTGGGCCTGGTGGTGGCCCTCTTGCGCCTTTCCTCCTCCTTTATGGGGCGTGCCCTCTCGCGGGTGTATCTCGAGATCACGCGCAACACGCCGCTGGTGGTGCAGATCTATCTGGCCTACTTTGTGCTGGGCCCGGTGCTGGGCATCGGTCGATTCAGCTCTGCCGTGCTGGCCCTCACGCTCTTTGAGGGCTCGTACATGTCCGAGATCTTTCGCGCCGGCATCACTTCTCTGCATCGGGGGCAGTGGGAGGCTGCCTACAGCCTGGGCCTCAGCACCCTGGACAGCTATCGTTTTGTGATCCTGCCCCAGGCCGTGCGTCGGCTCTTGCCGCCCCTCACCTCGGAGGTGGTGAGCCTGATCAAGAACACCTCGCTGGTGAGCCTCGTCTCGCTGGCGGATCTTTCCATGCAGGCCCGCGTGATCGCTGCGGACACTTTTCTCACCTTTGAGGTCTGGTTTACCGTCGCCCTCATTTACCTGCTGATCATGGTGCCACTGGCGATCACTGCCAGATGGCTGGAGCGCAGATATGCCATCGCTACCTGATATTGCCCCTCTCGCCCCTTCCGATGCCGCGGCCGCCCCTGCGGACGACATCCTCATCATCGAGGATGTGTTCAAGTCCTTTCCCGGCGTGGAGGCGGTGCGCGGGTTCAGCGCCCGCATCCGCCGGCAGGAGGTGGTGGTGATCATGGGGCCTTCCGGATCGGGCAAATCCACCCTCTTGCGTTGCCTCAACGGCCTGGAGCAGGCCGACAGCGGCCTGATCATCGTGGATGGCATCCCCCTGGATGACAACCATGCCCATCGCCTCGAGATCCGCCAGGAGACGGGGATGGTCTTTCAGTCCTTTAACCTGTTCCCGCACCTCACCGTGCTGGAGAACATCAACCTCGCGCCCATGCGCGTGCGCCACAAGAGCGAGCAGGAGGCCACCGCCCGCAGCATGGAGCTGCTGGGCATGGTGGGCATCGCCGACAAGGCCAGCTCTTATCCGGCGCATCTCTCGGGCGGGCAGCAGCAGCGCGTGGCCATCGCCCGCGCACTGGCCATGTCCCCCAAAATCATGCTCTTTGACGAGCCCACCAGCGCCCTCGACCCCGAGATGATCAACGAGGTGCTGGATGTGATGAAGGATCTCGCCCGCGCAGGGATGACCATGGTGGTGGTGACCCACGAGATGGGCTTTGCGCGCGAGGTGGCCGATCGCATTATCCTGATGGATAGCGGCTCGATCGTGGAGACGGGTACGCCCGACACCTTTTTCACCAACCCCCGCGAGGAACGTACCCGGCGCTTTCTCAGTCAGATTCTGTAGGGCAGCGTGGCCCACCACGGCGCGGTGAGCGAGTTCCTGCTCTGTATGCATTGGAAAGGATCCTGTGATGAGAGGTTCCAGATCGCAGTGGTTTGCGCTTATCATGGTACTGGTGCTGCTGCTGGGCCTGCTGGCAGGCTGCGGGCAGCCCGCCGCCGCCCCGGCCGACGCCGAGGCCGATGCCAGCCTGGTGGATGACGTGCTCAAGGCGGGCAAGCTCCGCGTGGGGCTGGACTTTTTCGTGCCCTGGGTTGCCAAGGACAAGGAGGGTAACCTGATCGACTTTGAGGTGGACGTGGCCACCAAAGTTGCCGAGGACATGGGCGTCGAGGTCGAGTTTGTGCCCACAGAGTGGTCCGGCATCATCCCGGCGCTGCTCACCGGCAAGTTTGACGTCATCATCGGCAGCATGAGCATCACCGCCGAGCGCGCGCTCAAGGTCAACTTTACCGATCCCTACTCCTGGAGCGGTATCGACCTGGTGGTGAACAAGAACATGCTGCCCAACGTGACCTCCCTGGAGGAGCTCAACAAGTCCGATGTGATCGTAGCGGTGCGCCTGGGGGCCACCCCGGCTCAGGCGGCGGCCAAGTACCTGCCCAACGCCGAGCTGCACCAGTTCGATACGGACGAAGCCGTATTGCAGGACGTGCTCAATGGCAACGCCCACGTGGGCATCTCCTCTTCACCGACGCCGGCCTTTTGGGCTGCCGACTATCCGGATACGCTCTATCGGCCGCTGGGCGGCGAGATGCTCATGATGCAGCCGGCCGGCTTTGCCCTGCGCAAGGGTGATGCCGACGCGCTGGCCTTTTTCAACGCCTGGATCGTGGCGAACCAGGAGTGGTTGCGCGAACGCGAGGCCTACTGGTTCGAGTCCAAGGAATGGGAGCCCCTGCTGGGCGAATAGGTTCCGACGTGCTGGCTCCGTGCCTGTCGCCGCACGCTGTGTGGCTGGCAGGCGCGGAGCTGCCTTGAGGAGTTGAGGTCCCTGTGATCGCGCAAAAGGTGCGCTTTAGACTGCTGGATGCCATCATCGTGGTGGCCCTGCTCGGCCTGGCCGGCTGGGTGTACTATCGCATCGCCTATGGCATCGAGTACAAGGCCAACTGGGGTGTCATCCCCCAGTACCTGCTGCGCCGCGATGGGGCCACGGGCCGCCTGGTGGCCAACTATCTCGTCGAGGGATTACTCACCACCCTGAGGCTCTCGGTGTGGTCCACGCTGCTGGCTATGCTGGTGGGCGTGCTGGTGGCCCTGAGCCGCACCAGTTCCAGCCTCTTTTGGCGGCTGGTGGGCGGCGCCTATGTGGAGACCATCCGCAACCTGCCGCCCCTGGTGCTGATCTTTATCTTTTACTACTTTGTGATCGACCAGCTGATGCCCCTGCTGGGGCTGGACGCGCTCCTCTCCAGCCGCTCCATGGGAGCCCTGCGGGCCATCGCCTGGCTGTTTGCCGATCCCAGCCTGCTGACCCAGCTCATCTCCGGGGTGATCACCCTGGCCTTTTTCCAGGGCGCCTATATCTCAGAGATCCTGCGGGCGGGCATCCTCTCCATCGAGCGGGGCCAGCGCGAGGCCGCCTGGTCGCTGGGCCTCTCCAAGCTGGATACCATGCGCTTTGTGATCATGCCCCAGGTGGTCCGTCGGGTGCTGCCGGCCCTGGCCAACGAGTTTGTGAACACCATCAAGTACTCGTCCATCGCCTCGGTGGTGTCCATCCAGGAGCTCACCTTTATGGGGCGGCAGGTGGTGGTGGCCACCCGGGCCATTTTTGAGACCTGGATCACCGTATCGCTGATGTACATGACGCTCACCCTCACCCTGTCGCTGTTCACCAGCCGGCTGGAGCAGCGCCTGCGCGCCCGCGACTGACTCAGCCCTCCCAGCGGTCGATCAACGCTCCCGAGGCGTCGTACAGTTCCGCCGGATCGGACTCGCTGTTGTTCCACACATTGTCGCTGGTCCAGAACAAGGGCACCGACGGGTCGGCGCCGGCGCCGCTGTATACCACGAGGCTCTCGCCCGGGGCCAATTGCGTGCCCGGGGGAAAGGCATAGCGCTGGCTGCCCCGCACGCTGAGCAGCCACCAGCCGGTGAGGTCCACGGGCAGGGCGCCGTTGTTGGTCACAGTCACCGTCTCGGGCTTGCCACGCTTGTGTACCGCCGCCAGATGTACCCCCAGCCCCGTGCTGCGCTGCCCGCCCTGGGGCGCCTCCACCCTCAGTCCCCAAATGCCAAGCTGGCTGGCCTGCGCCTGGCGCTCCAGATCGTCCAGATACCCTTGATAGCGCACATCGGGCCGATAGGTGTTGGCCCGCGCCAGCCCCAGCCGCACCAGCTCGCCGTTCACCAGCAGGTCACCCACCCACACGTAACGCAGCAGGCGGCCGTACCGGTCGGTGTCGCTCACATCCCGCTCCAGCAGCACCTCGCGGCCCTCCACCAGTTGGCGGTTGGCCTCTGTGGCCTCGCGGGCCAGCGGCTCTTCCGGCACGTCGGGGTGCACCAGCTCGGGCGTGTCGATGCCGATATAGCGCACCGGGTACACCACACCGCCCATCTCGACGCGGATCGTGTCGCCATCCACGATGGCCACCACCCGCGCCCGCTCCAGGATGCGCTCCGCGGTGGCGGTGGCCGCCTGCGTGGGCGGCGCCTGTCGCGTGGGCGTGTTGGCACGCGGCGGCAGCGCCGTGGCCGTAGGCCGCGCCGTGGCTGTGGGAAGGGGTGTGCGTGTGGGGCGCACTGTGGCACTGGGCCGCAGCGTGGCGCCGCCCGACGCCTGCGGCGCGTTCTGCCCTGTGCCCGATCCGCCCCCGGGCAGGGGCAGGCAGCCGACCAGGGCCACCAGGGCCAGCAGTGCCAGGGCCAGCCGCCAAGCCAGGGAGCCGCTCCGGGCTCTGCCCGCGCTTCCCGCTGCGGCGCTCATCGCTGGCCCTCGCCGTGGCGCCCCAGCACCAGAATCAGCCCCAGATCCAGCAGTCCCGTGCTCTGCGGCGCCAGGATCCCCGAGTGCAGCGCCAGCAGCGCGGGGGTGGTATTGTGCGTTCGCAGGGCGGCCAGCAGGTCGACGCCCTGTTGGCGCGCTTCGGCCACGGTATCGCCGTCCACCAGGCCTCCTGCCAGGGTGGGGTAGCTGGCCCCCGGCACGTACTGGCTGCCGGGGCCGTCGGTGCCATCGGAATCCACGGCGCCCATCACAATCTGCCGGCTGCCGGCGATCTGCATGGCCGCAGAGAGGGCCCACTCCTGGTTACGTCCGCCGATGCCCGTCTCCCGGCCCACCGTCACCAGCAGCTCGCCGCCGGTGAACAGCGCCACGGGAGGCGCCCAGGGCTCGCCCAGGCCTTCGACGGTGCGTGCGATGGCCGCCGCGTAGCGTCCGGCCTGCGCCGCCTCAACGCTCAGGCCACCCGCCAGCCACACCGGCCGCAGCCCGAGCTCGGCGGCTTTGCGCCGTGGCGTGGCCCACTGGGCCTCTTCCCCCTTGATGCAGCAAAAGATGCGCTGCGGATACTGGAGGTATTGCTCCGGCTTGACGGTCTCCTGGGCCGGGTCGGCGGCCGAGAGGTGCCTGCGCACCGATTCCGGCACCGCGTCCCAGGCATCCCACTTGTGCAGGGCAGCCAGGGCGTCGGCAAAGGTGGTACTGTCCGGGAACATGTGCACCCAGTAGTTGTGATAGATCAACTCTCGCCAGGGCTGCGGGGGCTTGGCCAGCAGATGGATGGCCCGTGCGGGTTGGATCAAAGCCGCCAGCCGGCCGCCCTTGAGCTGGTCCAGATGGTTGCGGATGGGGGAGAGATCCCGGGTGGGTGCCCCCCGCTCGATCTGCAGCAGGTACACCGTGCGGGCCACATCCTCCAGGCTCACCCCGGGCACCGGCAGCGTCAGCAGCGAGCCCAGCCCGCTGGCCCCCACCGTAAACACCAGGTCCCGCGCGGTGAGCCCCCTGGTGATCTCCAGGATGCGCTGGCACCCCCGGGCGCAATCCTCGTCGGGGGCCGGGTGGGCGCCCAGGGTCACCCCCACCCGCTGCAGGCCCAGCAGCTCGCCGCCCTTTTTATCCACAATGTGCCCGCCGGTCAGGCGGTCGCCCAGGGCGTGCTCCAGGGCCAGCGCCATGCGTTGTACGCCCTTGCCCGCCCCCAGCACATAGATGTGCGCGATCTCCCGCAGGTCAAACACATCGGTGCCGGTGTGGGGCGCGTCGATGGGATCAAAGGCAGGGTCGCCCACCAGCAGGCGATCGCCCTGCCGGCGCACCAGCTGCCGGATGTTGGCATAGGGATCCGCTGCCTCCAGCCCCGCCTGCAGGATGGCAGCGGCCAGGGCCCGGCCCCGCTGGTTGCCGTGCGAGGTGAGCGCGTCCCAATTGAGGATGGGCATCTGTGGGCCTCCTGTGGCCGCGCCGATGCCGGCGCGGGTGGCCCCACACCGGCATCGGCCAAGAGCTCTAGCGGTTGCGATCGCCCTTGAAGAGCGCTTTGCCGGGCCAGATGGCCGCGCTGCCCAGATCGGCCTCAAAGGCCATCATGCGCCGCTGATCATAGGCCCGCACCTGGCCGGCGCTCAGGCCCAGCGCATAGTCGGCGATGGTGGAGCGGTCGCCCCGGCTGCCGCAGGGGTGCACGTTGTAGCCATGGGCGTGGCAATAGCGCGCCGCGTCCAGCGCCTCCGTGACGGTGCCCACCTGGGTGATCTTGAGCACCATCGAGTTGGCAGCGCCGGCGGCCACCCCCAGTTTGACCCGCTCGATGTTGGTGGTGAACAGGTCATCCCCCACAATCTCGATCCCCGTGGCCTCGGTGACCATGGCGTGTCCCTCCCAATCCTCCTCGTGGAGCGGGTCCTCGATGGAGAGGATGGGATAGTCCCGTACCAGCTGGGTATAGTAGGCCACCATCTCGTCGCGGGTCTTTTCTCCGGCGCTGTAGATGCCCACATAGCGATCGATGTCGGCCTCATAGTAGGTGCCCGCCGCGGCGTCATAGTAGATGCCGATGTTGTCGGTGCCATGGGTGTTCTCGATGGCACGGGTCATCAGGTCGAGGATCTCGCGATCGTCCTGAATGGCGTCCACCATCCAGAACGAGTCATAGGAGCGCTCCAGGGCGTGCCGGCGGTACACCCGCAGACCGTACTTGTCCAGCACCAGCCGGGTGAACTCGCGATGCATGGCATCGGCCATGTCCAGCGCGCGCTCAAAGCTGCCGGCACCGTGGGGGATAATCTCATAGCTGGGCTTGAGCCAGCGCGTGTCCCCCGGATCGCGATAGCGCCCCGAGAGGCAGATGCCAAAGATCGGCATGGGCAGGGTGGCGGCGTTGACGCCCCCTACGTACTGGTAGAGGGGCAGCCCCGCGGCGTTGGCCCCCGCGGCGCATACCGCCAGCGACAGGCCCACCAGCGTATTGGCGCCGTATTTGCGCTTGTTGGGGGTGCCATCCAGCGCGATGAGCAGGTTGTCGATCTCGCGCTGCCGGCTGACCTCCATGCCCACCAGCTCGCGGCCCAGCAGCTCGGCGTTGGCCGCAGCCTGGCGCACGCCCTGGCCGCCGAGGCGCTCCCCGCCGTCCATCACAAAGGCCGCCTCATAGGCGCCCATCGACACGCCCGTCTCGGGTGTGCTGCGTCCCGTGGCGCCCGTGTCGGTGGTGACGATCACCTCCAGTGCCGGCGCTCGCGAGCCCATGATTTCCCTGGCCTGTACGCTCTTGATCTTGCTTGCCATCGAATGCACTCTCCTCGGCTCTGGCCATGCCAGGGCCCTTTGCCAGTATGAGATACCATTGGCGATTATAGCACGGCCTGCGGAGGCCGGGCTACTCTATTGCGCCGGCGCGTTGCTGGTCGTGGGCGGGCTGGGGTGTTACCATGGCCGGGAGCAGAGGTCGGAGGAGGGGGCGCATGCACATCGGCGATCGGGCAGTGGCGCTGGCGTACCGCCTGGCGGCGGCGGCCACGGTGGCTGTGGCCCTGGGGCGGCTGATGCTGCATCCCACCGGCATCGTGCGCTGGGAGCAGCTGAACTATTTCACCTTTCTCAGCGCCCTGTGGGGCCTGCTGCTGCTGGCGGCCTCGGCGCTGCAGACGGCGTACCGGCTTGGACGCAGCGGTCGGCGGGGCAGCAGCGCACTGCCGGCGGGGATAGTGGGGGCGGTCACCCTGAGCTGCACCATCACCATGCTGGTGTACCATTTGGTGCTCTTTCCGCACAGGGCCGCCCTGGGCCTGCGCCGGCTGACCGCCCCTGACTTGATGATCCACTATGTCACCCCGCTGGTGGTGATCGGCAACTGGCTGCTGCTGGTGCCCAAGGGGCGCTACCGCGCGCTGGATCCTCTGCTGTGGCTGCTGCTGCCCCTGGCCTACCTGGGCTACAGTATGCTGCGGGCGGCGCTGGGGGGCAGTTTCCCCGGCGGTGAGCGCTATCCCTACTATTTCATCGATGTGGACATCATCGGCTGGCGCATCTGGTGGCGCAACGTGGCCCTCTGCCTGCTGGCCTTTGGGGCGCTGGGCTACCTGTACTATGGGCTGGATGCCGGTCTGGCCTGGCTGGGCCGGCGGATCGGTGCGTGCCGGCAGGGGCCAGGCCGGGCGGAGTGAGCGCGGTGGTGGCAGGCGGGCCACTTTAGATCGGCGCAGGCTGTGCCCTGCAGTCGGTCGCTTGCGGGCTAATGGCGAGAGGCTCAAGCCCTCGGCGGGCAGTGGCGCTGCGCCGAAGGGGGCGTGCCCCGTGACGCTCGCCTGAGGCCCGTCGCTCCCGCCCACTGTCAGCGGACAGCGGCCACGGACAGAATGTGTCGCCCTGGCGAGATGTGCTCGGACTGGTTACGCCGGGCTGGGGGTGTTCGCCCGGGCGCCGAATCGCCTCTCACCTCGGCGGAGCAGTGTGCGGGCGCCGCCCCGCATGCCCTGTGCCCCCGGCTACCCGCCGCCGGGCAGTGGCCGCCGGCAGGCGCTCCTCGCCCGTGAGCGAAGCCCGCATCATTGCCTCCCGCAAGTAGCCCGTGAGCGCCGGGAAGTCGCTCCTGGGTGATGGCGGTCCGGGCGGTCCACTGCCCCTCACTCACCGGGACCCGCTTCTCAGCTGCAATTGAGCCCACCTTGAGCTACCCCGGAGCAGTGTGCGGGCGCCGCCCGCATCCCCTGTGCCCCCGGCTACCCGCCGCCGGGCAGTGGCCGCCGGCAGGCGCCCTCGCCCGTGAGCGAAACGCGCATCATTGCCTCACGAACGTAGCCCGTGAGCGCCGGGAGATCGGTCCTGGGTGACTCCGGTCCGGGCCGTCCACTGCCCGGCAGTCAATGGGGCCCGCTTCTCACCCGCAATTGAGCCCACCTCGAACTACCCCGGAGCAGTGTGCGGGCGCCGCGCCGGGGGACCTGTACAGAAAAAAGCGCGGCGGCACACCGTGCCGCCGCGCTGCTCCCTGGACAACAAAGCTAACCGTTCAACAGCCCGTCCAGGCGGTCCACCAGCGAGGCCAGATCGTCAAAGGCCACCTGGATCGGTTCCGGGCTCTCCATGTCCACGCCGGCCAGCCGCAGCGCGTCCAGCGGGAAGAGCGAGCCGCCCGACTTGAGGCCGGCCAGATAGTCCTCCGCCGCCGCGGGCCCGCCAGTCCGGATGCGACGCGCCAGCGCGTGCGCCGCCGAGATGCCCGTGGTGTATTGGTAGACATAAAAGTTATAGTACAGGTGCGTGTGGAACTCGGCCCAGGTGATGCCCACCCGGTCGTGATCCATCTCTACCTCTCCGCCATAGGCCTCGGCGAACAGCTCGGCCATCAGATCGATCAGGCTGTCAGCCGTCAGGGCCTGTCCCCGTTCCACCCGCTGGTGCGTCTCCAGCTCAAAGCGTGCCAGAGTGGGCATCAGGAAAAAGTAACGGAAATAGTTGGCCAGCGCCTCTTCGATCAGTCCGATCTGGTAGGCCCGGTCGGTGAGGGTGTCCAGCAGATGGGCGCGCACCAGCGCCTGGTTGCAGTTAGAGGCCACCTCGGCCACAAAGATCGAATAATCGCTATAGATCACCGGCTGGGTCTCCCACGAGAGGTGCGAGTGCATCGAGTGCCCCAGCTCGTGAGCCAGCGTGCTCAGGCTGAACAGGTCGTCGGAATAGCTCATCAGGATCATCGGTTCGGTGCCGACGCTGCCGGTGGAAAAGGCGCCCGCCGTCTTGCCTTTGTTGGCGTACACGTCCACCCAGTTGCGGTTCAGCAGGCCGTCGCGCGCCGTGTCCAGGTAGGCTTTGCCCAGCGGGGCCAGGCCTTCCATGATCCACTCGATGGCCTGCTCAAAGGGCACCGCGGGCTTGGTGCTGGTGAGGGGTGCCTGCAGGTCATAGGGCCGCAGCACATCCAGGCCCATCGCCTTGCGGCGCACCCGCCAGTAGCGATGCCAGGTGGGCAGGTTGCGGCGAAAGGTATCCACCACATTGTGGAAAATAGTGCTGGGCACAAAGTTGGCCGATACGGCCGCCTCCAGCGCCGAGTCATAGCGATGCTGCCGCGCCATGAACACGTCCCGCTTGACGCCGGTGGCCAGGCAGGCGGCCATGGTGTTCTTGACGGCCAGGTGCGCATCGGCATAGCTCTCAAAGGCGGTGCGCCGCACCTCACGATTGGGGTGTGTCTCCAAGGCTGTGTAGGTGCCCTGCACCACCGGCAGATCCGGCGTGCCCGGCCCGGCGCTGGCGGGGGCAAACTGCAGATCCGCATTGGCCAGGATGCCATGGATGCTGATGGCGCTTCCCATGGGATCGCGCAGCTCTCCCAGCAGCGTCTCGACCTCGGCAGAGCGCAGATGCTCTGCGCGGCGGGACAGCTGCTCGAAATAGTGCGCATAGATGGCCAGTTCAGCGTTCTCCCGCGCCCAGGCCTTGAGCGTGTCCGGCCCGATGGCCAGCAGCTCGGGCTCGGCAAAGGCCACGGCGCCCTGCAGCTGGGCCGCCACCGTCATGGCACGGGCCTGCAGCGCCGCCGCGCGCTGATCGGTGGTATCCACCGCGTGCGCGCAGCTGGCGTACACGTACACCCGCCCCATGGACCGCTCCAGTTTTTGGGCCAGCTCCAGCCAGCGCGCCACCGTGGCCGGGCCCTGTGCCAGCGTGCCCTGAAAGGCCTGTACCGCCGGCAGCTGGGCCTGCACCTCGGACATCTCGGCCTCCCAGTCGGCCTCGGTGGGGAACAGCGCCTCCAGGTTCCACTTGAAACGGGCAGGGATCTGATCGCGCGACTTGAGTTCACTGCTCATGACCTGTCTCCTTGGATGGAATCGGGTTACTTGCCTCGGAGGATGCGCTCCGAGGCGCTCTACAGTCAAGACACGGACGACAACTGTCCGATAGCATACCCGCGATCGGCCACCACGTCACCCCAGGGCGGCGCGGCTCAGTCTTTTACGGGCAACAGGCTCTCCAACAGCGCCTCATAGTCGCTGATGGCTTTGTCATAATCAAAGATGCGGGCGATCTCTTCTCTCGGCCGTGTGCAGGCGGCCGGGTCATCCAGCACGTCACTGATCCCCTCCGCCAGATGCTGCGGGTCGCCGGGTCGCACCAGCCGGCCCATGCCCGAGAGGCGCACCACCTGGCGCGCACCGGGGATCTCGGTGGCCACCACGGGCGTTCCGCTCAGCATGGACTCGACCTGCACCGAAGCGAAACAGTCGGTGCGGCTGGGCAGGGTGAACACATCGCACAGGGCGTAAAAGTTGGCCATCCGCTGGGGATCGGTGATCAGGCCCAGTTCGTGGATCCGCTCGCCGTGTGCCTCCAGCAGGGGGCGACAGCGCTCGTAAAAGCGTTCGTATACCACGCGGGTCTCGCCGGCATAGAGCAGCACCGCCCGCGGATGGCGATCGAGGATGCGGGGCACCGCCTGCAGTAAATAGTCAAAGCCCTTTTCCTCAACCCAGCGCCCCGCAAAGCCAATGATCTCGGCGTTCTCCAGCCCCAGTTCCTGGCGCCAGGCGCTGACCACCTCTGGCTGGGGCGGGGGAAAGGCCACCGGCGGCAGGACGGCCACCGTCTTGTCCAGATGCGGTCGCAGAAAAGCCGAGTTGCGGGCATAGTCATCGGTGTAGATGCTGATGCGGTCGGTCATGCGAGCGCCCAGGCTCAGCAGGCCGCCCACGCTGTGCTGGACCAGCTGGTTGAAGGGGCCCGCCGGCATCACCAGGTCGCCATGATGGGTGAGCAGCATCCTGCGGCCGGCGCCGTGGGCCAGCGCCGCCACCAGCGCCGTCTCGAGCATGGGGGTGTGCACCTGCACCACGTCATGCTGGCGCACCAGGCGCCACACCGTGTGCGGGAACCCGGGCATCACCTGGCCGCGACTCAGGCGTAGCAGCGATTTCAGGCGCAGGATGCGTACGCCGTTGTGCACCTCCTGCACGGGCAGGTCGCGCCGGTGCCGGGACGTGAGCACCGTCACCTCATGCCCCCGGGCGGCCAGCCCCTCGGCGATCCGCACCGCAAAAGCCGTTAAGCCGGTCCAGTGGGGATAATGGTAGGTGAGCACGGTGAGAATACGCATTGGGCTGCAGATCCTGAGTGCTTGCATGGTGGATTTGGTTTCAATCGCGCTCCAGCATAGCACCAGGGCACGCTTTGGGCAATGTGAGCCCGATGGCACGGGCGCTGCGATAGTGGAGGTGTACCCACAAAAGGGGCGCGGAAGAGCGGCGGGTGGATCGGCCCGTTTGACCGCCGCCCTCTGGCGTGCTACACTTGCCCCCTGCTGGCCCCCATCGTCTAGTGGCCTAGGACACAGCCCTTTCAAGGCTGCGACAGGGATTCGAATTCCCTTGGGGGCATGAATCATAGACCTGACGGAGCCTCAACAGCCCGCCGGGTATTTTTTTCTTCCCCAGTGCTTCCCCTTCTCCCTTCCCCTGGTTTTCCCTGTTTTCTGTAACGCTGTCCCTTGACCGGGTGGCGTGCGCGGGGTACTCTGCCGGCAGCGGATCCCCCTGCACTTGGCGAGCGCCGCAGCCCCGGCCCCTCGCCGGGAGGTGACCATGCCCAACCCGCACCGCTGCTGGCTCCCCCTGCTGCTCTGTGCCTTCCTGCTGGCTCCCTCCCTTCCCGCTGCGCCCGTCGCCCGCGCGGCGGGCCTGTGGTACGTGGATGCCGACGCCTCCGCCCC
>JAAYED010000035.1 GCA_012728955.1 Chloroflexota bacterium
GCGTTCCATATCACCAGCGACGAGGTGCTCACCTGGGATGCCATCTATCGCACCATCGCCCAGGTGGCCGGGACGAACGCCGACCTGGTGCATATCCCCTCCGATTTTATCGTTGCCGTCAAGCCCGAATGGGGGCCAGGGCTGCTGGGAGACAAGGCGGTCAGCGTGGTGTTCGACAACAGCAAAATCAAGCGCCTGGTGCCCGAATTCCAGCCCACCGTCAGCTTTATGGAGGGTATTGGCCGCTCTATCGCCTGGTACGACGCTGACCCCGCCCGCCAGGTGATCGACGAGGGAGTCAGCCAGGAGATGGACCGGATCATCGCCACCTATCAGCGCGCCCTGACCAACCTGAGCTAGGAGAGCCAACCGCATGACACACAAATTACTGGGCATTTCCATCATACCAACCGCCGTGCAGAACGAGGGACTACAAGCCGTGATGGACCGCATCCAGGCTACGGGAGCAAACGCCATTTCTACCGGCACGGCCCTGTCTCAGCCAGCGGAGCGCGGGCAGGGCTACCGCGAGCCACCCCTCGACATCGATGGATACGAGCGGTTGCTGGACCGTCCGCTGTGGGGTCAACGGGAGCTATACTTGCAAAGCTACCGCACCTACCCCTATGACGAGGCGCTGTTCGCCGACACCCCCTATCGTCCCGGCGGGCAACTGGCCCCGGCGGGCCTGGATCGCGACCTGCCTCACAAGATCATCGCCGAGGCGCATAGCCGGGGGCTGGCCGCGTACCTGCAACTCGGCCCCACCGGCGTGCCAGGGTTGCGCCCCGAAGATCAGGTGCATTACCCGGATGGCTCGGTGCCCGGCGCGCAGCGCGTCGCCCGGCAGGGATGCCTGAATAACCCCGCCGTGCGCCCGTACATTCTGGCGGTCGTGCTCGATGCGGTTCAGCAGTTCCCCGAGGTCGATGGGTTGTTCCTGGATTGGATCGAGTACACCGTCTATGACCTGCGCGACCATTTCGCCTGTACGTGCCCGCATTGTGCCCGCGCCGCCCAGGCGTTGGGCTATGACTGGGAGCGCATCGCCCGCGACGTGCGCACGCTGTGGGACCGCCTGCACCGGCTGGATGCCCAAGATCTGGAACGCATCCAGCGCATCGTGCGCACTCCCTCCGCCCTGCTGGAACTGCTGCAGGCGTATCCCGGCTGGCTCGATTACTTGCGCTTCAAAGGGGAAACGGTGACCCGGCTCTATGCGGACATCCGCCAGCGGTTGAACGCTACCGGGGCAGCCCAGATGGAGCTAGGGGCCAACGGCTGGGCGCCGCCATTCAACCGTAGCTCTGGCATGGATTACCGGGCGCTGGCAGGGGTCTGTCAGTCTGTGCGCCCCAAGCTGTATACCTTCCACTGGTCGGCGATACCGCGCTGGTATGGCCAACTGCTGCGCGAGTGGAACCCCGGTCTACCCGAATCGCTACTACTCGACACATTGGTGGCCGCGCTGGACCTGCCCGACGACGTATCGCCGCGCACCTTTGCCCATTACCATATCCCTGCCCCGGAGGAAAACCATCCCGTGCGGCCCGAAGCGTGGCGCAACAAGCTGGACGAGGTGGTGGATCAGGTGGCGGGGCGGACGCGCTGCTATGCCTATGTCCACTCCTATCGCCCCATCGAGCAATGGAAGCGGACGATCGCCGTGGTGCGCGATAGCCGCGCGGACGGCATGTGGGTCACGCGCTATGACTATATGACCGACGCCAAGCTGCATATTCTGGCCGATATGTGGCGCTGATCATAGTCGAACACTCTCACTAAAGGAGCAAAATGAGCGAAGAAACCGTCCGTTACGAACGGTTACGTCCGGCACAGATCGTGGCCCGGCGCGAAGCCTGCCCGGTGGCCTACCTGCCCATCGGCACCATCGAATGGCA
>JAAYED010000036.1 GCA_012728955.1 Chloroflexota bacterium
CAGCACCCCATCGGAACCGGGCCGTACGTGCTTGAAGAGTGGGTAAAGGATGACCACATTACCCTGGTCAAAAACCCAGATTCTTGGTGTGCAGACCAGTATCCACTGGACAAGATCGTGTTCAGAGTGATCACCGACCCCGCAGCGCGATACATGGCGGTCAAGGCAGGCGACTGCCATGGGATGAACGGTGTAAGCCCCGACGATGCCGCGAATGCAGCACAGGATCCGAACCTCCAGGTTGTGTATCGCCCGCCGGCCAACGTCGGCTACCTCCGGTTCAATATGAACGTCGAACCTCTGAACGACAAGAATGTCCGCCTCGCGCTGGCGCACGCGGTGGACAAGCAGTCCATCGTGGACAACCTGTACGCAGGGCTCGGCGAGGTCGCAACGCAGTGGCTCGGCCCGCTCTACCCCGGGCACAATCCAGACGTGCAGGGCTACCCCTTCGACCTGGAAAAGGCCAAGGAGTATCTGAAGGCAGCGGGGCTGGAAGACGGGTTCACAATCGAGCTCTGGTACATGCCGGTCAGCCGGCCGTACTTTCCCAATGCCAAGGCCGTCGCCGAGAAGGTCGCCTCCGATTGGGCCAAGATTGGCGTCATCACCGAGCTAAAGACAGAGGACTGGGGCCAGTATCTCGGGGATCGACAGGAGGGCAAGTTCCCCATTTTCATGATGGGATGGACGCCCGACTTTATCGATGGCAGCGTGCTGGGTGTCTGGTTCCAGGACGAGCCCCTCGGATCCGGCGTTGCCTTCAAGGAGGCCGGCTTCTCCAGCAGCGAGGTCAACGAGCTGTTGGCCCACGCCGCGAGCTCGGCCGACATGGAGGCTCGGACGAAAGACTTTGAGCAAATAGGAGTGATCGTGAACGACATCGTGCCTGGCGTGCCGGTTGTGCACACCGCCGTGCCGAACGTCTTTGCCAAAAGCGTCAAGGGGTTCATTCCCGTTCCTCTCAAGACGGACGTTCTGAGGGGCGTGACGCTGAGCCCGTGACGCATACTCGCTAGAGCTAAGGATTCCTCCCGCCCCGGTGCACCGGGGCGGGAGGCTCCCTGGAGGAAAGCCCTTTCATGGCCCGATACATCGTACGGCGGCTCCTGATGACGATCCCGACGCTCCTGGGTGTTTCGTTGGTCGTCTTTATGTTTGTTCACCTGATTCCCGGAGACCCGGCGCGAGCCATGACGCGGGAAAACACATCGCCCGAGGCAATTCAAATGATCCGGGAGCGCATGGGGCTCAACAAGCCGTTGTGGGAGCAGTATATCATCTACATGCTGGGCAACGATACGGCCGCAAAACTCGAGTACCACTGGGGACAGCTAACCGGGCACCCAATTCCAATGCCCGAGGTGACGAGCTCATTCCGAGGGGTGCTGCGGGGAGACCTGGGCAATTCCCTGGTAACGGGCCACTCGATCACGGGCGAGTTCCGGGTGCGGTTCCCGGCTACCTTCGAGCTGGCGGTCGCCGGCATGCTGTTCGCGATGCTCATCGGGATTCCCGCCGGGATCATCGCGGCCGTCAAGCGGAGCACCATCCTGGACACAGCGAGCATGTTCGTGGCCTTGATCGGGGTATCCATGCCCATCTACTGGCTGGGCCTCATGGGCATCATGCTGTTCGCCGTTGTCCTGCACCTGGTACCGACTGGCGGGCGCCTGGACTTTGACGTGGAGCTGCGTCTCCTGACTCAGCTATATATCCTGGACAGCCTGATTACCGGTAACCTCCAGGCACTCGGCGACGCGCTCAGACACTTGATTCTCCCGGCCGTGGTGATAGGCACGGTGCCGATGGGGATCATTGCGCGCATGACCCGATCCAGCATGCTGGAGGCCCTCAACCAGGACTATGTGCGCACCGCGCGCTCCAAAGGGCTACGGGAGCGCGCCGTCATTCTGCGCCACACGCTAAAGAACGCGCTCCTGCCGATCATCACCATCATCGGACTGGAGATCGCCTATCTCTTCTCGGGCGCGGTGCTGACGGAATCCATCTTTGCCTGGCCGGGAGTCGGTCGTTGGCTCTTCCAGTCCATTTTGTACCGCGATTACACGGTAATCCAGGGGGCCACCCTGGCCATCGCCGTGATCTTTGTTTTCGCCAATCTCATCGTGGATCTCTCGTACGCCGTGGTCGATCCGCGGATTCGATACAGGTAGCTGTGGTCGCCGGCGGGCAAGGCGCCAGTGTGCTTTAAATGAGGGTGTCGCTTGGAGCCCCGGATGATGAGGAACTTGATGTATTCAATGACGCCCACGAGGGCAGGATGACCGCCAGCGCATCGCTAGCGCCGCCTGCCACACAGACCAAGCATCAGTCGCTGTGGACTGACGCGCTGCGGCGGCTGAGGCGCAGCAGCAGTGGCAAGTTTGGCGCGACACTCATCCTGCTGTTGTTGGCGATCAGCCTGCTCATGCCCGTAATCATGCCCTACGATCCGCGCACAGACGGCGACCTGGCAAGCCGTCTACAGCCCCCGAGCCAATCCCATCCCTTTGGCACCGATGACCTGGGTCGGGACGTGCTCCGGCGTGTGCTGCATGGGTCGCGCGTTTCCCTTGGAATCGCATTGATTTCCGTGGGCATCGCGCTGTCTTTCGGGAGCACGCTTGGTCTGGTGTGCGGCTTTTTGGGTGGCGTTACCGATATGGTCGCCATGCGGATTGTAGATATCATGCTAGCGTTTCCGGCGACGCTGCTCGCCATCGGCATCGTAGCGGCCCGCGGCCCGGGAATCAATAACGCCATGCTGGCGGTCGGTATCGTGCAAATCCCTGCTTTCGCGCGCCTGGCGCGCTCGATGGCAATTTCCATTCGAGAGAAAGAGTACGTAACGGCAGCGCGCTGCATCGGCGCCAGCAGGTTCAGGCTATTGTCGCGCCACGTGTTCCCGAACTCGCTGTCGCCGATTATCGTACAGGCGACCTTGTCCATCGCCTCATCGATCCTGGAAGCCGCGGCCCTGGGCTTCCTGGGTTTGGGCGCTCAACCCCCCACTCCCGAATGGGGAGCAATGCTGGCCGATGGCTACAAGTACCTGACAATTGGCGCGTGGTGGGTGCTCTTGTTCCCGGGGATCTTTATCATGCTCGCAGTTCTGGGCTACAATCTCCTGGGCGACGGCCTTCGTGACGCGCTGGATCCGAGCCTCAGGAGATAGATGCCGCCCAGAGCCAGGCGTTCAGGCGCTGGTCCGCAAACAAAGGAGGTTGTATGACCACGCTCTTGGAAATGGCGCAGGTCCTCGCGCCCAGACTGAGTGCAATCCGTCGCGAGATTCACCAGCACCCTGAATTGAGCTTTCATGAGTATCGCACTGCTGCACTCGTGGCCGAGACGCTGCGGTCCCTCGGAGTACCGGTGGACACAGGCGTCGGAAAGACCGGAGTGGTAGGCCATCTGGGCGAGACTGGACCGGTAATCGCCCTGCGGGCCGATATGGACGCCTTGCCAATCCAGGAACTGAACAAAGTCGAGTACGCCTCCCGGGTACCCGGCGTGATGCACGCCTGCGGACACGATGTGCATACAACCTGTCTGCTGGGAGCGGCCATGCTGCTCCGTGACCTGGTCCTGCCCGGCCAGGTGCGGTTGCTGTTCCAGCCCTCGGAGGAGGGAATGGATAAAGAGGGCAAGAGTGGCGCCATGCGCATGGTCGAAGAGGGGGCATGCGATGGGGTCTCGGCGGTCTTTGGCCTCCACGTCCATGGCAGCTTCCCGGCAGGCAGTGTGATCTGCGCGGACGGTGCCATGGCTGCTGCCATGGACAACTTTCGGGCGGTGATCCTCGGATCCGGCGCACACGCCGCCTACGCCTGGGAGGGTGTGGATGCCATTCTGCTTGCTTCACAAGTGGTCACCAGCCTGCACACCATCGTCTCTCGCCGGATCTCGCCCGTCAATGGCGGTGTGATCTCGGTGGGGATCATGCAGGGGGGCAGCAAGGAAAACAACCTGGCCGAACGGGTGGAGTTGCGCGGCACGATCCGCAGCCTCACGCCTGCCGTCCGTGAGACCCTCTTCTATGAGCTGGATCGGGCCTGCCAGATTTCGAAGGTGCTGGGGGGCGACTATGAGCTGAACATTCGGAGGGGTTACCCGCCGCTGATCAACGACAAGACCCTCACGGAGCTCGTCCGCCGGGTGGCCCTGGATACAGTGGGACCGGACGCCGTCTACGAGCGTCCACCAGAGCTGGGCGGTGAGGATTTCAGCTTCTTTCTGCAGCAGGCTCCCGGCTGCTTCTTTGAGGTCGGGGTTCAAGCGCCTGGGCAGCCGCTGCGCCCCCTGCACAGTCCACACTTTGACGTCGACGAGTCGGTGCTGCCCCTGGGAGCAGCGATGCTTGCCGGGGTTGCCCGGGCGTATTTAGGGCAGGTTCAGGTACCTTGATCCCGGCGCGCCGGTTCTGCGCATAATCGGGTCCGGCGCATTGCCAGGGAATCACTTTCACATATTCAGGAGGCCTCTGCGATATGACAACTCATCAGGCAGTCCAGGCAATCACGGACGAGTATCGCCGGCGGACCCCACAATCGCTCGCCCATTGCCAGGCCGCGGCGAGGGTCCTTCCAGGCGGCGATACGAGGAGAGCGGTGTACTTTCGCCCCTATCCCACCTTCATCCAGCGCGGCGAGGGATGCGTCATCTATGATGTCGACGGGAACCGCTACCTGGACTTTAACAACAACTATACCAGTCTCATCCATGGTCACGCGCACCCGGCGGTCGTGGAGGCCGTCCAGGCCCAGGTCGCCAGGGGGACGTTGTATGCATCGCCCACGGCCTGCCAGTACGAGCTGGCAGGCATGCTGGCCGAGCGTATCCCGAGTGTGGAGCGCGTCCGCTTTTGCAATTCGGGCACCGAGGCCACGATGATGGCCATGCGCCTGGCTCGTGCCTACAGCGGCAAGGACGTGATCCTCAAGATGGATGGAGGCTATCACGGGACCCACGATTTTGCCGAGATCAACATCACCGCTTCCGCCGAGATCGAGACCCGCCCCCCCTTGCGCAAGGAAAGCCAGGGCATACCGGATTGCATCCTTGACGCCATGATGGTCGTGCCCTTCAACGACCTTGATGCCGTCGAAGAGACGCTCACCGCCTACAATCACCGCATCGCTGCTGTGATCGTGGAGCCGATGATGAATGCCGGTGGGCTGGTCGCGTCACGCCCCGGCTATCTGTCGGGGCTGAGAGAGCTTGCAGACAAGTACGGTGTGTTGTTGATATTTGACGAGATTGTGACCTTCCGCCTAAGCTTGGGAGGCTGGCAACTGCTGGACAAGGTGATGCCCGACATCACCACGCTGGGCAAGATTATCGGTGGTGGGCTCCCGGTCGGCGCCATCGGCGGGCGTGCGGATATCATGGAAATGTTCAATCCCACCCGTCCTCACAGCCTCAAACACTCGGGCACATTCAATGGAAACAGCGTCACCGTGGAAGCCGGGATCGCCACCCTGAAGGAATATGGGCGGAAGGAGATCGACCGCGTCAACGAGCTGGGCAAGCGACTGCGGCGAGGGATCGCTGACGCATTCCAGGCATGCGGGCTCCGGGCAAACGTGACGGGACGAGGGTCGTTGGCTTATATCCATTGGACGGGCCAGGAGATTGCTACCGCGTCG
>JAAYED010000037.1 GCA_012728955.1 Chloroflexota bacterium
CCGCCGGTGCCGAAGGCTCCGCCGGTGCCGAAGGCTCCGCCGGTGCCGAAGGCTCCGCTGGTGCCGAAGGCTCCGCCGGTGCCGAAGGCTCCGCTGGTGCCGGGCTGCCCTCCAGCACGAGGTACAGCAGGCGCGCCTCGCTCTCCAGGTCGCCCCGCTCGAATGCTCCGGGCCGTACCCGCCACTGCCAGCCACCGGGCAGCGCCGCCCACAGCCGCTGCTGGTCGGCGTGAGGCCAGAGGAGGGCCAGCAGCGGTACCTGCGGATTGGCGGGCCCGGGCTGGCCCTCCTCCAGCAACACCAGGCGCTCGCCGGCACTCACCAGGAAGGGGATCGAAGGAAAGCCCTCCCACAGCCGATGGGAAAGCCACACGCTGCCGCCCTCCGCAGCCGATCGCTCACCCTCCCCCTGCCAGCCCTGGCCCAGCTGTCGATTGACCTCCGCCGCCAACTCGGCAGCGCCCGTCTCGAACTGGTAATAGACCGCCTCGCTGCCGAGATGCCGGGTATAGGCGCGCCAGTCCAGCCAGCCGCTGGTGGCCAGCAGCGCCACCACCATCCCCAGCGCCGCCCAGCGTGCTGCCCCGCGCAGATGCGAGAGCAGCGCATCCAGCGCCACGGCGGGGAGCAGCAGCAGCGCGGGCAACATGCCCACCCCCCGCAAAAAGTGCGGGGCGCCCTCGGCCAGCAGTGTGGGCAGCGACAGCGCCACCAGCCACACCAGCACCAGCCGCGCCGCCCCGCACCGTTTGGCCTGCAGCACCAGCCAACCCAGCCCCGCGTAGCCTGCAAGCCCCACTGCCGGCGTGAACACCGCCCGCCAGGGCACATTATGCCGCGGGATAAAGTCGCCGCCGTACACCAGCATGCGGACCGTGCGCCAGAGGTTGGTGGCCAGCGCCAGCCAGGGGCGGCCGCCGCTGATGGCCGGGTTCAGAATCGACACCTGCGCCGTGCGCCCGGCGCCGCCACGCTGCAGCAGATACAACGCGAGGGGGCTGGCCAGCACCAGCCCAGCGCCCAGCGCCAGGGCCCAGCCACGCCACCAGACCCTGGCCCGCGCCTGCCGATCCAGGGCGCTCCAGATCAGCCAGGCGCCCAGCGCCAGCGGGATCATGCGCGCCGCCAGATAGGTAAAAGCGCAGCCTCCCAGCAGGGCACCGCCGGCGGCCATCCAGGCGCCAGAGCGCAGCCGCTGCCCGCGCCAGAGCGCCGCCAGGGCCAGCGCCGAGAGCAGGGGCAACAACCCGGCGCGAAAGACCACCCGGCTGAGGTTCAACAGCCATACCGTGCTGACGCCCAGCGCCGCCGCCAGCAGCCCCACCCGGGGCCCGAACAGCTCCCGCCCCAGCCAGTAGAGCGCGGGAATGGTGAGCGTCCCCACCACCAGCGACACCGCTCGCAGCGCCAGGGGCGTGCGGCCCATCAGACGCACCGCCAGGGCCAGCAGATAGATCAGCAGGGGTTCGCGGCCGTTGTTGGCCTCAAAATAGATCGGACGCTCCCCCTGCAGCACGCGCAGGGCGTCCAACCCGTTCTGGGCCTCGTCGCGGTAGAGCGATTGCGGTGCCAGGTCCAGCGCCCGGAGCCGCAGCCATCCGCCGAGCAGCAGGCAGGCCAGCAGAGCCAGCGCCAGCAGCAGCCGCTGCCGCCGGGAGGGATCGTGGTGAGCAGCCTCGGTGTACATCGCCGGCCGAGTATAGCATCGGCGGAGCCTGCGTCAACGAGCGCCAGCGCGGGCGGTGTGCGACGGCCTCCGGCATGGCCCCTACAAAAAGGGCAGCAGCGGGCGGCAGGGCCCCGGAGGATCCTCGCCCAGCGCCTCCGCCAGGCGTCCCAGCGCCCGGGAGCGCGTCTTGGCCAGGAGCTCGGCGCCCTCCTGACTGGTATCCAGTTCATAGCTCCTGCGATGGTTCTCCCAGTGCTGCACCGCCACCGTCAGCGGGATCTGCAGCCGCGTCCACACCCAGGCCAGCAGCTCGCCGTACATGCGCTCCAGCCCAAAGGCCCCAAAGGACGAGACGGGTTGCCCGTCCCAGGTGGGACGCGGCATCTCACCGATCACGCCCCCCAGCAGAGTGGCCTCCACAGCCGGCACCGTCTCGGGCGCATAGTGCCAATAGTCCCAGGGGGAGAGGCTGCCCGTATCCGGATCGGGATCGGCAAAGAGCAGCGCCGCCAGCTCGCGCCCATAGACCTTGTAACCGCTGGAGATATCGGGCACCACCCCCGGTCGGCAAAAGGCCAGGTCCAGAGCCCTGCCCTGCCGAGCCAGCGCATAGGTGAGCGCATCGATGGTCAGCCCGTCCAGCAGCGTCTCCATCTGGCCGCGCACCCAGCCCATGGGCCGCTCGCGGCTGGCACGGGCACCGATCATCACCACGCGTCCATGGCCACAACTGGCTGCCATGGCGGCCGCCGAGCGCACCAGCGTGGGCAGCGCCGCCGCCAGGTGGTCGCCGTCGCCATCCAGTGCCGCCAACCAGTTCACCTGGGGATGCGCCTCCAGCGCCGCGCTGAAACCCTGCCGCAGAACCCCCAGCTTGCCCTGGTTCTCGCGGTTGTCGACCAGATGCATGCCCTGCGCCGAGGGAGACAGCCCCGCCAGCACACGGCGCGCCACCGGGCCACTGTGCCCGTCGCCATCCACCATCAGCCACACCTGCTCCGGCCGCACAAAGGCAGGCAGATCGACGATGGTCATGCGCAGCAGGCGCTCCATCAGCCCCTCGTCGGCAGTGGTGCCAAAGTAGATCGGGACGATGACTGCCAGCTCGCGAGCCAGATCGCTCTGTGTGCGCCACGGTTGCATCTCAGGCCTGCCTTTCCCGCGCCGCCCGCCGCCCCTCGCGATAGATGGGGGCGTACACCGTCCGATCAAAGGGCACACAGCCCGAGCGGCCGTGGTCCCGCATGATCTGGGTGCAGCGGGAACAGGTGACGCACATGCGATCGGGATCCGGCGCCCTGCCGGCCAGCAGGTCGCGCGGCAGGTCGGGGCAGGCAAAAGCCATGCGGCCCAGGCCCACCAGGTCTGCAGCGCCCTCGGCCACCAGGGCCACAGCGGCGTTGCCCAGATACTGCCGCAGCCAGGAGACGCCGCTGGCCAGCACCAGCATCCCGGGCACCGCCTCCTTGACCGCCCGGGCCAGCCCGAGGATGCGCGCCACGCCCTCCAGAGGATGCTCCTGCGGCCGATAGCCGCCGATCACGTTCTGATCAAAGGGCCGGTTGATGTGCGGCGTATAGTAGGGGTTGCCCGCGGTCACATTCACCAGGGTCACACCGGCCTCCAGCAACAGCCGGATCAGCTGCAGCGGCTCGCGCAGATCGGGCACTGCCGGATCCTCCCGGCTCACCCCCCATCCCCAGGGATAGGGGTGCCCGTCATACACGTTGAGCCGCAGCGTGATGCGCGCCTGGGGCACCTCGGCCCGCACCCGGCGCACCGTCTCCAGCAAAAAGCGTGTGCGGTTCTCAAAAGAGCCACCATACCGGCCCGGGCGGGTGTGCGCCGCCAGCAACTCCGAGATCAGGTAGCGGTGGCAGGCCTTGATGTCCACGCCGTCAAAGCCCGCCTGCAGCGCCAGGCGCACGGCCTCCACATAGGTCTCCTGCAGGCGATCCAGCGCCTCATCGCTGATCAGGGGGTAATCGGCGGGGATGCCCATGGCCTGGTCCAGCAGGCCGTCGTGGTGGGCGATGATGGGCGCCGGGCGTTCCCCGGGGCGGCTGTAGCGCCCCGAGTGCGCCAGCTGGATGACCGTAAAAGGCCTGAAGGCGCTGCCAGAAACGCGCTGCGCCTCTTCCAGGGCCCGCTGCCGCAATTGGGCAAAGGCGGCTTCTGTCTCTGCGGTGAGCAGCAGCTGACGGGGGTTGGCGCGGGCCTCGGGGGCGATGGCGGTGGCCTCGAACCAGAGCAGGCCCGCCCCGCCGCCGGCAAAACGCAGATAGCGCCGCGTGGTGAGCGTATCCGGCCGGCCCGCCAGAGTGCCGTCGCACCCCTCCATGGGCTGGATCGCCAGCCGGTTGGGCGCGGTCATATCCCCGATGCAGAGCGGCTGCGCCAGGGGCGAGAGATCCTCTTGCAGGGCAAGCGAAAGCCCCAGCGCGTCGCGTTCAGCGATCAGCTCGGCCAGGCTGCGATAGTGAAAGGGCTGATGGGGCATGCCTACTCCTTGCCGCAGATTGATGGTGCGCATCTGCCGGAAACCCTAGCACGCCGGGGGTTACCCTGTCAACCGAGCCACGGCACAGGCAGAGGATACAACGGCTGCCTCTTGATCCAGCCGCGGGAGTGGAGCCCCGCGACCGTGGCCGCCGGAGCGTCGTTCGGGCGAGCCCCACACCCCTCAGACAGCCTCACCCACCGGACCAAGACCGGGCCATGGCCAGCGCCATCACTACCAGCGCCAGATAGCCCAGGTTCTGCAACAGGCCCGCCAGATAGGTGAGCGCCGCAGCCTGCAGCACCTGCCGGGCGCCCTCCAGATCCTGCTCGGCAGCCAGTCCCGAGGCCCGCAGCGCCTCCAGCGCGCGGCGGCTGGCGTTGCGCTCTACCGGCAGGGCCACAATGCCCAGCAGCAGCAGGGCCAGCACCAGGGCCAGGCCCAGCGCCAGCACCACTGGGGAGCGCAGCACGAGCCCCAGCCCCACCACGCCCATGGAAATGCCCGCGTAACGCCCCACGCGCCCGCCCAGCCAGGCACGCAGCCGCATCAGAGGATAGTTCTCGGCATCCTGCTGGGCGTGCAGCACCTCGTGCGCCACAATGCCCAGTGCCGTCACCGAGTCGGAGGTGGCCTGCTCCTCGCTGAGCACCAGCGTGTGGTCTGCAGGGTCGTAATGGTCGCCAGTGCGGCCCAGCAGGAGCGCGATGTGGACATCTTGCAAGCCCAGCCAGGCGATCAGCGCCTCCGCCAAGTCAGCTCCCAGAATGCCCCGCCCGTTGCGCACCGTGGCCCAGCGCGCATAGGTACGGCGCAGCCGGCGCTGGGCGTACCAACCCACCAGCGCCGGCATGATCAACCATAACCAGAACCAGATTCGCGCTTGCACGATGCCGCACCCCGCAGGGGCTCAGTCGAAGCGGATGTCCTTGCGGTAGCTCTGCAGCGAGCGCACACCCCCATGGCCCGCCAGGCCGGCTGCGATGCCCTCCACCGAGGCCAGAGCCGCCGCCAGCGTGGTGATATAGGGCACCTTGTACTGGATGGCGGCCTTGCGCAGGTACGAGTCGTCGCGGTGGCCCACCTGGCCGGTGGGCGTGTTGACCACGATATTGATCCGCCGGTTCACGATCTCGTCCACGATATTGGGGCGGCCCTCCTGGAGTTTCAGGATGTGCGTGGTCTCGATACCGTGCTCGGCCAGGAACTGGCGCGTGCCCGTGGTGGCGCGGATGTCAAAGCCCAACTGGCTGAAACCCCGGGCCACCCGCACCAGCGCATCGTTCTTTTCCGCCACCGAGATGAGCACCGTGCCCGCCGTGGGCAGCGCCGGCTGCGCCGCCTCCTCCGCCTTGTAAAAGGCCCGCCCGTAGGTCTCCGCCAGGCCCAGCACCTCACCGGTGGAGCGCATCTCGGGCCCCAAGAGCGGATCCACTTCGGGGAACATGCTAAAGGGGAACACCGCCTCCTTGACGCCATAGTGCGGGATGTGCATCTCGCGCAGATTCAACTCTTGCAGCGGCACGCCCACAATCAGCCGCGTGGCCAGCCGCGCCATGGAGATGCCGCAGACCTTGCTCACCAGCGGCACCGTGCGCGAGGCCCGCGGGTTGGCCTCCAACACATACACCTTGCCCTTTTCGATGGCGAACTGCACATTGATCAATCCCACCACGTCCAGCTCGCGGCCGATGAGCCTTGTGTACTCGGCGATGGTGGCCAGATGTTCCGGCGACAGGGTAACCGGCGGGATCACACAGGCCGAATCGCCCGAGTGCACCCCCGCCAGCTCGATGTGCTCCATCACCGAGGGCACAAAGGCCACGGTTCCGTCCGCCAGGGCGTCGGCCTCGGCCTCGGTGGCCTCCTGCAGAAAGCGGTCGATCAGGATGGGGCGCTCGGGCGAGATCTCGACGGCGTTGGCCACGTACTGGGCCAGCATCTCGACATCGTGCACGATCTCCATGCCCCGCCCGCCCAGCACAAAGGAGGGGCGCACCATCACCGGATAGCCGATCCCCTCGGCCACCGCCACGGCCTCCTCAAAGGTGCTGGCCATCCCCGACTCGGGCATGGGGATGTGCAGCTCTTCCATGCGCTTGCGGAACAGGTCGCGGTCCTCCGCCATGGCGATGGCCGCCGGCGCCGTGCCCAGGATGTGCACCCCCGCCGCCTCCAGCTGTTCCGCCAGGTTGAGCGGGGTCTGCCCGCCAAACTGCACGATCACGCCCTCGGGCTGCTCGGCCTCGTAAATGCTGAGCACCTCTTCCAGGGTGAGGGGCTCGAAATAGAGCCGATCGCTGGTGTCATAGTCGGTGGAGACCGTCTCGGGGTTGCAGTTGACCATGATGGTCTCGATGCCTTCGTCGCGCAGCGCAAAGGCGGCGTGCACGCAGCAATAGTCAAACTCGATCCCCTGGCCGATGCGGTTGGGTCCTCCGCCCAGGATCATCACCTTGCGGCGATCGCTGCGGGCGATGGGCTCGCCCCCATTGTAGGTAGAGTAATAGTAGCGCGCGTCCTCCGCACCGCTCACGGGCACGCTGTCCCAGCGCTCCACCACGCCCAGCGCTTCACGGCGCTGGCGCACCGCCTGTTCACTGACCCCCAGCAGCCTGGCCAGGTAGCGATCCGCAAAGCCGTTGCGCTTGGCCTGGATGAGCAGCGCATCGGGGGGCAGAGCGCCCTTGAACTCGAGCAGCTGCTGCTCCTCCTCCACCAGCTCTTGCATCTGCTGCAGGAACCAACGGTGGATGTGCGTGCGCTGGTGCAGCGTCTCGATATCGGCACCCTTGCGCAGCGCCTCGTAGAGGATAAACTGCCGTTCGCTGGTGGGCTCACGCAGCAGGGTCAGCAGCTCTTCCAGCGGCCGCGCGGCATAGTCCCGGGCGAAACCCAGCCCATAGCGCCCGATCTCCAGCGAGCGGATGGCCTTTTGAAAGGCCTCTTTATAGGTCTTGCCCAGGCTCATCACCTCGCCCACCGCGCGCATCTGTGTGCCCAGGTGATCCACGGCGCCCGGGAACTTTTCAAAGGCCCAGCGGGCAAACTTGACCACCACCTGATCTCCGGAGGGCGTGTAGCGGTCCAGCGTGCCATCGCGCCAGTAGGGCAGCTCGTCCAGCGTCAGGCCGGCGGCCAGCAGCGCAGACACCCGCGCGATGGGAAAGCCCGTGGCCTTGGAGGCTAATGCCGAAGAACGCGAGGTGCGCGGGTTGATCTCGATGATCACCACCCGGTCGGTGATGGGGTCGTGGGCGAACTGCATGTTGGTGCCACCCACCACCTGGATCGCCTCGGCGATACGATACGAGTAGCCCTCCAGCCGGGCGACGAGCTCGGGCGAGGCGGTGATCATGGGCGCCACGCAGAACGAGTCGCCGGTGTGGACGCCCATGGGATCCACATTCTCGATGGTGCACACGGTGATCATCTGGTTTCTGGCGTCTCGCACCACCTCGATCTCGAGCTCTTCCCAGCCCAGCACCGACTCTTCGATCAGCACCTGGCCGATCATCGAGGCAGAGAGGCCACGGCGCGCCACCTCGTCCAGCTCGACCACGTTGTACACCAGCCCGCCGCCGGTGCCGCCCAGGGTATAGGCCGGTCGCACCACCACCGGATAACCCAGCTTTTCTGCGATGCTCTCGGCCTCTTCCACGGTATAAGCCGGCTCGCTGCGGGGCACGTCGATGCCCAGCCCCTTCATCAGCTCCTTGAAGATGATGCGGTCCTCGCCTCGCTCGATAGCCTCCAGCTGGACGCCGATCACCTCGACACCGAACTCTTCCAGCACCCCCGCCTTGGCCAGCTCGGACACGAGGTTCAGGCCCGTCTGACCGCCCAGGTTGGGCAACAGCGCGTCGGGGCGCTCCAGCTCGATGATCTGGCGCATGCGCTCCACGTTCAAGGGCTCGATGTAGGTAGCGTCCGCCATGCCCGGATCCGTCATGATGGTGGCGGGATTAGAGTTGACCAGCACCACCTCATAGCCGAGGGAACGAAGGGCCTTGCACGCCTGGGTGCCGGAATAGTCAAACTCGCACGCCTGGCCGATCACGATCGGGCCAGACCCGATGATCATCACGCGTCGAATGTCTTCTCGCTTTGGCATCGTCCATCCTCTTGGGCCGGCGGGTTTACCGAAAGACCTCCCGGCGCACCGTCCGGGAGCCATATCCAGCCCATTCTAGCGAGTTCCGTCCAGAGTGCCAACCGTCGCCTCGGACCGTTCGGCAGCGGCAGTACACAACAACGACGCCCGGCCGGATGGGTCGGGCGTCGTAAGAGTCCCGCAAGAGGCTCAGGCTGTGGCCGCCAGAGAGCGCTCCACCGAGAGAAACTGGGTCTGGTACAGGTGGGCGTAAAGGCCGTTGAGCTTGAGCAGATCCTCGTGCCGCCCGCGCTCGATGATCTCGCCATGGTCGATCACCAGGATCTCGTCGGCGCGCTGCACCGTGGCCAGACGGTGGGCGATCACCAGCGAGGTGCGGCCCTCCATCAGATGGTCCATGGCATCCTGGATCAGTCCCTCGGTGCGCAGGTCCACGCTGGAGGTGGCCTCGTCCAGCACCAGAATGCCGGGCTGCGCCAGGATCACGCGGGCCAGGCACACCAGCTGCCGCTGCCCCAGCGAGAGGTTGGTGGACCCCTCCAGGATCTCGGTCTCGTAACCCTCGGGCAGCGCCATGATAAAGTCATGGGCGTTGGCTGCCTTGGCCGCGGCGATCACCTCCTCGTCGGTGGCGTCAGGCTTGCCAAAGCGAATGTTGTAGGCGATGGTGCCGGTAAAGAGAAAAGGCTCCTGCGGCACCATGCCCAAGTGGCGCCGCAGCGACTGCAGGGTCACGGTGCGGATGTCGCGCCCGTCCACCAGGATCTCGCCGTCAGTGATATCATAAAAGCGCGTCATCAGGCTGGCGATGGTAGTCTTGCCGGCGCCGGTGGGCCCCACCAGCGCGATGGTGGCGCCCGGCTCGATGTGCAGGTTCACATCCTTGAGCACGGGCACATTGTCGAGATAGCGAAAGTTCACATGGTTGAACTGGACCTCGCCGCGCACCTCGGTGAGCTCGACGGCATCGGGACGATCCTTGATGGCGGGATCGATGTTCAGGATGCGCAGCACGCGCTCACCGCCGGCCATGGCGGCCTGCCAGGTGGTAAAGGCCATGCTGAGCTCCAGCACGGGCTGGAACAGGCGCGAGGTATAGCTCAAAAAGGCCACAATGATGCCCAGGGTAATGGTGTGGTCGATCACGTTGCGACCGCCGTACCAGAGGATGATGGCCGTCACCGCAGTGCTCATCAGCTCCATCAGCGGGGTAAACAGCGAGGTCAGCCGCACCGCCTCTTTGTTGGCATCCCGGTTGTTGGCGTTGATCTGGTCAAACTCTTTGCTCATGCGGACTTCTTCATTAAAGGCCTGGATGACCCGCATGGCACCGATGTCCTCCGCCAGGCGCCCCACCATGATGCTGTTCTTTTCACGGGTCTTGCGATAGACCTTGCGGGCCACCTTGCCGAACAGGATGGTGGCCACCACCATCAGCGGCAGGATAGAGAGGCTCAGCAGCGCCAGGCGCCAGTCCATCAGCAGCATCACCACAATCACGCTCACCAGGATGAACACGTCGCTGAACATGGTGATGAGCCCGCTGGCCAGCAGCTCGTTGACCACACCCACGTCACTGGTGATGGTGGCGATGAGGCTGCCGGTGCCAAAGTTGTCAAAGTAGCTCATGGTCAGGCGCTGGTACTGTCTGAAGAGGTCCCCACGCATGGAGCGCAGCACACCGTTGGCGGCCACCTCCATCTGCCAGCGGCGGCGCCAGTCCAGCAAAAAGTCCAGCGTGTACACCGCCAGGGTGGCCAGGGCCATCCAGGTGAGCCCCACATAGTCCCCCGAGGCGATATAGGTGTCGATCAGGACCTTGACGAGATAGGGCGCCAGCAGCGCCAGGCCGGCACTGCCCAGCATCCACACCAGCGACTCGATCATCTCGTGGCGAAAAGGCATCAGGAACTGGAGCAGGCGGCGCATGATGCGCACGTCGACGCTCTGTCCCTCGGTATCGCGATAGGCGTGCAGGTGTACGTGCGGAGCGCCGAAACCGCCCCCGCTGAAATTGACGCTCATGCTCCCCTCCCTGCCGTCGCCTCGACCTCGGCCAGATCCTCCTGGCGGAGCTGCCGGTAGTAGATGTCTGCGTAAATGCCCGACTCGCGGATCAGGTCCTGATGCTTGCCCTCGGCCACCAGGCGTCCCTTGTCGATCACCAGGATCAGGTCCGCCTCACGGACGGTGGAGACGCGCTGGGCGATGACAAAGGACGTGCGCCCCTGCATCAGGCGCTTGAGAGCCCCCTGGATCTGTTGCTCGGTCTCGGTATCGACGCTGGAAGTGGCGTCGTCCAGAATCAGAATGCGCGGGTTGAGCAACAGGGCCCGGGCGATGGCCACGCGCTGCCGCTGGCCGCCCGAGAGGGTCGAGCCGCGCTCGCCGACCTCGGTGTCGTACCCATCGGGAAAGCGCATGATAAAGTCGTGCGCCGCGGCGGCCCTGGCCGCTGCCTCGATCTCCTCATCGGTGGCGTCGGTGCGCCCAAAGGCAATATTCTCCTTGATGGTGCTGCCAAAGAGCAGCGTCTCCTGCAGGACCATGCCGATCTGGCTGCGCAGCGAATCCAGGGTCACATCGCGCACATCGGTGCCATCCACCCGCACCGAGCCGGAATCCACGTCGTAAAAGCGGGCGATCAGGTTGGTGATGGTGCTCTTGCCCGAGCCGGTGGGCCCCAGCAGGGCGACCACCTGGCCCGGCTTGACGTCAAAGCTCACCTGCTGCAGCACGGGGCTCCCCGGAAAGTAGCTGAAGGTCACGTCGTCAAAGCTCACCGATCCCTGGATCTCGCCCAGCTCCCGGGCACCGGGCTTGTCCGAAACGGCCGAGTGGGTATCCAGCACTTCGAACACCCGCTCAGCAGAGGCCTGCGACTCGCCGATGAGGTTGATCAAAAAGCCGATTCGGCGCATGGGCCCCACCAGCTGCAGCACATAGCTGTTAAAGGCCACCAGCGCTCCCAGCGTCAGGGCGCCCTGGATCACCATGCGGCCGCCCAGCAGCAGGATGACCACCGTACTGGCGCTGGCCAGCAGAATGATCAGCGGCATGGTGCGGCTGCCGCGGCGCGCCAGCCGCATCGAGGTGTCATAGAGATAGTTGATCTCGGAATCGAAACGGGCGATCTCGGCGTCTTCCTGTGCAAAGCCGCGCACCACCGATACGCCGGTAAGGTTCTGGCCCACCCGGGCCGTCACCCGTGCCATGGTCTGCTGGCGGATGCGCCAAAAAGGCATCTGAAAGCCCACGTGATTGTTCATGATCCAGACGATCAGCGGCATCACCAGCAGCGAGAGCACCGCCAGCAGCGGCTGCATCTGGATCAGGATCACCACGGTGCCCACCAGCATCACCGCCGAGTTGAACAGCCCCAGCACGCCCCCGCCGGTGAGCCGGCGCACACGCTCCACGTCCGAGGTGGCCCGCGAGAGCAGCTCGCCCGACTGGGCCTGGTCGTGGTAGCTGAAGGAGAGCTCTTCCAGCTTGCGGTACATGGCGTTACGCATGTCATAGGCCACGGTCTGGGCTACGCCCTCACTGAGGTAGCCCTGCCCAAAGCGGAACACGCCACGCAGCGCCGTGAGCATCACGAGATACAGCACCTGCTGCCCGATGACCACCATGTCGCCCACCAGAATACCCTTGTCGATCACCGTCTGGGTGATCTTGGGCAGCAGCAGGGCCACGGCGCTCAGCGCCAGCATGCACAGATACGCCACCACCTGGCTGAACCAGTAGGGCTTTAGATAGCCGATCACGCGCCAGAAAACCTTCATATGCCTCTTGTCACTCCAACAGGGATGGATCCAGATCTGCCATGGACAACAGTCGCTCCAGCGCGCCATCGATCTCGTGCAGTTCGGCCGGCTCGAGCGTGGGCAGCTCCAGGCGCAGCCGTGCGAACACCGTCAGCGGGGCCCGCTCTGCCAGGGCACGCCCCTCCTCAGTGAGGGAAAAACGCACGCGGCGGCAGTCGGTGGTACAGCGGGTCTTTGACACAAGGCCAGCCTGTGCCATACTTTCGAGGAGTGGCGACGTGGTGCCGTCGCGCAGATTGAGGTAACGGCTGATGTCGCCCAGCGAGCGACCATCGTGGTCGAGCAAAAAGCGCAGCACGCTGAGCCGCCGCCCGGATACGCCATACTCGCGCTGCAGCTGGTGGCCAAAGCGATGCGAATAACGCATCAGGCTCAGCAGCCGGCGGACGATGGATTCGGACAACGCCTCGGGAGACTCCAACGGGTGACCTCAGAGCAGAATAGTTAGGTTCCTAACTATTGTAGTAACCTCTGCAGGATCGGTCAAACCGCCCCAGAATTCCCGTCCGAACGCCTTATCCTTCTGCCAGAAGGATATAGTCATCCTCCCATCAAGTGATCCCTGTGACATAGCGCAGCTCGGGCATGGCCTCCACAGCCCGACGGAGCTCTTCGAGCAGGGCCATGTACAGGCGCGCCCGCTCGCCGCCCTGAGCAGGGCTGTTCTTCAGGATCTCACCCGCCAGCTGGCCCACGGGGATGCCCGCTCCACCGCGGGAGCGCGGCGGCATGAGCCGCAGAATCAACGCCAGGAGCTCGGCGCCCTGCGGCGCCAGTCTCTCGCTCTGACCGTCACGCTCCCTCATCGCTTGCCTCCAGCGTGCCGCATCCTCCGGCCCGGAAGATGATGTCGGGCGTTCATCAACTGTCACCGGGTACATAGCGCCAGCCCGGCAGCGGCTTGAGCGCCTCGGCGATGGCGCGTTGCCAGTCCAGCCGAGCGCGCCAGCCATCGGCCCCCTCGGGAAGCGGTTGGCCCCCCAGCAGCAGGGCGATCACCCGCGCCACGTCCCCGTGTTGCTCCCCCGCCGGCAGCAGGGAGCGCAACAGCTGCTCCAGGCGCCCCGGAGATACGCTCCGCACCACCCCATCCTCCGCCCCTGAAGCCACACTACCCCCCGTGCGCGCCGGAGCACCCATCACGTACCAGCGCTCCGACGGCCTCAGCCTTCCAGCATGCCCCGCACGATCACGTCCACGGCCTGCTCTTCGGTCAGGCCACGGGCCAGCAGCGTCTCCAGCTCTTTTTTGTCCACCGTGCCGATGGCCGCCTCGTGGGTCACCTGCGCCTGCGGATCGGTCACCCGCACCACGGGCACCGCGTTGGCGATGGCCTCGTCCCGCACGATCTCGATACAGTCGATGTGCCCCCGTGTGCCAGCGGCGTTGCCCTCGGTGGTGCCGTACACCTCGCCCCGGGCATTCTCCCGCAGGGCGATGCGCGATTTGGCCAACCCGCGGGCGCCCACACCGTTCAACCGGATGGTCTCGCGCACCAGCACCTCGTCATCGCCATACCCCATCACCCGGGCGTTGAGCTCTGCCGAACCCTGCTCGGCCACATCCACCTCGTACTGAAAGGCCACCTTGCCGGCGCGCCCCTCGCTGAGGCTGAATGTGGAGGTGTAGCTGCCCCCCTCGCCCACCTGCACCCGGGCCAAGGGCTCTACCACCACACCCCCCGTCTCGCCGTGATAGTGCGTCTCGTGGTAGCGCATGTGGGCCCCTGCGCCCACCGTGATGGTGCCGTCCATCACGTGGCGCACCTCCAGGGCATTGGGAAAGGTGCAGTGCGCGGTAAAGGCCACGTCGGCACCGTCCCCGATGTCAAAGTCCGACACGATGCGCTGCACGCCCGACTCGGGGATCACGCCAAAGCACAGGTGCACCGGCTGGGGGATCTGCACCCCGGGAGCCACCTCCAGCCGCACCCGCACGCCATCCTCGAGGGGCTCGGCTTGCATGGAGATGCCCTGGATCTCGTTGAGCCCGATCACCTCGTTGCCCGAAATCACCAGCCGCGCCACGCGATCGTTCTTGAGCAGATCGGGATCGCCACCAGAGGCCTCGTAGGCCTGCAGAATCAGGTCCAGATCACGCATAGCTGTCACCCCGCTCCACCACGATGGGTTGCTCACAGGGGCTGCAGTACTGGGTGTAGCGATCGCAGATCACATCGGGCAGGCCCGTCTGCATGATGCGTCCACCGCAAATCAACGAGGCATGATCGGCGATCTGCACCACTTCGTCCCTGTGGCTGATGAGCAGCACCGCACTGCCCTCGGAGGCCATCCGCCGCATGAGCGTGGCGATATCGTCCAGCGTAAAACGGTCGATGCCCGAATCGGGCTCGTCGAGGATGGCCAGACGGGGCCGCATGGCGAACACCGCCGCCAGCTCCACCCGCTTGCGCTCTCCGCCCGAGAGGCCCTCATCCACATAACGCGGCAGATAGGCCCGATCCAGATTGACGGCCTCCAGCGCCTCCAGCAGGCGCTCGCGGTCGGGCTCGGGCTGCCCCAGCGAGAGATAGCGCTCCACCGAGAGCCCCTCGAAACGGGCCGGCTCCTGCCAGGCCAGGGTCAGGCCCCGGCGTGCCCGGGCGTCGATGGGCTCCTGCGTGATGTCCTCGCCCTCCAACAGGATGGAGCCGCCCAGCGTGGTGTACCCGCCGGCGCCCATCAAGGTATAGGCCAGCGTAGACTTGCCCGAGCCGTTCAGGCCCAGCACCACGTGCACGCTGCCCGCATCCACCTGCAAATCCACCCCGCGCAGGATCTCGTGTCCCTCGCGGGCCACCCGCAGGTCCTGCACCTGCAACAACGGGGCCGTCTTCCCCTCTGTCATCGCCTCACCCCCTGCCAACAATGGCTGCATTATAGCCCGCGCTTGCCCGGCTCACAAGGCAGTTCGTGGCCGCGCTTGCGCTGCCGGCGCCGGCGCGATACACTGCCGCCAACGTCACCGATGGAAAGGAGCTGTATGGCCAACGGATTGCTTCCCAACAACATCATCACGCAGGTCGCCATCGTAACGGACGACATCGTCGCGCTGGCGGCGCGCTGGGCGGCCGTGCTGGGCGTGCCCGCCCCCGAGCCCCACTGGACCGACACCCGCGAACTGGCACACACCACCTACCGCGGAGAGCCCACCGAAGGCCGTTCGTTGCTGGCCTTTTTCGACCTCGGCCCCCAGGTGCGCCTGGAGCTGATCCAGCCCGACGAGCATCCCTCCACCTGGCGCGAGTTTCTCGATCGCAACGGCACCGCCCTGCACCACATCGCCTTTAACCTGAAGGGCATGGACGAGGTGCTGGCCACGCTGGATGGCGCCGGCATGCCCACCGTACAGCGCGGCGATTACACCGGCGGGCGCTATGCCTATGTGGACAGCGAAGCGGCGCTGGGCTGCATTCTGGAGCTGCTGGAGAACTTTTAGCGCCCCTGCTGGCCGCTGCCCGCCCGATTCGGGCATTTGACAGATCCCCCCGCGGGACTATAATGAGGTTTGTCGATGCGGGGTGGAGCAGTGGCAGCTCGTTGGGCTCATAACCCAAAGGTCCCAGGTTCGAATCCTGGCCCCGCTACTCTGGAGGGTGCCTGTCAAGGGCACCCTCTTCTTATGAACTTGACGGTGCCGCTGAAACGGCTACAATCTCCTGTGTTCCTTTGGCGACGTAGCTCAGTGGTAGAGCAGGGGACTCATAAGCCCTTGGTCACTAGTTCAAATCTAGTCGTCGCCACAGCCGCAGGCCCTCTCCCACTGGAGAGGGCCTGCTGGTTTGTTGCATCCCGCTTGGCGATCCGCCCCATACCAGGAGGCCCACCTGTGACCCACTCCAACCCCGCCACAACTCGCCCCTGCCGGGCCTCTCTCCCTCCGGAGCGCTTTGCCGAGCTCGCAGCGGCCCTGGGAGACTCGCCCGAGACGGCCATGGACCTCACCCAGCTGGCCCTGGGGCGTTGCCGTGCCTATGTGGCCGGCTCGCTGCCGCGGTTTGACGCGGCGGTGGTGCAGGTGGACGACAACCCCACCGAGGTCAATGGCTATGGCAGCGACCCGGAGGCGCTGGACGGGCTGCTGCAGATTGTGCCGGGCTGGGCCTGTGTGCTGGTTTCACGCCAGTTGGAGCAGCCCCTGTCCGCCCTGCTGGAGAGGCGCCTGGGCCTGCCCCTGCGGCATTATGGCGACGTGGCCTATGTGGCGCCACAGCAGGGGCTGGTACGGCATGTACACCCCGACGTGCGCCTGCTGACGCTGGAGGACCTGCCCCTGCTGCAGGCCGAGCCCCGCCTGCAGGGCAAGTGTTTTGGCAGCCCCGAGGCGCTACTGCGCCAGGGCGTGGCGGCCGGCGCCGTGGTGCAGGGGGCGCTGGTGGCCATGACCCACACCAGCGGCCTCAGCCCGCGCTATGGCGAGATCGGCGCCTACTGCCTGGAGCCCTACCGCCGGCGGGGCTATGTCACCGCGGCGGCCTGGCTGGTGGCCGAGCGGCTGCGGGCTATGGGCCGCACCCCCATCTGGTCCACCGGCGAGACCAACTGGGCCTCGCAGCGGGTGGCAGAAAAGCTGGGCTTTGTGCGGCAGGGCGGGCGCGTGTACCTCATCCCGCAGCGCCCCACCCCCTGAGAGCGGGCATCCGCCGGGCCCGGCGGATGCATCCCTTGCCCGGCCAGCGTCGATGCGCTATCCTGCGGCGGATGAAACGACACCTGCCGCCCGTAACCACCCAGGAGGCGCGATGTTCACGCCCTACCGTATGACGCCCAAGCGTCGCTTTCTTTCCGGCCTGCTGGGCGGCCGCGTCGACCGCCCGCCCATCGGCGCCATCACCTCGGTGACCAACATCGAACAGATGGAGATCTGCGAGGCGGCCTTTCCCGACGCCCATCTGGATGGCGCCCGTATGGCGTCGCTCGCCGCCGGCGCCCACACCGTGCTGGGCTATGACGCCATCATGCCCTATTTCAGTGTGGCGGCCGAGGCGGCGGCGCTGGGCTGCCAAGTGGACTGGGGAGATCGCGAGAACATGCCCGCCGTGCTCACCTCGCCCTGGGAGGATCCCCGCCAGGTGCTGATCCCCGAGGATTTCCTGGAGCGGGCGCCCGTCCGCGCTGTGCTGGAGGCCATCCGCATCCTGCGCGCCCGGCACGGCCACCGCGTGGCCATCGTGGGCAAGGTGATGGGCCCCTGGACGCTGGCCTACCATCTCCACGGCGTACAGCCCTTTTTGATGGAAACCCTCACCGATCCGCCCCGGGTGCGCCAGTTTATTGAGCGTCTGAAAGAGATCACGGTGCTCTTTGGCCGCGCTCAGATCGCCGCCGGCGCCGACGCCCTGTGCATCGCCGACCACGCCACCGGCGACCTGATCAGCGCGCGCATGTACCGCCAGTATCTGTGGCCCGTCCATCAGGAGCTCACCCGGCGGCTGGGGTGCCCCACTGCCCTGCACATCTGCGGCAACACCGCCGACCGGCTGGAGGCCATCGCCACATCAGGCTTTGACTGCTACCATTTCGAGTCGCGGGTGGATGCCGCCAGCGCCGTGGAGCGGGTGGCCGGGCGCATCTCGCTGATGGGCAACGTCAACAACCCCGAGGTGCTGCTGCGGGGCACGCCCGATCAGGTAGAGGCCAGCGCGCGGGCTGCCTGGGAGGCCGGCGTGCGCATCATCGGCCCCGAGTGCGCCGTGCCCTTGAACACCCCTACTGAGAACCTGCGGGCCATCGCCCGCATCGCCCAGCCGATGGGGTGACGCCCCCCTGTACATGCAAAAACGGGGCAGGAGAGCGCTCTCCTGCCCCGCTGATCCTCTTGGAACCTCGTGCGCCTAGACCCAGCCGCGCAGCTTGCAGGCCTCGGCCACACGGCCCACCGCCACGGTATAGGCGGCCACACGGTTGTGCACGCCATACTTTTCGGCCGCGGAGGCCACCGCCTGAAAGGCGGCCGTCATGCGCTCGTCCAGCAGCTCGTAGACGTTGTCCTCGCGCCAGTAAAAGCGATAGGCGTTTTGCACCTGCTCAAAGTACGACACCGTTACGCCGCCGGCGTTGCACAAAAAGTCGGGGATGACGTACACGCCCTTGTCGAACAGGATCTCGTCCGCCTCGGGGGTGCTGGGCCCGTTGGCCAGCTCGGCCACGATGCGCGCCTTGACATCCCCGGCGTTGGCGGCGGTGAGCTGGTTCTCGATGGCGGCGGGCATGAGCACATCCACATCCAGCGTCAGCAGCTCGTCGGGCGGCAGGGCCTCACAATTGGGGGCTCCGGCCAGCACCCCCGTGCTGCGCTTGTGCGCCACCACGGCGGCCACATCCAGCCCCCTCGGGTTGTACACGGCGCCGCTGGAATCCGAGATGGCCACCGGCTTGAGACCCAGCAGCTGCTGGCCCAGGATGGCGGCGTACTGCCCGGCGTTGCCACAGCCCTGAATGGCGATGGTGCGGCCTGCGGTATCCATGCCCAGGCGCTTGGCGGCCTCACGCACGCAATAGAGCGCACCCCGGGCGGTGGCGTCGTGCCGGCCGGCAGAGCCCCCCAGCACCAGCGGCTTGCCCGTGATCACCCCGGGTACGTTGCGCCCGTGCATGACCGAGTACTCGTCCATCATCCAGGCCATGATCTGCGGGTTGGTGTACACATCGGGGGCGGGCACGTCCACATCGGGACCGATAAAATCGCCCACCGCACGCACATACTCTCGGCTGAGGCGCTGCAGCTCGGACTGGGACATTTCCTTGGGATTGCAGATCACCCCGCCCTTGCCCCCACCCAGGGGCAGCCCGATCACCGAGCACTTCCAGGTCATCCAGGCAGAAAGGGCCCGCACCGTATCGATGGTCTCGTCGGGATGAAAGCGGATGCCTCCCTTGGCGGGGCCCAGAGCGTCGTTATAGTGCACACGAAAGCCGCGAAACACCTTTACGTTACCGTCATCCATGCGCACCGGCACCGAAACGTGCATCTCGCGCATGGGGGTGCGCAGCAACGCATGTATGGTGGGGTCCAGGTCCATCACGGCGGCCGCACGATCCAGCTGACGCTGCGCGATCTCGAACGAATTCAACTTGTCTGCCATGAGATACCCTCCCCCGGAAAAACAAAAACCGGTCCAGCCCCACCCATCGTTGGGCCACCGGTTGTTGAAGCAGAATCTAGTCCGTTCGCGCCAAACCTGCAAGTAGGGCGCTCTGGCGTGCAAGGCAACCCTCCGTGCCGCCGGACTGCGACGGCACGGAGCGGATTCGCACTCAGAGACTGCGGCCTACGCGGTAGGCGCGCTCCATCAGAGGGCTGCCCGGAGTCACGGCGTCTGCCCGGGTGTGCACAATGGTGTCGACCAGCTGCATGTCCCGATTCTCAAAGTCGCCCAGGAACCAGCGGTAGACGGGGAGGTACTGCTCCCGGTTCTGATTGCCCTGGGAGAACACTCCCACCAGCTTGATGCCGGGATGGATGCGCACCTTCCAGTCGCGATCGAGCAGGCAATAGTGGCGGTTCATGTAGGTGATCATGGGGCCGCACACCTGCGAGGCATAGTTGGGAGCGCTCACCACCAACCCGCCGGCACTGTGCAGCTCGGCCCAGTAAGGCAACAGATCGTCCTCGACGATGCAGTCCACCCCCTGATCCTTGCAGGTGCGGCAGCCCTGACAGCCGCGCACCGACATCTGGTTCAGCTCATAGATCTTGACGGTGTGCCCGGCATCCTGAGCACCGCGCAACACCTCCCGCGCCAGCGTGGACGAGGGCCCCGCGCTGTGCGGGCTGCCCAATACCCCAATGATGTGCATGCTGCCTCCTCTGGAAATGGGATGTATGGATTATAACCTGCCCGCGGCAGACGGAAACCCCCGCAGCCGCTGCTGTACCTGGAGCAGTCAAGGCGCGCTGGACGGCTCACACGTTCCCCATCGCTGCCGGGATCCTGCCACCCGGAACGCCTCCCGGTAACCTACCCCAGTGCCGGCCAGCACGCCAGCACCTGCATCGCTACAGAGTGGCCCGCGCCGCCTCCGCCGCAACAGCGCCCGCCGGCCGAGCCCGGCGCCGCCCACGGCAGCACAGGGTGCGGCGCTGGATGCGCAGCCCCTGCGCGGGGTGCTGCCGCAGGCCCGCGCCCACGTGCCGGCCCAGATCGACGGCGGCACCGGCGAGGGCCACCGCATGCGGGTGCCCAAGGGTGGCGGCTTGTGCGCTCGCCCGGCCTGTGAGATCGGCCGCCGCAACACCTCCAGCGCAGAGCCCTGTGCACGGTGCGCCAGCAGGTGGATGCCGAGCAGGTGGAGGACGACTTCCTGCAGCTGCGCGTGCGCACTCAGAACGCCATCCGGCCCCTGCTTCCCCCGTGCACCACCCGGGTGGTCTTCAAGTGCTGGACGAAGGCCGTCGCCTGCATTATGATCGGATGGTGGTAGGCGCCTCCGATGCCTGGCTGCGGCACAGGCGCCTGTTTGGCGCGCTCTCCGATGGGCTGGCCGAGTGTATCGATGGTCCGCTCCTGTTGGCGCGCCGCTACGAGTCGGCCGTGATCTCATGGATTCGGCGGCAGGCTCGCGTCATTCCGGTGCTCGGCTCGCAGCCAGAGCCCGTGCCGGAGGGCGAGCAGCTGCCCGCACAACCGAAAGGACATGCCTGATGTCGATCAGCGAGACGACCTGGTTTGAGCGACCCGGGCCCGCCAACACCGCCGAGACGCTGCGCCTGGCGGGCGCCCGCGCCGAGGCGCTGGGCATCAACGATATCCTCATCGCCTCCAACACCGGCGAATCCGGCCTGCAGGCCCTGCAGGCGCTGCCCGGCCGGCGGGTGATTGTGGTGGGCAGCGTGTTCGGCTTTAGCGAGCCCAACCGCCAGCCCATGTCCCCTGAAATGGTGGCGGCCATCGAGGGCGCCGGCGGCCGCATCGTGCAGGCCGGCCACGCCTTTGGCATGCTGGGCCGCGCCGTCAACCGCAAGTTCAACGTCATTCAGGTGGACGAGATCATCGCCCACGTGCTGCGCCTGTTCAGTGCCGGCGTCAAGGTGGGTTGTGAGATCGCCTGCATGGCCTGCGACGCGGGCCTGGTGCGCCCCGGCGCCGAGGTGATCGCCATCGGCGGCACCGGCCGCGGCGCCGATACCGCCGTGGTGCTGCGCGCCACCAACACCCACACCTTTTTCGACCTGCGGGTGCTCGAGATCATCTGCAAGCCGCGGGGCTGAGTGCGCGCCCGCACCACGGGAGGGACCATGAGAGTCACACTGGCCAGCATCCTCGTCCGCGACCAGGCGCAGGCCCTGGCCTTTTACACCGAGGTGCTGGGCTTTGAACCGCACACCGACGTACCCGCCGGCGAGTATCGCTGGATCACCGTCGTCTCTCCGGAGGACCCCGAGGGTGTACAGCTGGTGCTGGAGCCGCTGGGATTTGCGCCGGCGGCCACCTATCAGCAGGCGCTTTACCAGGCGGGCATCCCCTGCACCTCGCTGGGGGTGAGCGACGTGCGCGCCGAGTACGCCCGGCTTATGGCACTGGGCGTGCGCTTTGCCGCAGAACCGCAGGAGACCCCCTTTGGCTGGACGGCCCAGCTGGACGACACCTGCGGCAACTGGATCATGCTCCACGAACTGGGCAAGGCCTTTTAGGCCGTCGGCAAGCGCCGGGCTCCCAGCGGGAGTGCGCCGCCGGCGGCTCTGGCCGGCTGCCCCACTGCATCCCCCACAGAGGCGCCGGCGCACAGCCCGCGCCTCTGTGGGCCTGCCGCCGGGCCTCAGCCCCGCCCCAGCAACGCCTCCAGCTGATCCAGCACCAGGCTGCAGTTGTGCATGGTCTCAAAGCGCCGGTCGGCATGGTCATAGTCTTCAAAGAGCGTCCAGCGCACGCGCTCCTCGCCGATGGCCGCCCGCAGGCGGCTGGCCAGGCGCTCGCCCTGCTGCCAGGGCACGATCACATCCTGCCGGCCATGCTGGATCACAAAGGGCGGCGCCTGCGGCGTGATATAGGTCTCGGGGTTGACCAGCGCCGCCAGGTCCGGCGCATCCTCCACCGGCAGGCCCAGCTCCCAGGCCAGCACATAGTCGTCGCCACGGGTGATCATGGCCGACTGGAGGCCCGACTGGGCCAGTTGCGCCTCGACCATGGCAAAGGTAGTGGGGCAGAACCAGATCATGCAGGCGTCCACGTGGCTGGGCTGATCGGCCCAACCCATGGCGGGATCGTCCAGCTCGGGGTAGCGTCCGTCGCCGGTAAGGGCCAGCAGCGCGGCCAGGTTGGCGCCGGCGCTCATGCCCCAGGCGATCAAGCAGGAGGGATCCAGCCGATAGCGGGCAGCGTTGGCACGGATGAACCGCACGGCGGCCTTGGCCTCCTGCAGCGGCCGCGGAAAGAGCGCCTCGCCACTGAGGGTGTAATCGATGGCGCAGACGGCATAGCCGCGCTTGAGCCCCTCCAGGGGCGGATAGGTCTCATAGTCATCCTTGCGACCGGTAAAATAGCCCCCGCCGTGGGCGAACAGGATCACCGGAAAGGGCCCCTCGCCATCGTTGGGCAGATAAATGTCCATCAGCGCGCGGGGGCAGCCCTGGGCGTAGGGCACATTGAGCCACTTGCGCCGGATGTAACGGTGGTCCAGGTCGGGGTTGGTGGCGCGCATGACGGACTGGGGATAGAGCCGTCGACGACCGGCATAGCGAGCCAGCACCGCCGCCGGCGTGGTGCGGGTCAGATCCAGCACACCTTCGTTGACCGTTTTCCTCTCCATGGCAGCTCCTTTCCTGGGGATGAGCATGCCGCATGGTAGGCCGCGGCTGGGAGCAGGTCAAGGCCCTGTGGCAGCCAGGCCGGCATGCCGGCCTGGCCCATCCCACCCATCCTGCCTCCAGAGGCGAATTCCCTGAACTGCTGGCGGTGGGCCGTGTCCTGCGGTCCCCCTGTGTGTTACAGCATCTGCATCGCAAGGATGGCTCACGAAGGAGGTGCAGCATGCGCACGCGTGTTCTATTGGCCACAGTGGCCCTTTTGGCGACGGTAGCACTCTCTGTGCTGGCGCATGCTACGGGCTATCCCTTGTGGAACGAGCCCCTGCCAGCCCCCGCGGGCAACCCGACCACACTGCTTCAACGGGCGGATTGACCTCCACTGGCGCCCCACGGGAGTGAGCCTCACCCTGCACGCCCCTTGAACCCCGTCGCTGCAGCGCCGGCCGGTTTTGCCAGCACAGGACATGGCGTGCTGCTGTACGCTGCGCTTGACCCCGCGCCGCCGCTCGACTAGATTCGAGCATAACAGCACCCTTGGGAGCAAGCCTGTGGAAACATCCGCCTCCTCTCGTCGTGCCGCACTGATCGCCGTGACCATGATGTCGCTGGCCTCGCCCTTTATGCTCTCGGGCGTCAACATCGCCCTGCCCACCATCGGCGCCGAGTTTGGCACCAGCGCCGTGCTGCTCACCTGGATGTCCACTGCCTACAGTCTGGCCACCGCCATGCTGCTGCTGCCCAGCGGCAAGCTGGCGGACATCCACGGCCGCAAACGCATCTTTGCCTGGGGCGTTGCCGGCAGCGCCCTCTCGGCCCTGCTGTGCGCGCTGGCCCCCAGCGCGGCCCTGCTGCTGGTGTTCCGGGTGTTGCAGGGCATGTCGGCGGCGCTCTGTTTCAGCACCGGCACCGCCATCCTCACCTCGGTCTATCCCGCCAGCGAGCGAGGCCGCGTGCTGGGCATCAACACCGCCGCGGTCTACTCTGGCCTCTCCATCGGCCCCTTTGTGGGCGGACTGATCGTGCAGCACTGGGGCTGGCGCGCCATTTTCTGGATCACAGTGCCCGTGGCCCTGCTGACCCTCTGGTTCACCCTCAACCGTGTACACGCCGAGTGGGCCGATTCGCCCGATGACGTCTTTGATCTGCCGGGCTCGCTGCTCTACGCCGCCGCGGTGGTGGCGTTGATCGTCGGCTTTGGCCAGCTGCCCAGCCTGCGCGGCCTGCTGATCCTCCTGCTGGGCGTGGCCCTTACCGCCGCCTTTTTGCACACCCAGGCCCGCAAAGAGACCCCGCTGCTGGACCTGAACATCTTTCGCGGCAACCGGGTCTTTACCATGTCCTCCCTGGCAGCGCTGGCCAACTATGCGGCCACCGCCTCGGTAACCTACCTGCTCAGCCTGTATCTGCAGTACATCGAGGCCCTCTCCCCCGCCCAGGCCGGCCTGATCATGGTGTCGCAGCCCATCGTGCAGACCATCGTCTCGCCCATGGCGGGCAGCCTCTCGGACCGCGTGCAGGCGCGCCTGGTGGCCAGCGCAGGCATGGCGCTCACCGCGCTGGGCATCGTCCTGCTGACCTTTTTGTCCCTGGACACCCCCATGACCCTGGTGATCGTGGCCCTGGTGGTGCTGGGGCTGGGCTTTGGACTCTTTTCCTCGCCCAACACCAGCGCCCTGATGGGCGCCGTGGAGCGCCGGCACTATGCGGTGGCCTCGGGGCTCGTCTCGCTGATGCGCACCTTTGGCCAGATGGTGAGCATGGGCATGGTGATCATCCTCTTTGCCGTAAACCTGGGGGAAGCCGCCATCACGCCGGCTCTGTATCCCCGTTTTCTCACCAGCATGCGCCAGATCCTGGTGATCTCGGCGGTGCTCTGCGGACTGGGGGTCTTTGCCTCACTGGCACGGGGCAACAACCACCCGGACCGGCCGTGAGGACCCTGTGCCTGCACCACAACATCCTTGGGAGGAACCGATGGACCACTGGACGGAAGGCGACATCATCACCAACGGCATGCGCATGCACTACTACCGCACCGGCGGCAACAAGCCGCCCCTGGTGCTGTGCCATGGCTTTACGGACAGCGGCCGCTGCTGGACGGCGGCGGCGCAGGCCCTGCAGGATGCCTGGGACGTGATCATGATCGATGCCCGCGGGCACGGCCAATCCGAGGCTCCCGAGGGCGACTATGGACCGGTGACCATGGCCACCGACCTGGCCGGCCTGGTGCAGGGGCTGGGGCTGGGGCGCCCCCTGGTGATGGGGCATTCCATGGGGGCGGCCACCACCCTGAACCTTTGCGTGCACTTTCCGGAACTGGTGAGCCGCGCCATCCTGGAGGACGGCGGGGCCTATGACATCACCGCACTGCGGGATCCCGCCACCGCCGCGCCACCCAACCCGGTGGAACAGTGGCAGGGCAAGACACTGGAGGAGGTGCTCGCCGTGGGGCGGGCACAATCGCCTCAGTGGAGCGAGGCCGAGCTGGCCCCCTGGGCCCAGGCCAAGCTGGACCTCAAGGCGCAGGCCGTGGCCGTGATGGCGCGCCCGCGGCCCCCCTGGCGCGAGGCCTTTGCCGCCGTGCGCTGCCCCCTGCTGCTCATCCGCGCCGATAACGCCCTGGGCGGCATCGTGACGCCGGAGAACGCCGCCGAGGCGCAGCGGCTCAATCCGCTGGTGCAGGTGGCCCACATCGCCGGCGCGGGACACAACGTGCGCCGGGACCAGTTCCAGGCCTTTATCAGCACGGTGCGGGCCTTTCTCAGCCAGGCCTGAGCCAGAGAAACCCGCTCCGGCGCACCGGATCGCCTGCGTCCTGCATCGACAGGCCTCCGGGACAGCTGGATGCCGGGTCATCGAGTGACCCAAACGGGGAGTCTTGCCGTGCGCCTCCCTTCCGCCCTGCTCGGCGTTCTGTCCTTGCTGCCCAGTCTCCAAACTGCCGACGAACTGGGCGCGCAGGCGGCTCCGCAGGGCCTGGCAATCCGACTGCCCTGGTCTTTTGCCCTGGTTGGCGCCGCTGGCCGATCCTGCTGATCCTCGCTGGCAGGACGATGCAAGAGTGGGGGCGGTCCAATCTGTCAGCATGGGTGTCGGCCCTGGTTGCCCCTGCCGGGCATGACGGGCCGGGCACCTCAGTTGAGTTCCTTGCGCAACAGGACAATTGGGCGTGGAGCCAGAGCGGCGGAAAACGCCTCGCTGCACACGTCCCGCTTCGCCTGCCGGGCTTGACAAGCCTACTGCCCCCCAGTGGCGCGCAAGGGTCTGCCGGGAACGGGGTGCAGAGGTTAAGCGCCGGGAGGCGATGGGTGGCGGGCGGTTCGCGCAACACCTTTCGCGGAATGCCCGATCCGCGCCTCCCTGGCGCTGTGTGGTCAGCTCAGATACTGGTTGAGCCCGGATTCGAACATCTGGCTGAAATCGCGGTGCCACAGGTCCATCACGCTGCCAAAGCCCACCCGATCATAGGGCGGCAGATACAGCATCTCGGCGGCGAAATCAAACTCGTCGTCCACATAGTAGCGCACCACCGCCGCCCTGGCGTTGAGGGCATTGATGGCCTCCAGAAAGGCCTCGCGCTCTACCAGGGCCTGCGGCCTGGTGCCGTACCAGGCGGTCATCAGGCAGCCGCCCAGATACATGCGCATGGTAAAGTCGGCTCGCGAAGGGTGGCTCATGCGCAGCACCTCGCCGCTCTCGTTGGGCTCGGCCTGATATCCCAAAAAGGCCAGGTGGCCCGCCAGTTGCTCCAGAAATGGATCCATTCTGCCCCCGTTCTGCCTGCCTGCGGGGCATTATAGCAGCCCGCCCGGGGGAGCCAAGCGCTGCGACCCGGTGCCACCGCCGGGTACGAAAAACACTTGACGGGCGGCGGTCCCACTGTTACGCTCGTACGGTATTCACCTTTCACAGCCGAGAGGAGTGCGCCATGAAGCAGTGGACAGAGGGCGACGTCATCACCAACGGCATTCGCATGCACTATTACCGCACCGGTTGCGGCGACAAGCCCGCCCTGGTGCTGGCCCACGGCGGGTCCGACAACGGGCTCTGCTGGACGCGGGTGGCACGGGCGCTGGAGCAGGATTATGACATTGTCATGATCGACGCCCGCAACCACGGCAAGTCCGAATCCACCCGCGGCCCCAGCGGTCCGGACGACCAGGGCGACGACCTGGCGGGGCTGATCGTGGCCCTGCAGCTGGACAAGCCCGCGGTGATGGGCCACTCCATGGGAGGCGGCGCCACCCTGTCGCTGGCCTCTAACCATCCCGATCTGCTCAGCCGCGCCATTCTGGAGGACTCGGGCCCCTACGAGTTTGACCCCTCACGCTTTACCCCCGAGGCCATGGCCCGCATGCGCACCTCCATCCAGGAGCTGCAGCAGCTCACCCGTGACGAGATCATCGCCAGGGGGCACCAGCAGTCGCCCACCTGGCACGAGGATGAGCTGGGCCCCTGGGCGGACAGCAAACTGCAGGCCAATGCCGAAAGCATGGGCCGCTACAGCCCCCGGGTGGTGAGCTGGCGCGACAATTTTGCACGCACCACCTGCCCCATTCTGGTGATCCGCGCCGATAACGACCGTGGGGCCATGGTGACCCCGGAACTGGCCGCCGAGGCCGCACGCACCTTTGCCAATGTCGAGATCGCCCATGTGCCCGGCGCCGGCCACAATGTGCGCCGCGAGAATTATGACGGCTTTATGGCTGCCGTCACCGCCTTTCTCGCCAAGACCGCCCGCTGATCCATACCAATCGAGAGGAGACCATCATGTCGCAGAACTGGACCGAAGGGGACGTCCTGACCAACGGAATCCGCATGCATTATTACCGCACCGGGGGCGACAAGCCCGCCCTGGTGCTGGCCCACGGCTTTTCAGACAATGGCCTCTGCTGGACGCCGGTGGCCAGGGTGCTGCAGGCGGACTATGACGTGATCATGATCGACGCCCGCAACCACGGCAAGTCCGAGGCGCCGGCAGGCCCGGGCGGCTCGCGTGCCCAGGGTGATGACCTGGCGGGGCTGATCGTGGCTCTCAAGCTGGACAAGCCCGCCGTGATGGGCCACTCCATGGGAGGCGGCGCCACGCTGAACGCCGTGGCCAACCACCCGGGGCTGATCCGGCGCGCCATTCTGGAGGATTCGGGACCCAACGACCCGCGCCCGGCGCCCACGCCCGAGCAGCGCCGCCAGCGCACCGGATGGGCCGAAGAGCTCCAGACCAAGACCCGCGAAGAGATCATGGAGATCGGCCGCAAGCAGTCTCCCCTCTGGAGCGAGGAGGAGCTTGGCCCCTGGGCGGACTCGAAACTGCAGCTGAACATCAAGGCCGCCGCCCAGATCGGTACCCCCGGCGAGCCCTGGCGCGAGATATTCGCCCGGGTCACCTGCCCCATGCTGATTCTGCGCTCGGATAACGATCGCGGCAGCGGGGTGACCCCCGAGAATGCCGCCGAGGCCGAGCGGCTCTTTCCCTTGGTGCGCTCGGTGTACATCCCCGGCGCGGGCCACAACATCCGTCGGGAGAATTTCCCCGACTTTATGGCCGCAGTGACCGCCTTTCTGAAGGAAGACTAGTCCCTCATCGCTAGCCTGCCGGGTCGCCATGCGCGGCCCGGCCCACGCCCATCCCACAGGAGCAGCCAGATGGCAGGTTTAGAGACATCGGTCCCGCCGGACAGCTGGCGAGACCTTAACAAGAACGGACGACTGGACCCCTACGAGGATCCCCGCCGCCCCGTGGCGGAGCGTGTGGAGGACCTGCTGGGTCAGATGACCCTGGAGGAAAAGGCCGGCCTCATGTTCCACACCATGCTGGGCGCCAACGAGGACGGCACCCTGGCGGAGGGTGTGGACCGCATGGGGCGCCAAGGCACCAGCGAGATGGTGCTGGGGCGGCACATGAACCATTTCAACATGCACGCCCTGCCCTCGCCGCGGCTGGCTGCCCAGTGGTACAACCGCCTGCAGGCCCTGGCGGAGAGCACACGGCTGGGCATCCCCATCACCCTGAGCAGCGATCCGCGCCACGCCTTTTCCAACGACGTGCTCACCGCCGCGCGCGCCTCGGGTAACTCGCAGTGGCCCGAGCCCATCGGGCTGGCCGCCATCGGCGACCCGGATTTGGTGGAGCAGTTTGCCGATATCGCCCGCCAAGAGTACCTCGCCACCGGCCTGCGAGTGGCCCTGCACCCCATGGCCGACCTGGCCACCGAACCGCGCTGGGGGCGCATCAGCGGCACCTTTGGCGAGGATGCCGCGCTCTCCTCACGGCTCACCGCCGCCTACATCCGCGGCTTTCAGGGCGAGACCTTGGGGCCTGACTCGGTCGCCTGCATGACCAAGCACTTTCCCGGGGGAGGCCCCCAGCTGGACGGGCTGGACGCCCACTTTCCCTGGGGCAAGGAGCAGGTCTACCCGGGAGGCGCCTTTGACTATCATCTGATCCCCTTTGAGGCGGCCTTTGCCGCTGGAACCAGCCAGATCATGCCCTACTATGGTCAACCGATCGGGCTGGAGGGCATCGAAGAGGTGGGATTTTCCTTTAACAAGGCGGTCATTACCGGCCTGCTGCGTGAGCGCTATGGCTTTGACGGCATCGTCTGCACCGACTGGGGCCTGCTCGTCACCCGCGAGTTTGGCGGCACGGTGATGGAGGCCCGCGCCTGGGGCGTGGAGGGCCTCTCCACCGTGGAGCGCGCCGTGCGCTGCCTCGAGGCGGGGGTGGACCAGTTCGGTGGCGAAGCCTGCCCCGAGGTGATCGTGGAGGCGGTGCGGGCAGGCCTGGTGAGCGAGGCGCGCATCGATACCTCGGTGCGGCGCCTGCTCCGCGAAAAGTTTGTGCTGGGCCTGTTCGACAACCCGTACGTGGATCCCGATCAGGCGGAAGCCATCGTGGGCCGCAGCGACTTTGTGGCCGCCGGCGCCGCGGCACAGCGCCGCTCGTTGACGCTGCTCAAGAACGGCGCCGACCAGCCGGTGCTGCCACTGCGCGGGCGACCGCGGCTCTATCTGGAAAAGGTGGCCCCCGAGGCCGCCGCGGCCTACGGAGAGGTGGTGGAGAGCCCCGCCGAGGCCGATTTCATCCTGCTGCGTATGGAGGCTCCCTTTGAGCCCCGCGAGGGCTTTTTGGAGAGCCGCATCCATGCGGGCCGGCTGGATCTGCCCGCCAAGGAGCGCCAGCGGCTGCTGGCCCTGATGGCGCAGGCCCCCACCATCGTCTGCATCCATCTCGACCGCCCCGCGGTGATCCCCGAGGTGGCGGCGGCCAGTGTGGCGCTGCTGGGCGAATATGGCGCCAGCGACGACGCGCTGCTGGACGTGGTGTTCGGCCGCGCCCAGCCCGAGGGACGCCTGCCCTTTGAGCTGCCCTCCAGTATGGAAGCGGTAGAAGCCCAGGCGGAGGACCTGCCCCACGATTCGGCGGATCCGCTGTTCCCCTTTGGCTTTGGCCTGCGCTACTGAGGCTGGAGAGAGGATCGGTTGAGGCACCCGTTCCGCGGGCTGTGCGGCCGGCGGAACGGGTGCCTGCTCCGCTGGGGAGAGTGGGGCGCGCCAGCGACAGACCCTGTGGGAGCGACGGCTCCCGGCACCGCTCTTCTTTGGTGAGCACTGTGCATGCGTCCTGTGGCAACCGGACGTCCGGTGGCGCCCCGCGCTGCAAACATCGCCGCCCGAGCGGCGGCTCCCGGCGGGAGGGCGGGCTCTCCCGCACCCTCTCCCTTCGCAGACCAGTCTGGAGCGTCCGGCGTCCCGTGGCAGCCCCTGCCCGCTGCCCAGCCTGCACACCGCCTCGCACCCTCCTGCGCGCTGCCGATTGACAATGGCCCCGCATGCGGGCACTATTCCCCCGTCGGCGTGCGACCAGCGCCTTGGTCCGAGCCGGTAGCCTCCGGGGGGATTGGCATGCTCTATCCACAACAGAACGCCCTGCGCAATGTGCTGGACCTCTCGGGCATCTGGCAGTTTCAGCCGGATCCCGAGGGACGGGGGCTGGCCGCCGGCTGGGCCCTGGAGCTGGAGGACCCGCGCCCCATGGCCGTGCCCGCCTCCTGGAACGAGCAATACGCTGACCTGTTCAACTACTTTGGCCTGGCCTGGTACCTGCGCCGCACCTGGGTGCCCGCAGGCTGGCGCGGCCAGCGTGTCTGGCTGCGGGTGGGCTCGGCCTGCTATCAGGCCACGGTTTATGTCAATGGCGTTCCGGTAGCCAGCCACACCGGAGGGCACCTGCCCTTTTGCTGCGACATCACCGAGCAGGTGCGCTGGGACGAGCCCAACACCATCGCCATCAGCGTCGAAAACGAGTTATTGCCCGACCGCGTGCCCGCCGGCGGCCACAGCGATCTCGGCCTGGGGGGCTACCCGCCCACCACCTATGACTTTTTTCCTTATGCGGGGCTGCATCGTCCGGTGCTGCTCTATTCACAGCCCCCAGTGGCCATCGAGGACATTGCCGTGTCCACCGAGCTGGAGGGCGGCGACGCGCTGCTGCGGGTGGTCGTGCGCGCCGGTGGAGGCACCACACTGGGCAGCGTCACCTTGAGCGGCCACGGGGAGCCGATCGGCGCCGGACTGTCCTTTCAGGACGGGGGCGCCACCGTCCAGCTGAGGGTGCCCGAGGCGCGGCTCTGGTGCCCCGCCGATCCCTGGCTCTATGAGCTCACTGTCCACACCGCCACCGACAGTTACACCCTGCCGGTGGGCCTGCGCACGGTCAAGGTCACAGAGAGTGCCCTGCTGCTCAACGGGCAGCCGGTGCGGCTGGATGGCCTCGGCCGGCACGAGGACTTTTATGTCAGCGGCAAAGGCCTCAACCTGCCTCTGCTGGTCAAGGATTACCAGCTCATGCGCTGGCTGGGGGCCGGCAGCTATCGCACCAGCCACTATCCCTATTCAGAAGAGGAGATGCAGCTGGCGGACCGCATGGGCATGTTGATCATCGACGAGGCCCCGGCCGTGTCGCTTCAGTTTCACGACGAGGCGCTGCTGCCCGGGCTGCTGCGCCAGTGCCTGGCCGGGCTGGACGAGTTGATCGCGCGGGACAAGAACCACCCCTCGGTGGTGATGTGGAGCGTGGCCAACGAGCCGCTGCCCGCCAGCCTGCGGGCCCGCCGGGGCGCCCCTTTGGCGGATGCCGAGGCAGCGGACGAGCACGGGCGCGTCTTTTTGACCACGCTGCTGCGCCGGGCCCGCGCGCTGGATCCCACCCGCCCCGTCACGCTGGTGGCCGTGATGGGCGCTCCCGACTCGTGGCAGGCCGAGGCGGACGTGATCTGCCTCAACCGCTACTGGGGCTGGTACGTAGATTCCGGCCAGCTGGCGCCGGCGCTGGCGCATCTGGGCGAGGAGCTGGACGCCAAGTGGGCCCACTTTCATCGGCCGCTGATGGTCACCGAGTTTGGCGCCGACACGCTGGCCGGGCTGCACGGCGAGCCGCCGGTGATGTGGACCGAAGAGTATCAGGCCGAGCTGGTGCGCGGCTATCTTGCCGTGGCCGCCAGCCGGCCCTTTGTCATCGGCATGCAGGTCTGGAACTATGCCGATTTCGCGGCCGTGCAGGGCATCAACCGGGTGGGCGGCATGAACTTGAAGGGGGTGTTCACCCGCGCCCGCCAGCCCAAGCTCGTGGCTCATGTGCTGCGCGAGCTGTGGGCCCGCAGGGAAACCGCCTCCGGAACGAGCGGTGTGGATCAACTACCAGAATAGAGGAGCAGGCATGGACAGGCAGATTCGGGGCTGGTACGACTTTACGGGCAAGGTCTTTGTGGTTACCGGGGGCTCGGGCGCCCTGGGCTCGGAGCTGGTGCGCGCCCTGGTGGGCTGCGGTGCCGATGTGGCCGTGCTGGGCCGCAGCACCCAGCGGGCGCAGCCGCTGCTGGACGAGCTGGGCAGCGACCACCTGGCGGCCATCGCCGCCGACGTGCTGGACCGCGAGAGCCTCGAGGCGGCGGCCGCGGCGGTTCAGGAGCGCTTTGGGCCCCTGTACGGGCTGGTCAACGCCGCCGGCGGCAACCACCCACGGGCCACCAGCACCCCCGATCTCAGCTTTTTCGACCTTCCGGAGGATGCCCTGCGTCACGTGCTGGACCTGAACCTGCTGGGCACCCTGCTGCCCTGCCAGATCCTGGGCAAGGGCATGGCCGAGCGCGGCGAGGGCGTCATCGTCAACTTTTCCTCCATGAACTATTACCGGCCCCTCACCCGCGTGGTGGCCTACTCGGTGGCCAAGGCGGGGGTCAGCAACCTCACTCAGTGGCTGGCGGTGCACATGGCCAAGAACTATGGCCCCGCCATCCGGGTCAATGCCATCGCCCCGGGCTTTTTCCTCGGCGAGCAGAACCGCTACCTGCTCACGGAGGAGGGCACCGGCGCCCTCACCGCCCGCGGCCAGACCATCATCGACCACACCCCCATGGGCCGCTTTGGCGAGCCCTCGGACCTGACGGGCACCCTGCTCTGGCTGCTCTCCCCCGCCTCGGCCTTTGTTACCGGCATCACCGTGCCGGTGGACGGCGGGTTCAGCTCATTTGGAGGTGTCTAGATGACCGAGTGTGAGGCCGTCATCGGCATCGGGCAGGCCGATGCCCTGCTCTCGCAGGAGCAGATCGAGACCATCATGCAGGAGGGACTGGGGCGTCTTGCCGTGGACGGGCGCCGCGTGCTGATCATCATCCCCGACGGCACCCGCACCATGCCCGTCAAGCGCTTCTACGACCTCTTTCGCTCCCTGCTGGCGCCCCGCGTCGAGACCATGGACTATCTCGTGGCGCTGGGGACCCATCGCCCCATGGATGACGCCGCCCTCTCTGAGCTGATCGGCTATCCGGTGCGCGACGGCCGCTGCCATGAGAGCCGCATCCTCAACCACCACTGGGACGATCCCGACAGTCTGGTGCAGCTGGGCACCATCCCCGCCGCCGACATGGAGACCCTCACCCGGGGGCTGCTGGTGCGCGACGTGCCGGTGCGCCTCAACCGCCTGATTCTGGATTATGACCAGATCATCATCTGCGGGCCAGTGTTCCCCCACGAGGTGGTGGGCTTTTCGGGCGGCACCAAGTACCTCTTTCCCGGGATCGCCGGCGCCGAGATCATCAACTTTACCCACTGGCTGGGCGCCGTGATGACCAACTATGCCATCATCGGCTCGGGCTATACGCCGGTGCGCGCCGTCATCGACCGTGCCGCCTCACTGGTGCCCACGCCGCTGGCCAGCTGTTGCCTGGTCACCACCTCTGCCGGCGTGCACGGCCTGTACTTTGGCCGCCCCGAGCTGGCCTGGGAGGCCGCCTCGGAGCTCTCCTCGCAGGTACACATCGTCTGGCTGGATGAGCCGGTGCAGCGGGTGCTTTCGGTAATGCCCACCCTGTACGATGACCTGTGGACCGCCGCCAAGGGCATGTACAAGCTCGAGCCCGCCGTGGCCGATGGCGGCGAGGTGGTGATTTATGCCCCGCACATCACCGAGGTGAGCTATACCCATGGCCGCCTGCTGGACGAGATCGGTTATCATTGCCGCGACTATTTCCTCAAACAGTGGGATCGCTTCAAGGACTATCCGGGGGGCGTGCTGGCCCACTCTACCCACTGCAAGGGCCTCGGCGAGTACGATCCGGTCACCGGCGTCGAGACCCCCCGGGTGACGGTGACGCTGGCCACCGGCATCCCCCGTGAGCGCTGCGAGCGCATCAACCTGGGGTATCTGGATCCCGCCACTATCGACATCCCCGCGTGGCAGGCCCGCGCCCAGGAGGGCGTGCTGGTGGTGCCCCGCGCTGGCGAAATGCTGTATCGAATCAGGAGGCAAGCATGAAGTACGGACTGAATCTCAAGGCCGAGGGCGCACTGGACCTGCTCTCGGTGGGCGCCCTGGTGCACCGGCTCGATCCGGGGGTGATCCCCTTTCGCAAGGCCAACCAGTGCATCATCCACGTCAGCGGGGGCGAGTTCAACGTGGCCGCCAACCTGGCCGATTGCTTTGGGCTCAAGACGGGGGTGGCCACCGCCATGGTAGATTACCCCATCGGCGACCTGATCGCCGAGCGCGTGCGGGCCATGGGCGTCAAGCCCTTTTACAAGCATTTCGCCCACAACGGCGTCACGGGGCCCAACATGGCCACCGTGTTCAGCGACCGGGGTCAGGGCGTGCGCGCCCCCGTGGTGTTCTACAACCGTTCGGATGAGGCGGCCGCGCGCCTCAAGGCCGGCGATTTCGACTGGGACGCCATTCTCGCGGGGGGCGTGCGCTGGTTCCACAGCGGCGGCATTTTTGCAGCCCTGTCGCGCACCACCAGCGACGTGATCATCGAGGGCATGCAGGCCGCCAAGGCCCAGGGCGCGGTGATCTCCTTTGACCTCAACTATCGCGCCAAGCTGTGGAGCCTGTGGGGCGGCGCCGAGGCCGGCGTGGACATTGTGCGGCGCATCGTGCAGAACGTGGACGTGCTGGTGGGCAACGAGGAGGACCTGCAGATGGGCCTGGGCATCCCCGGCCCCGAGGTGCAGGCCACCTCCAAGCTGGACCCGCAGGCCTTTGTGGGCATGATAGACCGGGTGACGGACATGTTCCCCAACGTCAAGATCGTGGCCACCACCCTGCGCGAGGTGCACTCGACCAACCGGCATTCCTGGAGTGCCGTGGCCTGGATCAACGGCCAGACCTTTCAGGCGCCCACCATGGAGCTGGACGTTTACGACCGGGTGGGCGGCGGCGATGGCTTTGCCTCGGGCCTGTTCTATGGCCTGATGACCGGCGAGCCGGAGCAGACCGCGGTGAATCTCGGCTGGGCCCATGGCGCGCTGATCACCACCTACCCCGGCGACACCACCATGGCCACGCTGGAACAGGTGCGCGCCCTGAGCAAGGGCGGCTCGGCCCGCATCCAGCGCTGATCCGTGACAAGAGACCACACCGCCGCTGGCGCAGCGTGGCCAGCGGCGGTGTGCTCGTCCTGAACGGCGAAAGGGCCTCGACGTCAGCCGGTGGCCCGCCGCACAATGGCGGCCAGCCGCTGCTCAGTGGCCTCGTCCAGCGTGCTCAGGAACCAGGCGGCGGGCATCAGCTGGTCCGTGGCGTCGGGTTCCACGGCGTGGAAAGCCTTTTCCGAAAGGCCCAGCGTCATATAGGGCTCGATCACGCGAAAGTAGCACAGCACCGGCCCATCCAGGGCATAGCCCGGCATGCCGTACCACAGGCGCGGTTTGAGGGCCGGGTTGGCCGCCAGCACCAGCCGGTGCAGCCGTGCCCCCATCTCGGCCCAGCCCCCCTCCCAGCTGGCGATTTTGTCCACCACCGCCTTCAGGTCGGCGGCCTCTCTGTCAGCCTTTTTGTCGGTCATCTGTCCTGCCCCCCTGTTGTTGATGCCTGCGACTCTATCAGGCGCCACACGCCCAACGCCCGTGCACCGGCGCGGCGGGCGGGTGCACTCACTCACGCCAATCCGGGTTGGGCTGCGGGATGCGCGCCTCGATCTCTTGCCGCCAGCGCACCAGCAGGCGATGCAGCGCCGCGGTGCGCTCCGGCTGCTCCGCAGCCAGGTTGCGCGCCTCACTCACATCCTCCCGCAGATTGTACAGCTCCAGCCTGCCGTCCTCAAAGAACTCGATCAGCTTATAGTCGCCCTGGCGCAGCGAACAGCCGGGCGTGCCCCCCTGGTTGCCATAGTGGGGATAGTGCCAGTAGATCGCCTCGCGCTCCAGCGTGGTGTTGGGCTCGCGCAGCAGCGGCGCCAGAGACACGCCATCCACGTGCTGCGCGGGCAGCAGGGGCAGCCCCGCCAGCTCCAGCAGCGTGGGGTACCAATCGGTGCTGGTGGTAACCGCGTCGCACAGCGCCCCGGCGGGCAGGCCGGGCCCGGCCACAAACTGCGGCTCGCGGGTGCCTCCCTCGTACATCCAGCCCTTGCCCTCCGCCAGAGGCGCGTTGCAGGTGGGCGAGCCCTCTGCCGTCGCCAGCCCGCCGTTGTCCGAGAGGAACACCACGATCGTGTTCTCCAGCAGCCCCTCCGCCTCCAGCGTCGCCATCAGGCGGCCCACATTCTCATCCAGATGATCGATCATGGCGGCGTACACCGGGTCCGACTGCAGGATGCGCCGCTGGATGTGCAGCTGCCGCTTGTGCTCGGTGGGAAAGGGCCCGCCATCCACAAAGGGGTCCCGCTGATCCAGGCGCAGCCGATGCGCCTTGTCACGATAATAGGCTACCCTTTCCTCTTTGGCCTGGATGGGGGTGTGCACCGTGTAATACCAGAGATTGAGGAAAAAGGGTCGCTCGTCGCGCCCCTGGATCAGCCCGATGGCGCGATCGGTGAGGTAATCGGTGAGGTAGGTGCCCTCGGGCACGTCGGCATCGCGCAGGGCGGGGATGCCCCAGGGGCTGAAGTAACCCTCCCGCCCCGGGGAGCCCCACTCGCAGCCCCCCACATTCACCTCAAAGCCGTGGTCGGTGGGCACATGGCCCGGGCCGCCCAGGTGCCACTTGCCCACGTGCCAGGTGGCATAGCCGCCCGCCTGCAGCGCATCGGCCAGGGTGTGCTCCCCTTCGGAGAGCTGCTTGACATAGGGCACATCCACCAGCCGCCCCCGGGCGGGATGGGTGGAGCCTCCCCAGTCGATCCAATCGGTGACCCCCAGTCGGGCGGGATACTTGCCGGTGAGGATGCTGGCCCGCGTGGGCGAACACACCGGGCAGGCGGCATAGGCGTTGGTAAAACGCACGCCCCGCGCGGCCAGGGCATCGATGTGGGGCGTCTCGTAAAAGCTGCTGCCATAGCAGCCCAGATCTCGCCAGCCCATATCGTCGATGAGGATAAAGACAATGTTTGGTCGTACCATCGTGGCCCTCCCCCCGTGCTTATCGCATTATAGACGGCGCCTCAGGCGCGCGCCATCCGTACCGGCAGAGACGGCCATTTGCACTGGACATTGTTGCCCAGTGGGGTTACCATGCGGCCTGTTGCGCATTACGCACGGGACTACAGGAGGCTCCATGCTGCCAGATCGCTCCCTCTGCCGTTTTCGCCTTGGCGACCAGCCCGCTCACCTGGGGTACATACGCCAGGGACAGCTGGTGGACCTTACCGCCAGTGGAGACCCGCAGTACGCCAGCCTGGGCGACTGGCTGCTGGCTGCCAGCGGTCGCGCCGCAGCCGCCAGCGCCGCCCTGGAGGGCGCAGCCGCCGCGTGCCAGCCTCTGGGCGCCGTGGAGGCCCTGCTGGAACAGGGCTTGACCCTGCTGGCCCCCATCGACCGGCAGGAGGTGTGGGCCTGTGGCGTAACCTATGAGATGTCGCGCTCGGCGCGCATGCGCGAGTCGCGCGAGCCCACCATTTATGAAAAGGTGTATGACGCCGAGCGGCCCGAGATCTTTTTCAAGGCCACCCCGCAGCGGGTGGTGGGCCCCGGCGAAGCCGTGGGCATCCGCGCTGACTCGACCTGGGACGTGCCCGAAGCCGAGCTGACCCTGCTGGTGACCCCCGCCCTCGAGATCGTGGGCTATACGGTGGGCAACGACATGAGCTCGCGCTCCATCGAGGGTGAGAACCCGCTCTATCTGCCCCAGGCCAAGGTGTACGACCGCTGCTGCGCCCTGGGCCCGGTGGTAGTGCTGGCCGAGGCGGTGGATCCGCTGAACCTGCCCATCACCTGCCGCATCGAGCGCGAGGGGGCCACCGTGTTCAGCGGCGAGACGCACACCCGCCTGATCCACCGCCCCCTGGCGGAGCTGATCCACTATCTGGGGCGCTGCAACACCTTTGCGGCGGGAGTGCTGGTGATGACGGGCACCGGCGTGGTGCCGCCCGACACCTTTACCCTGCGCGAGGGCGATACCATCAGCCTGACCATCGGCCAGCTGGGCACCCTCACCAACCCGGTGACGGTGCTGCCGATCGGCTGAACGGGAGCCGCCCCGCCAAGCAGTACATGGCATCCGCCATTATGCCTATTGATTTGCGCACATTGACAGTGGTGCTGCTGTGTGTTATCGTACCAGTAGAGGATGGGTTGGGTACCTCCTCCAAGGGGAACAGGTCCGGCGCCGCTGACGCGGGCGCAACGGATGACCTGCCGACACTTGTCTCGGTAGGAAGCGGCTTCCCACCGGTGTAGATCCTGTGGTGCGAACCGCGGGGTAACCCAATACGGACGGTTCGCGCGAAAGGAGGGCCTATTACCGCAGATTGGAATGTGATGACCCTGTTGTTGCATTTGCCAGGATATCAGGAGGAGTGACATGTCCGAACTGCTTACTCGGCGTAACTTTTTAAAGTACAGCGCCCTCGCGGCGGGAGCCGTGCTGGCGGCCTGTACACCCAGCGCCCCGACGGGCGGGACCGAAGGCGGTGGTGAGGCCACGGCCCCGACAGCGGCCAGCGGTGGTGGCGCCAGCGCCCCGGCGGCCGGCGCCAAGGAAAAGATCCTCTACTGGGACAACAGCAGCCCCGAGGGTCTCGATGGCCAGGTCAAAGAGGCCATGATCCAGAATTATCGGGACAATAACCCCGATAAAGAGCTCGAGTCGGTTTACAAGCCCACCACGGCGGGCACCCAGATGTCCGAGGCACTGCTCACCAGCATCGCCGCCGGCAACCCGCCCGACGCCGCCTACTTTGACCGGTTCATCGTGGCAGCCTGGGCAGCCGAGGGCTCGCTCACCGATCTCACCGATCTGTGCGCCAGCAACGGCATCACCTCCGACCAGTATTTCCCCTTTGCATGGACCGAAGTAACTGGTTGGCAGGACAAGGTCTGGGCGCTCCCCTTTGACACCGACACCCGCGCCGTCTACTTTGACAAGGCGGTGATCAGCGAGGGCGGCTTTGACCCCGAGAACATGCCCACCACTTTGGAAGAGCTGGACGCCATGGCCGAAAAGCTCTTCAAGACCGAGGACGGCCGCATGACCCGCGCAGGGTTCATCCCCTGGTACGGCCAGGGCGGTTGCCCCTACCTGTGGGAGTGGACCTGGGGCCACAAGTTCTGGGACAAGAGCGATCCCTCCAATATCGTTGTAAACAGCGATATCTGCGTGGCCTCCATGGAATGGCGCCGTCAGTACGCCGAAAAGTACGACATCCAGGCCTATGAGAGCTTCTCCTCCGCCTTTGGCACCGAGGCGCTCTCCCCCTTCTACGTGGGGCAGCTGGGCATGTGGGTCGACGGTGACTGGCGTATCGCCGGCTTTAAAAAGTACGCCCCCGACGTGGACTATGGCATCATCACCACCCCCTTCCCCGCAGGCGGCCGTACGGCCACCATGGCTGGTGGATGGTCCGTGGTGGTGCCGGCCGGCGCCAAGAACGTCGCTGGCGGGTTTGACTTTATCAGCACCTTTGGTGGCCCGGGCGAGTTTGGCATGAACTATTACTGCCGCGAAACCGCCCACATCCCCACCTTGAAGACCCTGGCCGAGGATCCGGTGTACACCGAAGATCCCAAGCACAAGGTCTTTATGGACCTGCTGCCCATCGCCGATACACGGCCCCCCGTGCCCATCGGCCAGTTCCTGTGGACCGCACTTGGCGAGGCGCGTGACCTGGTTATCCATGGCACCAAGACCGCCAAGGAGGCCCTGGACGACGTTCAGGCGAACGCCGCCAAGGAAATGGAGCGCTTTATGTAGTCGCGCCCTCAGGGGGAGGCAGCCCGTCTGCCTCCCCCTGCTCTATCCGATGCCCTCCTGGCTTAGCACAACGGGAGTACAACTATGGCAGTTTCCGTTGCCCCGCAAAAGCGCCGGCGCATGAGCAAGCTCGAGCGATCCGACTTTACCTGGGGCGTGATTTTCGCCAGCCCGTGGATCATCGGTTTTCTGGCACTCACCGGCTGGCCGATCCTTTCGTCCATCTATTACAGTTTTACCCAGTACAGTGTGCTTTCTGCGTCACGCTGGGTGGGATTCTCCAACTATCGCGAGCTCTTTATGGTGGACGACGTCTTTCGTCGCTCCCTGGGGAACTCGGCCTATTTCGCCGTGTTCTTTGTGCCGCTGGCCATCGCCTGCGCCATCACCATCGCGATCCTGCTGAACCAAAAGATTCACGGACAGACGGTCTACCGCACCATTTACTTTTTGCCCGTGCTCGTCCCCGACGTGGCTCTCTCGATCCTGTGGCTCTGGATGCTCAACCCCCAGGTGGGCCTCGTCAACACCATTATCTGGAAATTCTTTCATGTGCAGGGGCCCGGCTGGGTGGCTGACCCCAAGTGGTCCAAACCAGCCGTGATCCTGATGTCCCTCTGGACGATCGGGCGCAGCGTCGTGATCTATCTCGCGGCACTGCAGGACGTGCCTCAAGACCTGTACGATGCCGGCGCAGTGGATGGCACCAACTGGTGGCAGCGCATCCGGCACGTCACACTGCCCATGATCAGCTCGGTGATCTTTTTCACGCTGATCACGAGCATGATCGGCGCCCTGCAGATGTTCACAGTGCCCTATATCATGAGCCAGGGCGACGGTCGCCCCGCCCAATCGCTGATGTTCTATGCCATGGCGCTCTACCGTAACGCCTTTGTGTATTTCAAGATGGGTTACGCCTGCGCGATGGCCTGGGTGCTGTTCATCATCGTGATGTTCTTTACGCTGCTTACCTTCCGCTCTTCCGGCCGTTGGGTGTACTATGCGGGCGGCTGAGTACGTTGCGGTAAACACTCTTCCGATGACAGGAGGTAACCCATGGAAGTAACCGCTGGCGGCTCGGCACACATGAGCAGTGGCGAGATTTCTCGCCAGAAGCGGATCGCACAGGTCAAGCATGTGCTGCGGCAGATCTTTTCGCACGCCATGCTGATCCCGCTGGCCATCCTGTTTATCCTGCCCTTTTACTGGATGGTCTCTACATCGCTCAAATCCGACAGGCAGGTGTTTGCCTGGCCACTGGTGTGGTTCCCCAACCCCATCGTGTGGCAGAACTATCCGGATTCCATCGCCTTTTTCCCGTTCTGGCTGTACCTGCGCAATACGGTCTTTATCGCGGCCACCACGGTGATCGGGGCTGTCCTGTCCAACTCGCTGGTGGCCTACAGCCTGGGCTGCATCCGCTGGCGCGGGCGTGACATTCTCTTTCTGATCGCCGTCGCCACGATGATGATCCCGTATCAGGTGGTGATGGTTCCGCTCTTTATCACCTTCAGCAAGCTGAACTGGGTGGGCACCTGGCTGCCGCTCATCGTGCCCTCTTTCTTCAGCGGCGCCTTTTTCGTCTTTTTGTTGAGGCAGTTCTTCCGGACCATTCCCAACGACCTGATCGACGCGGGCAAGATCGACGGCGCCGCCCATCCGCGCATCTTTGCGCAGATCGTGCTGCCCCTGGCCAAGCCCGCCCTGTTCACCGTGGGGCTCTTCCAGTTCCTCAACAGCTGGAGTGACTTTACCGGCCCCTTGATCTACCTCAGCGACTCGAAGATGTACACCATCAGCCTTGGTCTGCAGTTCTTCCG
>JAAYED010000038.1 GCA_012728955.1 Chloroflexota bacterium
ACGGGTGGTGTACCCCTCTCGCTCATGGCACCTCCCAGAGTGGTCTGCTGTACCCATTCTAGACCTTGCCTGAACAAGTTCAAACCGAGCAGATGCATGTTTGGTTCGCCACTCTGGCTTGCTTATAATGACTGGAACCACCGGTTGCTTCAGGAGACGCCCAGATGCTCAAGACAGAGGACTGCGGTCAGCTGCGATTGTCAGACGCGGGACGGACGGTGACCCTTGCGGGATGGGTTCATCGGCGACGCGACCACGGCAATCTGATATTTGTGGATCTCCGCGACCGCTTTGGCATCACCCAGATCGTCTTTAATCCGGACACAAATCCTGACGTACATGCAGCCGCCTCTGATCTGCACATCGAGTATGTCGTGCGCATCAAGGGTGTCGTCCGTGAGCGCCCCGAGGGGATGCGCAACAGTGACATGCCTACCGGCGACATTGAGGTGGTTGCCACCGAGCTCGAGATCCTGAATACCGCGCGCGTGCCCGTGTTTCACATCAACCGGGACAGCGAGGTAGATGAGGCACTGCGCCTGCGCTACCGCTATCTGGATCTCCGTCGCCCACGCATGCAGCGCAACCTGGTTCTGTACCATGAGGTGGCCCTGTTCTGCCGAGATTATTTGTCCGAGCGCAAGTTTGTCGAGATCGAGACGCCGATTCTCTTCAAGAGCACGCCCGAGGGCGCCCGCGACTATGTGGTGCCCAGCAGACTGCATCCCGGCAAGTTCTTTGCGCTGCCGCAATCGCCTCAGCAGCTCAAGCAGCTCCTGATGGTGAGCGGCTTTGAGCGCTACTTTCAGATCGCGCGCTGCTTTCGCGATGAGGACCAGCGATCGGACCGCCAGCCCGAATTCACACAGTTGGACGTTGAGATGTCCTTTGTGGAACAGGAGGACATCCTGCAGCTGACCGAAGGCCTGTTGACGGCGCTGGTTCCGGCAGTATCCGACAAGAGGATCGCGACTGTCCCGTTCCCCAGGCTGACCTATGCCGAGGCGATGGGGCGTTACGGTTCGGACAAGCCCGATCTTCGTTTCGGGATGGAACTGGTCGACCTCGGCAAAGCAGTTGCCGGCATGCCCTTTGTGGTCTTTTCCGAGGCGCTGGCGGCGGGCGGTCAGGTCAAGGCCATCGTCGCGCCAGGCTGCGCCGGCTATACGCGTCGTCAGATCGATGAGCTGACGGGGCGAGCACGCGCCCTGGGCGCCCGGGGTCTGGTCACCATACAGCTGCGCGCCGAGGGTGCGCACACCCCGCTTTCGCGCCACCTGTCGGCCGAGCAGTTGCAAGAGATCGTCTCCGCCTGTGGAGCCAACGAGGGGGATCTGATCCTCATCGTAGCGGACCAGGCCAAGGTTGTGGCTGCCGTGCTGGGGCAGTTGCGAACGGACATGGGGCACGAGCTGGGCCTGGTAGATGACAACGTGCTGGCCATGACCTGGATCACCGACTTTCCGCTGCTGGAATGGAACGACGAGGAAGAGCGCTACACCGCCGTCCATCATCCCTTTACCGCCCCAGCGGAGGCAGACCTGCCATTGCTGGAGAGCGATCCCGGCCACGTACGCGCACAGGCCTATGACATTGTCGCCAACGGGTATGAGATCGGCGGCGGCAGTATCCGTATTCACCGGCGAGACATTCAGGAACGGATGTTCAAGGCCATCGGCATGTCAGACGAGACGGCACAAACCCAGTTCGGGCACCTGCTGGAAGCTTTTGAGTTCGGCGCCCCACCCCACGGCGGTATCGCAGCGGGCCTGGCGCGCCTGGTGATGCTGCTGGCCGGTGAGCCCAACATTCGAGAGGTGACAGCCTTTCCCAAGACACAGAATGCAGTCGATCTGATGACCGATGCGCCCTCGTTCCTGACAGACAAGCAGCTGCAGGAGCTGCATATCGAGATTGCGCACCAGTCACCCGCTGCGGAACCTGACGATGCCTGAGGCAGACCGTTTGCAGCAACTGACCGCCTTTGCGGCCCAAGCCGGGGTCTCCTTCCAGGATCTGTCGCTGCTCGACCAGGCACTGACGCACAGCTCCTTCACCCACGAGAATCCAGGCCTGGCTGCCGGAGATAATGAGCGACTGGAGTACCTGGGCGATGCGATTCTCGGTTTTCTGGTGGCCGAGTGGCTGTATGCGCGCTACCCCAGCGCCACAGAGGGCGAACTTACCCGGCTGCGCGTATACATTGTCCGCGGCGAGACGCTGGCCGCCATCGGACGACAGTGTGCCCTCGGCCGGTACCTGCTGATGGGCCGTGGCGAGGCAGCCAACGGGGGCCAGGACCGCGAAGCGAATCTTGCCGGTGCTGTTGAGGCTCTCACTGGGGCGATGTATCTCGATGGGGGCATGGAGCAGACCCGCCGCTTTGTGCAACGTCTGCTGGAGACGCACACCGAGCAGATCGAGGATCAACGCACCCGCAAGGATCCCAAGACGTACCTGCAAGAGTACACCCAGTCAGCCATGCAGATCACGCCGGCATATGCTATTGTCCAAGAAAGCGGACCTCAGCATCGGCGCACTTTTCAGGCGCAGGTGCTGGTGAACGGCGTGGTATGGGGCACAGGTACCGGCAGCAGCAAACAGGCCGCTGAGCAGGGGGCGGCACGGGCGGCCATTCGAGATCGATCGCTGTAGCGTGGCAACACGCTGGTCCAAAACAGCTGCACAGCAAGAGGTCATATCAACCGCATGCGCCTGAAGCGTCTGGAACTGTATGGCTACAAGAGCTTTGCCTCGCGCGCAGTGTTCGAGTTCAGCGATGGCGTTACGGCGATTGTGGGCCCCAACGGGAGCGGCAAGAGTAACATCGCCGACGGGATCCGCTGGGTGCTCGGTGAGCAGAGCTACACCAACCTGCGAGGTCGGCGCACAGAGGACATGATTTTTGCCGGCTCGCGCAAGCGCGCACGGCTCGGAATGGCCGAAGTCACACTGACGCTGGACAATGCCGATCGCTGGCTCGACATCGATTTTACCGAAGTCACTATCGGGCGACGGGCGTACAGGTCCGGCGAGAACGAATACCTCCTGAACGGCAGCCGGGTCCGCTATCGCGAGATCGCTGACCTGCTGGGCAGCGCCGGCGTTACTGCCAGCAATTATGTGGTCATCGGGCAGGGCATGGTGGATGCCGCGCTCGCCCTGACGCCAGAGGCTCGGCGTTCGCTCTTTGAAGAGGCAGCCGGGATTGCACCTCAACTCCGCAAGCGCGAAGAGACCCTCCAGCGCATCGCCGAGACCCAGCGCAATCTGGAGCGGGCCGAAGACATTATCGGCGAGCTGCGCCCCAGGGCCCGTACCTTGCGCCGTCAGGCGGAGCGCGCCGAGGAGCACCTGCTGCTGGCACAGGACCTGCGGGAGCTGCAGCGCATCTGGTTCGGTTACCAGTGGCAAAACAGCCAACAGCGCGTGGCGCAGGCCGAGGTGCTTCTTGTGCAGGCGCGTGAAGCGCTGGATGCGCAGCGGAGCTATGCCCGTGAGCAACAGGCACATCAGGACGGGTTACGCTCACAGATCGCAGGGGAAACAGAGCGGCAGGATGCGCTGTCCGCTCAGGTTGCCACCTTGCGCGAAGAGCACGAGTCGGTAAGCCGCACGCTCGCCATCAGCGGAGAGCGGGCACGCTTGTACGCACAGCAGCGGGCATCGGCCGAGGAGGACAAACAGGCCCTGCTCTCGCGCCGCAGCGTGCTGCAGGACGAGGTCGCCCGTGCAGCCGCACAACTGTCCGAGCTGAGTGCACGGTATCAGAGTTGCCTCACCGAAATCTCAGGTCTGCAGGCCGGTCTTGCTGCAGCAGACCGTGAAAGGCAGGAGGTGGCCGAGGCCATCCGCTCGGTGGAAAAAGAGATCACGGCCCGTGAGCGCCAGGTGGCCCAGCGGCAGGCACAGGCCGAACAGTTGTCTGAACGCCGCGATGAGCTGCTTCGCGAACGTGACTCGGTACGCACCCGGACGCTGGAAGGCACCGAAAAGCTCTCTGGCATGCAGGCCCAGTACACCCGGTTACACGACAGAGAACAGGCGCTGGCGACCGAGCAGCGGGCACTGGAGGAGCAACGCGAGTCAGACGACGCCGCGCTGACCCTCGCCCGTGAATCACTGGTAGCGGCAGAGCGGATCGCCAGTGAGGCCCGCGACAACCGTGACCAGCTGAACTCTCGCCAGAAAAGTCTGCAGCGTCAGCGCGAACAGATGAGTGACTTTCATCCAGGGGTGCGCGAGGTGCTGCGTGCGGGTCATACGCTGCAGGGCATTCGTGGGCCAGTGGCCACGCTGATGCGGGTGCCAGCCGAGTATGAGCAGGCCATCCAGTCGGCACTGGGTACGCGGCTGGAGAACATTGTCACCGAGAGGTGGAGTGATGCAGAGGCGGCCATCGCCTTTCTAAAGGAGCGCCACTCGGGCTGGGCCACATTTCTACCCCTGGATACGCTCCGCGCACGGCCCCCCATCAAAGCGGCCAGAACGCCAGGGGTAGTAGGCGTTGCCAGTGAGCTGATCCGTTTCGATGCGGATCTCCAGCCGGTATTCGATCTCTTGCTGGGCCACGTGCTTGTGGTCGACAATCTGCGCGTCGCCCGCCGGCTGTTGTCTGAGCGCAGCGGCGCATCCCTGCTGGTGACGTTGGAGGGCGATACGGCCCAGCCCAGCGGTGCCGTCAGCGGTGGGGCGCGGCAGGTTCAGACCCGCGTGCTCGCCCAGGAGCGCGAATGGCGCGAACTCCCGGCACAGCTCCACTCGGCGGAGGAAGCGTTGAGCAGTGCCTCCCATTCCGTTGCAACCGCCCAGTCGGAGATCGACCGACTGCAGCGCACCCTGAGAGAGCAAGCCAGCCTCCTTGCCAGCAAGAGACAAGCCCGCGACGCGGCTCACCAGGCCGCCGTGCGTCACAGCGACGAGATCGCACGGGCAGAGCGTGACCAGACCTGGCTGACCGCCCGCTCTGAACAATTGGAGAAGGATCTCGTCCAACTGGCAGAGAGACAGTCAGCAGTGAATGCCAGCCTGGGCCAACTGGATACACAGGGGCAGGCCCTCTCGGATCGCCTGGCGGCCCTGGTGGAGCGCCGCGAGGCCGTGCAGGATGCCGAGGATCGCCAGCGCCTGAACGCGCTGCAGACCGAGGCAGAGGTGAGCCAGCGCACCGCCAAGAGCGTACAGGCGCTGCGAGACACCCACGTGCGTAACCTTGAGCAGATCGATCAGCAGGTGGCTGCCCGCAGCGCGCAGAGCGCGGAGCACGCTGCTCGGCTGGCAGATGTGCAGCAGCAGATCGTCGAGGGCGAAGCCCATCTGGCCGAGCTGCAGGCCAGGTTGGACACTGCCCGAGGTGAACTGGTGCCGGTCCAGTCGCGCAGGGCACAGCTGGAGGTTGAGGAGCAGGAAGGTGCACGTCAGCTGGCCGCCAGCCTGGAGAGGCTGCACGAGGCAGAGACAGAGTTCAACCAGTCCACTCTGGAGCGGGACCGCGCGCACGATCGTCAGGCGAGCCTGAGCCTGGAGATCGAGGAATCGCTGGGACCGATCGACCTGCCCGATACGGTTGCCCACCAGCTGCGTCTCAATCTGGATGACGACGTGGTAGAGCTGCCCCGGGTGATGGTTCTGCCCTCTGGCTTGAGCGACGAGATCCGCCAGATGCGCGCGCGCCTGGGGCGCGTGGGGAGCATCAACCCCGAAGCCCCCCGCGAATATGAGCGTCTGCTGGAACGCCAGACTTTTCTCTCCAGCCAGATTTCGGACCTGCGTGGCGCCATCGCCTCGCTGCACGAAGTCATCGAGGAGCTGGATCAGGTTATCGAGCGCGACTTTGGCGTAGCCGTCCGTTCCGTGGACGAGCGCTTTCGGGAGTTTTTCACCGAGCTCTTTGGTGGCGGCACTGCGCGTCTGGTGTTGACCGATCCGGAGAATCTCGCCGCTTCAGGGGTGGACATCATCGCTCAACCACCCGGCAAACACGCCCAGCGCCTGTCGCTGTTGTCCGGAGGAGAGAGAGCACTCACCGCTGTTGCCCTGCTTTTCGCACTGCTGGCGGCCAACCCAGTGCCATTTTGTATTCTGGATGAAGTGGACGCCGCGCTGGACGAGTCCAACGTGGGGCGCTTTCGCGACATGCTCCGTCACCGCGCCCAAAACACACAATACGTGGTGATCACCCATAACCGGCGAACCATCGAGGCTGCCGAGACCATCTACGGCATCTCGATGGAGGATCAGGGCGTGTCGCAGTGCATCTCGCTGCAGGTGAGTGAGAGCTCAGCCCAGCCCTCGTAGCAGAGCCGTTCTCCCAAGAATGGGGCTCAATCTTGAGGCGCCGAAGGCAGGCTGTCTTCCAGTTCGGGGAATCGGGGCAGCATGTCCAGCGACTCGAGGCCAAAATATCGCAGGAACTCAAAGGTGGTGCCCAACAGTTCCGGGCGCCCCGCCTGCTCCAACTGCCCCACGGTCTCGATGAGATTGCGGGCGCGCAGCGTGCGAATCACGCCGTCTGAGTTGACGCCGCGAATCGCCTCCACCTGTGCTCGGGTTACCGGCTGGCGATAGGCGATCACGGCTACCGTCTCCATGGCCGCGGCAGAGAGCCGTGTCGTACGATCCATCCCAAGGAACCGGGCTACTGCGGGGGCAGCCTCAGCAGCGGTCACCATCTGCACACGCATGCCCACCCGGGTAACCGCCACTCCCCTGTCCCGGCCTTGCGCCACGAGCCAGTCCAATGCCTGCTGGATCTGGTCTGCACCCACTTCCAGGGTTTCGGCCAAATCAGAGACGTTCACCGGCTCATCAGCAACAAACAAGAGCGCCTCCACGAGGCGCGCCAGATCGATAACTTGCTGTGACGGTTGTTCCACGGGTTCCACGAGGTGTTGCATTCCCGAGATTGCTACGCCCTCGCAGCGGCTGTCGTTCAGCGCCGCTGCGAGGGCGTTCGAGTTCGCTCTAATCCCTACTGCCCGTCAGGTCGCCGAGGGGCTTCTGACGATGAGGGGCGTTCACCAATGGTTCTCGGTCCGCTCACGGGCCCAGAGACGGGCGGGCGCGCGGCCGGAGGGATCATGGGCCCAGAGCTGCTCTGGGGGCGAGCCACAGGGCGCGTATTGGGTGCAGGGCTCATGCTGCCGCGAGGGAAGGGCTCGTGAGCCACCACCACCTCTACCGGACCATGGATCTTGACGCCCAGCTGTGTCTCGATGATCTCGTGCGCCAGCGCCACTACCTGGTTGGTCACATTGGGCACGTTCACCGAGGGGCTGGTGTGCAGCTCTACCGACACCGTCACGTCCTTGCCGCGGCTGCTGATACGCGGTTTGGCATCCCGTACACCGGGCAGTTCATCGATACGATAGGCCAGGCTCTGAGTGACCGATTCGACCCCGATGCTGGCCTTGCCAGAACCTTCGGTGCGAATGCGCACTGACTTTTTGCGTGTCCGACGGAGCTCCAGAATCAGGAGGACAAAGAGCAACAGCCCGAGCACAGCGAGGGCGATGCGATAGTACAGCGTCTGAGCGGAAGCAATGCTCAGCACACCATCCCGCGCCATGTCCATTCCCCATGTACCCGCTTCCAATGCCCGCTGAGGATCGTAAAACATGACCGCTGCCAGCGCCATCAAAGCCAGAATCAGCAGCACCATCACAATCCGGTTAAGTACATTCATGGATCTCTCCTTATCGCAGGCCTGACACGCAATCTCAGCTGCATTATACACAGGGTCACGCGGAACGTCTAGAACAGCAGCAAAAGGACTCTATCCCGCGACGGTTGTTCAAGCAAGATGGTATGCTATAATCAGCAATCGGAGGCAGAGCCATGAAGGAAAAACCACGCCTGATGCTCATCGACGGGCACGCAATGGCCTACCGCGCCTATTTTGCGACCCCACCGCTCACCGCCCCCAACGGTGAGCCCAGCAACGCGACCTTTGGCTTTGCGAGTATGCTGCTCAAGGTCATTGCCGAGTTCAGGCCGGACTATGTGATCGCTACTTTTGACTCGGGCAGGACCTTTCGGCACGAAGAGTACCCCGAATACAAGGCCACACGTGCCAAGATGCCTGACGATCTGCGCGTTCAGGTGGAGAGAATCCAGTCCCTCACCGAGACAATGGGCATCCCCGTCAAGACGCTGGAAGGTTTCGAGGCCGATGACCTGTTGGGGACGCTGTCACACCTGGCGTCTGAAAAGGGATTGGAGACCCTCATCGTCACGGGCGACAGCGACACGCTGCAGCTGGTGACCGAAAGCGTCCAGGTCGTCATGCCGCGGCGCACCATGAGCGACACGCGCCTGTATGACATGGCCGCCGTGCGCGAGCAGTACGGCCTCGACCCGAGGCAGCTGATCGAATACAAGGCCCTGATGGGTGATACCTCGGACAATATCCCCGGGGTGAGAGGCGTCGGCGAAAAGACCGCCAGGCGCCTGATCGGTCAGTATGGATCGGTGGATGGCGTATATGCCCACTTGGACGAGATCAAGGAGGCCCGTTACCGTACTGCTCTGGAAAAGGGACACGAGGACGCACTGCTCAGCCGCCATCTCGTGACCATTGTCTGCGATCTGGATGTGGATCTGAGCCTGGAGGATGCCCGTTGGGGCGTTTTCGATCGCGTTCAGCTGATGGATATGCTGCGCGAGCTGGGCTTTCACTCTCTGCTTGACCGACTGCCCACAGATGCCGTAACGCCTGGCGAGCAGCTGTCGCTGTTTGCCACGCCCGCGTCCACGACAAGCGATGAGCCGCGGGTCTTTGGTGACTATACCATCGTAGATACCCCTGCCCTGCTCGAGAAACTGGTCAGCAGACTGCGAGAGGTGGACCTGATTGGACTCGATACCGAAACCACCGGCGTGGAGCACATGCTGTGCCGGTTGGTGGGCATCTCGATCGCCACAGGCCAGGGTGAGGCATGGTACGTTCCTGTAGGACATGTTGCCGCCACCGGCGAGGCCCAACTTGCCCTCGATTCCGTTACACATGCTCTGGGGCCCTTCCTGGCCGACCCAGCCAAGGGCAAAGTGCTGCACAACGCCAAGTTTGATTTGATCGTGCTCGAGAGACACGGTATGCCCGTTCGCGGATTATGTGACGACACCATGCTTGCCGCCTGGCTGCTCTCTCCTACGGGGCGGGGCATCAGCCTGCGGGAACAGGCCTTTCAGCGCCTGTCCATCGAGATGACGGACACCTCAGAGCTGATCGGTCGCGGGCGTACGCAAACCACCATGGACAAAGTGTCGATTAACGCCGTAGGCATGTATGCCTGTGCCGACGCCGACATGACCCTGCGGCTGGACAGTGTGTTGCACACCGAGCTCGACGAGCGGCAACAGGGCGCCCTGTACGCTGATGTCGAAGTGCCCCTGGTGCCGGTGCTCAAAGACATGGAGATGCACGGTGTTCTGGTGGATGTCCCCTATCTCAAAGAGATGTCGCGCAGCGTGGGCCAACAGATTGCCGAGCTCGAACGGGGTATCCATGCGCTGGCCGGCCATCCCTTTAACCTGAATTCTCCCAAACAGTTGGGCGAGGTGCTCTTTCAGGAACTGAACCTTCCCGTGGTGCGCAGAACCAAGTCGGGCCCCTCGACAGACGCAGCGGTATTGGACCAGCTCAAGGACGCACACCCCATTGTGGCGCAGCTGCTCGAGTTTCGTGGCTTGGACAAGCTCCGCGGCACCTATATCGATACCCTGCCGCGACTGGTGAACCCGCATACCGGCAGGGTGCACACTTCTTTTCACCAGACGGGCACCAGCACGGGGCGCCTGTCCTCCAGCGATCCCAACCTGCAGAACATCCCCGTACGGGACGAAATGGGCCGTCATGTGAGGCGAGCCTTTGTGGCTCCGCCAGGGCATCAGCTACTGGGTTGTGACTATTCGCAGGTCGAGCTGCGTCTGCTGGCGCACGTCTCGGAGGATCCGGAGATGATTGCCGCCTTTGAGCGCGGAGAGGACGTGCATGCCACTACGGCCGCCGCCATTTACAACTTGCCCTTGTCCGAGGTAGGGTACGAACAACGCAGCCTGGCCAAGGCCATCAACTTTGGGCTGATGTATGGCATGAGCTCCTTTGGTCTCGCCTCGCGCACCAACCTCACGCCGGAGCAGGCAGCCGAGTTTATCAAAGCCTACTTTTCGCGTTTTGCCGGCGTGCGCAAGTACCTGGATGAGACCATCGCGCTGGCGCGCCGCCAGGGCTATGTAGAAACGATCATGGGGCGTCGGCGATACTTTCCCGAGCTCGCCCAGCGCAGCGTGAATCCCGCGGTCAGAAACGCCGCCGAGCGCGCAGCAGTGAACATGCCCATTCAGGGCAGTGCGGCGGACATCCTCAAGGTCGCCATGATCCGGCTCTACAGAGAACTCCGCAGTGGCAAGCTGGATGCCCACATGATCCTGCAGGTGCATGACGAGCTCGTCCTGGAGGTAGCCGACGACGATGTGGATGAGGCGCGCGCCCTGCTGGTAGAGACCATGTCCCATGCTGTTGACCTGCGCGTACCGCTGCAGGTCGAGGTATCGATCGGCAGAAACTGGATGGAGATGAAACAGTTATGATCGACGCTGACATCCGTGCCGCGCTCTGCGCCGCGCTCCGCCATGCACAGCAAAAGGGCGCCCTGCCCGCCTTTGACTTGCCCGCGGACGTGCCGGTGGAGCATCCCCGTGATGCCGCTTTGGGCGATTACGCCACGCCGGTCTGCATGCAGCTGGCTCGCCTGGCGCGCATGGCACCGATCAAGATCGCCCAAGCCGTAGTGGAGCATCTGCAATTGCCCGCAGCCATTGACGAGGCAACCGTTGCTGCGCCGGGCTTTATCAACTTTCGGCTGGCACAGCGCTGGCTGCAGGGGCAGGTGAACGCCATTCTGGAGGCAGGCGACACGCTGGGCACGCTCACTCTGGGAACCGGACAAAGGGTGCAGGTGGAGTATGTCAGCGCCAACCCCACGGGCCCGCTGCACATGGGCTCGGCGCGAAACGCAGTTCTGGGTGATGCCCTGGCGTCGGTGCTGCAGGTGGCGGGTTACACGGTTCAGCGCGAGTATTATGTCAATGATGCGGGCGCACGCATGCGCATGTTCTATGCCACTGCCTATGCACGCTATGCCCAGGCTCTGGGACGGACCGAGTTCGAGGTCCCCGAGGACGGCTACCACGGCGCCTACATGGTAGCCATTGGTGAGCAGCTGGCTGCTGAACACGGCGCACGCTTCCTCGAGTTGGGCGAGGAGGCGGGGTCACAGGCGGTGGGCGAACTGGCGTTGAACCAAGTACTCGCCGAAGCGCGGAATGACCTCGCCGCGATGGGCGTATCCTACGATCGGTGGTTCTCTGAACGCACACTCTATCAGCAGGGTCAGTACGATGCGATCATGTCGCTGCTGCGGCAGGGCGGCCATCTGGATTTGCATGACGGCGCCGTATGGTTCAACGCAACGGCCTTTGGTGGCTCCAAGGATGAAGTGATCGTGCGTTCGGACGGGACGCCCGGATACTTTGCGTCAGATATTGCCTATCACTATAACAAGTTCGTCGAGCGTGGATTCGACCGCGTCATCGATGTGTGGGGAGCGGACCATCAGGGGCACGTTGCCCGCATGCACTCTATGATGCAGGCGCTGGGGCTCGATCCGGCACGGCTGACGGTGCTTTTATATCAGCTGGTGACGCTGAAGCGTGGCGGGGAGATTGTCCGGCTGTCCAAGCGGACAGGGGACATCATCACTCTGCGTGAGGTCGTCGATGAAGTCGGCGCCGACGCCATGCGTTACTTTATGCTCTCGCGTTCCGCCGACAGCCAGATGGAGTTTGACCTGGATCTGGCAGTTGCCCAGTCGGACGAGAACCCCGTGTTTGACATTCAGTATGCCCATGCACGCATCTGCTCCATCCTGCGACATGGAGAGATCGTCTCCGACGAACAGGCCGACCTCAGCCTGCTCACTCATCCTGCCGAGCTGACGCTGATCCGTCGCATGGTACGCCTGCCAGAGATCATTCAACTGGCGGCAGAGCAGCTGGCGCCGCACCATTTGGCATACTATGCCTATGACCTGGCCGCCGATTTGCACGCCTTTTACCGCGATTGCCGCGTGGTGAGCTCCAACCCGGAGGACCTCCCTCAGAGCACCGCCCGTCTCCGACTGGTGCGGGCCTGCCAGGTGGTTCTGAAGCGGGTGTTGGACATCATGGGGATGAGCGCCCCGGAGGTGATGTAGCCCGCACGGGGGTCGCAGGGTCCATCCCGTCAACCTTTGACCGCAGACGGGGCCTGTGGTAAACTATTCGGGATCAGATTGACCGTGCCCCGGGCGAATAGCTCAGCCGGGAGAGCACTTCCCTTACAAGGAAGGGGTCACAGGTTCGAGCCCTGTTTCGCCCACTGATCCACCAGGCTTCGGCCACCCTGAGCCGGAGCCTTTTTTTATATGGCGATGCCGCCCATAGACCGGAGGGGACAGATGGCCCGAGTCCGTAGAATGCGAACCCAGGAGCCCACTTACTGGAAAAGCGACTTTCGGGTCACGGAGCAGGAACTGGATTTCCTGACGGGCGTGATCCTGGAGCGCGGCCAACCCGCGTCGTTGGATACGCTGGTTACCGCACTGATGTTCCAATTGATCCAGACTGAAAAAGAGCGCGCTGCGCGGCAGGTAAGCGACGGCGAGGTGTACAGACCCGCCGATACTTATGAGACAGGCCAGACGTTATACTTTACCGATCGTGACATGGCCACTGCCACAGTGGTCTCGACCAGGCCCGGTGTCAATCCTCGCTACGATGCCTTTACGGTGGTACGGGTAGCGTTTCAGGACGGCACCGAAGCCGAGTTCGCATCGGGACTGGATATCGAGCACCCCCTCAACCGTCCGCTGGACGAACTGGTGGGCGCCAGCGAGGAGGATCTCGCGGATGAAGAGATCCTCGCCACCTATGCACCGTATGTAGCCCCAGTGGTTGAACAGGCCCTGCACCAGGACCACGGATGGATCCACTTTGACGGGGTGTGGTTTCTAAACGAGCTCCTGCCCGAGTTTCACGTGGGCCACCTCAACCTGGCAGAGGCAGCCATTTACGAGGCCGGTGTGCCGCTTCCCGTGTCAGAGATGTTGGCGCGTCTCGACCTGGGGCTGGCAGGATCGCAACAGGCACAGCTCTTTTCCTTGAACCACGCCCTGGCGAATGACGAGCGTTTCATCAATGTGGGCACTCGCACCGCCCAGAACTGGTTCTTGCGGGCGTTGATGCCTGCCGCAGCCGTGGCGCGCCCGGCGGTCCATGCCGAGCCTTTTCGGCCCGAGGGCCACGAGTATGTGGGGCTGACCATGCTCGATGTCATCGAGGCGCTGGGTGACGAGTTGGACAGCCTGCCCGGTGCCTCGATCAATGAGGGCCGTGATATCGCCTTCCAAGTGTCCTTTCCGCATCTCTATGCCGGCACCATGCCCGCAGGGCGCCGCCTGCTGGCGCTGTTCACGTATGAACAAGGCCAGCGCCTGCCCATCACCCTGGTGGACGGTCGAAATGGCAAGAGCTTTTCCGCCTGGCTGGTTCCCGATGAGGGCTATGTTGCCGGACTGGGTGATTGGTACAAGCAGGTAGGCATGGTGGTGGGAGGACTGGTGACCGTCACCAACTCCGACCAGCCCAACACGCTCAAGCTCTCCGTCACGGTGCCCCGCAGCAGCAGCAGCGGCTGGGTGCGGCAGGCATCGGTGGATGACAACGCGCTGGTGCTGCAGATGCAGCTGGGACGTATCGGCGTGCGGCACGATGCGGCCACACTCATCGATGTGGCCGATCCCGCTGCGATAGCCGGTTTGATGGCACGCACACTCGAGTCAGATCGCAGCCTCTACGCGCTGGTCAAGGCGGTGTTTGCAGAGCTGGCCAAACTCAGCCCGCAGGGAGTGGCCTCGTGCCAGGCACTCTATTCGGCGGTGAACATGTATCACCGTTCGGGAGCGGTTCCCGTGTTCGCCATCCTCACCCGCAGTGCCTGTTTTGATCCGGTTGGCTCTGGCGACTGGGCCTATGATGGTTCCCTCGAGGGTACCGAATACGAGACGCCAGATGACATGCGCGAGCGGCCCCTCTCCCGTCGAAACGATCTCGCCCGCGATCAGGTAGTGCACTATGCTGCAACCGGGGAGGCAAGTGATGGCGCTTAGATGGCAACGTCCAACGCTGGACACCCGTTTTCATATCGACCTCAGCTGGTGGGTAGAGCAGGGACGCGATATTCGGGTCTATTTGGCCGACCTGCTTTGTGACGAATGCGCCGGTACCCTTACCCAGTTATCCGCCGACCAGATGATCGATTCTGTGAATCCTCAAACTGGTGAAGTACATCAGGTCGACCCGCTGTGGGACTCTCTGATTTCGTGCTGCTCGCACAAGCCCGAATATCTGTCCGACGACATTCCCATCGTGGACGGGGTATTCAGGATCCTGGTAGCCAACGGCAACCGGGCATTGAGCGTACGCGAGCTGCACGAACGCCTGGGCAAACGTTCGCCAGAGGTCATTCTGCGGACGCTGACCGCAGGAGAGGTCTACCTGGGCCTGCGGCCCTATCGTGCCTGATTGCGCGGTTCGCCCGCGCAGCATGTTGGGGCAGCGCCTCGTGGAGGGCTGCCCCATTTGTGTGACCATTACCCGCACCAGACTGCGATGGAGGGCTTGGCGATGAGGACGGGCGACTTGCCCCGTTGGCAGATCGTAGCCTTGGTCTGCCTCGTCGCCATCCTGTTCTTTGCCTACCTGCCGCTCACCCAGAGTGTGGTCTTTGGCGGGGACCTGGTGCGCCTCTATCTGCCGCAGCAGACCATTGTGGCAACGGCCCTGAGGCAGCGAGAGTTGGCCTGGTGGGCACCTGATATCGGTGCGGGATACCCGCTGCTCGCTGAAGGCGAGTCGGGAGCACTGTATCCCCTCAACCTGTTGCTGCATCTGTGGCTGCCTCCCGAAGTCGTACTGACCGTTTCGGTCTTGCTGCACCTGGCTCTGGCAGGATGGGGCGGCGCCGCCCTGGCGCGTTCTCTGGGGCTCTCCCGAGGCGGTGCACTGCTGACAGGGCTGACCTATGCGCTGGGAGGATTCACCATTGCCCACGCCAGCCACGTCGCCATCATCAGCGTCACTGCCTGGTTCCCCTGGATGCTGGCAGCCATCCAGCACATGAGCCTTGAGGATGGTGTCCGAGCCCGATGTGGCTGGACCGTAGCGCTGGTGACTGCGGTTGCGCTTCAATTCCTGGCAGGCCACGCGCAGATGTCGCTGCTTCTGCTGCTGCCTGCAGCCGCCTGGACGATGTATCTCTGCCTGCGGAAACGGTACAAGGGTGGCGCGCTGCGACTGGGACTGATGGTTCTTGCCGGCGTGGGGCTGGGGGTTGTTCTGGCAGGGCCGCAGTTGCTGGCCTCTGTGGAGTTGGCCGGTCTCTCGCAGCGGGCCAGCGGCGTAGACAGCGCTTTCTTTACCAGCTTTTCCTTCCACCCGCTCCTGACGGCCACCTTCCTCACACCCTTTATCCTCGGCAACCCCTACCCCACTGGCTCGGTAGAGCTGATGGGCTACTGTGGATTACTGACGGTGTTGCTCGCCTGGCTGGCAATCCTGTACAGCCATCGGCGTGGACGCTGGGCCTGGGTGACGCTGGGTTTGGTGGGGTTGCTGCTGGCCCTGGGTCGGTGGAACCCACTCTACGGGCTGCTGGCAAGGGTGCCGGTGGTCAATCTCTTTCGCGTGCCGGCACGCTACCTGCTGTGGACAAGCCTGGCGCTGGCGGTGCTGGCCGGCGAGGGGCTCGACACGCTCCTTGAGCGGGGGTCTGATCTCCGTCGGCTCCCCGCATGGGTCCTTGCACCGGCGCTCCTCTCGCTGAGCACCATTGTTGCAGCTACCCTCGCCACAGACGCCGATACGTTGATCGCCTGGTGGCGCTGGTTTCCTTTGGTGCACCTGGCCAGCGCCCTGCTCTGGCTGAGGGGCACTCGCCACCTGCCAGGCCACCTCGCCGTGGCGCTGGCGATCCTCATCGTGACAGCGGATCTGTACGCCTATGGCTCTGTACTCAGGCTGACTTTTAACGGGGCACGTCCATTGGCAGAGATCCGCCAGACTCCGGCGCTGCTCTCTGTCTTGGAGGAAACGGGTCCGTTTCGCACCTGGACCACTGAAACGATCGTGCCCACGGGCACGGTGCAGCGTGCTTCGTTGTATCCCAACATCGGCGCCGGCTATGGCGTAGCCGGGGCCAGCCTGTACATGCCCCTCGTGCCGCGGACCTATGGGGCCTATGTGGCCGACCCGGACGCCACGACCCTGGACCGACTGAATGTGCGCTATGTGCTGATCCCCCAGGTCCTGCCCACGGACGAAACCGCCGAGCTCTATGACGTGTCGGATCCTTTTGCCTCGCTGCCATACAACCTCACTCACGAGGTCGCCGTGACCGATGTGGTCACGCTGCAGGTGGAATCTTTTCTGAGCCATGCCGCTGCACTGGAGCAGGGCACCCTGGTGGCATCGCTGCACCTGGAACGAGCTCGGGGCGCCCCCCTGGTGCTGCAGCTCCGTGCCGGCATGGAGACGGCTGAGTGGGCCCTTGAGCGAGAAGACGTGACCAGAGAGGCGCGGCACGGCATGGCACCAGTGGCCAGCACTTTTCCCGCCGTCTCAAGCTATCGCGCCGAGGCGCACCCGGGCCACGTCTACCAGGCCAGCTGGACGCTGGAGTCCCCGGCGGACATCACCTCCTTCAGGATCGAGAATGTGATCCCAGAGGCCTTTGTCCGTATCGAGAGCATTCGCTTTATCGACTCGATGGGGAGACAGGTGCTCGCCGGTCACCTGCTGGGCCGCGGAGACCACGAGATTGTGTACCGCTCGGAAGACGTGGTGGCCTACCGTAACAATGACAGCTGGCCGCGTGCCTGGTGCCTGTCGGCAGGGCGTTTCTCTGTTTCCGGTCAACAAGTGGCCCTTGACGACGATCTGACTGCCAGCGACCTCCAGCCTGTCTCGATCGTGCAGTACGAGCCGACCCGCGTGACATTACAGGCTACCTGCAGCCGCGGCGATCTGCTGGTACTGGCCGACATGCACTATCCGGGCTGGGAGGCACAGATCGGCGATCACTCCACCGGCATTCTGACGGTGGACGGACTGTTTCGCGGTGTCGTCGTGCCCGCAGGCGACACTGACGTGGTGTTCCGCTACAATCCAAGCTGGCTGTGGTGGCGCCCTCGCTGAGCGCCACACCCGGCCGGAAGGAGAATGAACATGCAGGATCGGATGATGGCAGCCGTGCTGTACGGCGTCGGCGATGTGCGACTGGAGCAGCGCCCGGTACCTGTCCCCGGGGCCGGAGAGGTGTTGGTCCGGGTGCATCGAGTGGGCGTGTGTGGCAGTGACGTCCACTATTTCCGTGATGGTCGCATCGGGCACTATGTAGTGCAGGCGCCAATGGTCCTTGGGCACGAATCGGCTGGAGAGGTGGTTGCCCTGGGCAGCGACGTCACCACCCTCAAGATTGGCGATCGTGTGGCGCTGGAGCCCGGATACACCTGCGGCACCTGCCGGTATTGCAAAAGCGGGCGTTACAACCTGTGCCCTGACGTCGTCTTTATGGCTACCCCACCCGTCGATGGCGCTTTGGCACAGTATGTCGCCTGGCCAGCAACGCACTGTTTTCCCCTGCCCGAGTCGATGACCATGGATGATGGCGCCATGATGGAGCCACTGGCCGTGGGGCTGTGGGCAGTGGAGCGTGGAAGGGTACGGCCGGGCGACGTGGTGGCGGTGTTCGGCTGCGGGCCCATCGGTCTGCTCACCCTTCAAGCGGCAAGAACGGCTGGAGCTGCCAGGCTGATCGCGGTAGACATCGCCCCCGCCCGTCTGGCACACGCCCGACGCCTGGGTGCCACCGATGTTGTGGACGACCGGAGCGGGGATGCCACGGAGCAGATACGCCAACTGCTTGCCGGCTCGGGAGATGCCTGGAGCTCCATGGGCGTGGACGTGGCTCTTGAGACCGCCGGCTCGGTGCGCACCACGCGTAACACGCTCCAAGTGACCCGTCCTGGCGGAGTTGCCGTCCTTACCGGGTTGCCGGCACAGCCCATGGTAGAGTTGGACATTGTCTCTGCCGCCAGCAAAGAGATCGACATTCGCGGGCAGTTTCGATACGCCAACCGGTATCCCCCCGCCATCGCCCTGGCAGGCAGTGGACGCATCGACGTGCGCTCACTGGTGACGCATCATTTTGACCTGATGCACGCCCAGGAGGCACTGGAGTTTGCCGATGCGCGCAAGGATGTCGCCATCAAGGTGATGATCGACCTGGTCTAGATGGCGCATGGGCAGGCGGGATGGGCGCACCAAGGATCGGCACTGTGAAACAGAACACGCCCCGTTGCTCATATCCAGAGCAACGGGGCGTGTCTCGCTCACTTTTTGTGGTCAGCGCGTCTCGGTTACCTTGTCGAGACCCTTGGGATTGTCCGGATCGAGCCCGTGGGCCAGCGCCAGATGGTATCCCAGAAGCTGGGCAGGGATGATGGCAGGTATGGGCGAGAGCCACTCGGGCACCGCCACGGGCAGCACCAGCTTGAGCTCCGCCGGGGCCGCCGTGTCGGCATCATCGGTCACGATGATCTGCTCCGCCCCTGCCTCCCCAAGCCTGCCGATGAGTTGACGGAGAGAATCCATGGTCGGGCCCTGGCATGCGATGGTCATCACGGGATAACCATTGCGCACAATCGAAATGGGCCCGTGCAAAAAATCAGCGGCCGAGTAGCCGGTGACGCTGGTATGCGTCAGTTCCTTGATCTTGAGCGCGGATTCCAGCGCAGTGGCATAGTTGTAGCCACGGGAAACCGTTACACATTGATCCATGAAGCGATAGCGCTCGGTGCGGCGGGCCAGTACTTGCTCCAGATCGAGCGCCGCACGAACGGCCTGGGGTACCAGCTCCAGCTCCTGCCACCAGCGCTCTTCTTCCGAGAGCGCCGCCGCCAGCATGGCGACGGCCATCAACTGTGCCGTATAGGATTTGGTCGCAGCAACGGCCCGCTCCTCACCGGCGGCCAATGGAACCACGCATTCGGCGGCCTCGGCCATCCGTGAAGCCGTGTTGTTGACCATGGCAGCCGTATAGATCCCCTGCTCACGGGCGTTCTGGAGCACCGCTACGATATCCGGAGACATGCCCGACTGGGAGATACCCAGCACGAGAGTGTCCCTCGTGAGCCGAGGCGGACGATTGTAGAGCGTGTACAGTGAAGGCGCCGCCAATCCTACCGCCAGTTCAGTGGCGGTAGACAAGAGATACTTGGCGTACACCCCCGCATTGTCCGAGGTCCCTCGGGCCGCGATGAGGACATGGGCGATGCCGCGCTGCTTGATCTCGCGCGCCAGTCGCTCGATTGCAGAACGCCCCTCGTTCAGCAGGCCCTGCAGCACCACGGGCTGCTGTGCGATCTCCATGTGCAAGCGGGGCTCGGTCACAACGCTGCCTCCCACTAGTTCTCCTCCGGCGCCCAGGGCGACGCACACCCTCCGCTCAGATAAGCATCGATATCGTTGGCTGCCACACGACCGGCGCCCATGGCACTGATGACGGTAGCGGCGCCAGTAACGATGTCACCGCCCGCCCACACCCGCTCCTGCGTGGTGCGCCCCGTGGTGTGATCAGCGACGACGGTGCCCTGACGGGAGCGCTGCAGCCCCAGCGCCTCGGTGAACACCAGCGGGTTCGGCCGCGTGCCCAGCGCCATGATGACCGTATCCATGGCCAACTCAAACTCGGAGCCCTCTTCGGGAACCGGGCGGCGCCGGCCGCTCTCATCGGGCTCGCCCAGGGCCATACGAATGCAACGCAGCCCAGCCACGGTGCCCTGCTCATTGCCCAGCACCGCCACCGGATTGGTGAGAAAGTCAAAGATGACGCCTTCCTCTTCGGCGTGCTCGACTTCTTCAGCACGCGCTGGCACCTCATCCCGCGAGCGGCGATAGACAATGTGCACTTCTCTGGCACCCAGGCGGAGCGAGCATCGGGCAGCATCCATTGCCACGTTGCCCGCACCCACCACGGCTACACGCTCGCCCACCCGCACCGGGGTATCCCAGTTGGGAAAGTCAAAGGCCTTCATCAGGTTCACCCGGGTGAGAAACTCGTTGGCGCTGTACACGCCGTTCAGGTTCTCACCGGGGATGTTCATCATGATGGGAAGCCCAGCGCCTGTACCCAAAAAGATGGCGTCATATTCCTGGAGAAGCTCATCCATGGTGTAGAGCTTGCCGATGACAATGTTCTGGCGGATGTTGACGCCCAGCTGTTTCACATAGTCGATCTCGGCTGCGACGACGGACTTGGGCAGACGGAACTCGGGGATGCCATAGATCAACACGCCGCCTGCGGCGTGCAGTGCCTCCAGCATGTCTACCTGATAGCCCTTTTTCGCGAGGTCGCCGGCAGCGGTGAGGCCCGCAGGGCCAGAGCCCACAATTGCCACCCGCTTGCCGTTGGACGGCGCTACCTCGGGAATCCGGATCCCCTGCTGCCGCTCCCAATCCGCAACGAACCGTTCCAGCCTGCCGATGGCCACCGGCTCACCGCGCCGACCGAGCACGCACTGCTGTTCACACTGCGTTTCCTGGGGGCATACGCGGCCACAGATCGCCGGCAGACTGTTGTGATCCTTGAGGTAGGCCACGCTCTGCCACATATCCCCCTCGCGCAGAGCCTTGATGAACTCGGGAATACGCACCTGCACCGGGCAACCGGTGATGCAGAGCGGGCGACGGCACTGGATGCAACGGAGTGCCTCCTCGACGGCCATCTCGTGGGTGTACCCCAGTGCCACCTCGTTGAAATTATGGGCTCGCACCGCCGGATCCTGTGCGGGCATCGCGTGGCGCGCTGTTTGACCTTGATTTACGGTAGCCATTATCGAGCGTCCTCCTGCCCGGACTTGATCTGTTCCTTCTGGAAGAGCTCGAGCGCGCGCTTTTCCTCCTCCAGGTAGTAGCGCTGACGGCTGAACAGCAGGTCCCAGTCCACCTGGTGGGCGTCGAACTCGGGACCATCCACGCAGGCAAAAAAGGTGCGGCCCCCCACCGATACCCGGCAGGCGCCACACATGCCGGTGCCATCCACCATGACCGAGTTCAGGCTGACGATCGTCTTGACGCCATAGGGTTTGGTGGTGAGCGCGACAAACTTCATCATGATTGCGGGGCCCACCCCCCACACGCGGGCGATCTCACGCTCCTCACAGAGCTCCTTGAGCGGGATGGTGGTGAGGGCCTTGCGCCCGTAGCTGCCATCGTCCGTCACGACGATCAGCTCGTCCGTTACGGCGCGCATGCGCTCTTCCCAAAAGAGGAGCTCACCGGTTCGGGCCCCGATGATGGCAATCACGTGGTTGCCCGCCGCACGCAAAGAGCGACAGATGGGGTGAATGGCTGCGATGCCCAGGCCGCCACCCACAAGCACCACATTGCCATAGTTCTCCATCTCAGAGGGACGCCCCAGAGGCCCTGTGAAGCTCGCCAGGCTGTCGCCGGGAGAGAGCTGCTTCATGCGCTGCGTGGTGGCACCGATCTCCTGGGCGACGATGGTGATCGTTCCCGCCTCGATGTCGTTATCTGCAATGGTGAGCGGAATGCGCTCCCCATGCTCGGTGACCCGAACGATCACAAACTGGCCGGCTTGCGCCTTGCGGGCGATCTCGGGCGCCTCGATGACATACTCTGTGGTGACAGGTGTTAACGTCGCTTTGGACAGGATGCGGTACACAGGACCTCCCAAACCGATATTTGCTGCGCAGAACAACCGGCTGCCGCAGGCTGGAATCAGCGCACGGCGCCTGCAGCTGCGTTTATGCGCTGGTTTCAGGCCAAACTGAGCAACTGCCTGAGTACATTCACCACTTGGACCGCGATAGACATGGCCTGCTGCAATGTCACGGGGTGCGCGTCCGAACGCGCAGCGCCAGCTCTGTTGGAGGCGCTCTTTTGCACTCGTCCCAGCAACACTGCTGCAACAACGCCAAGAATTGCACCAGCCAGTGCGC